>DATATI010000074.1 GCA_036268875.1 Polyangia bacterium | reverse complement strand
GTCGGATGCCATGCGGCGACGAAAGCAGCCAAGCGGCCCACCACGCCGAATTTGTCGCGCCGTCCAAGCCGCGCGTCCAGCCTCGGTTACCGTTCGTCCCGTGTCGCCTCCGAGATCGGGTCAATTCGATAGCGGTCTAGGCGCTAGGCGGGCGGGGCTTCCGATGGCGCCGGCGGGACCGCCGCCGGAGGAGGGGCTTCGTCGCTCTTGCGGATCAAAAGCCAGAGGCCGACCGCCAGGCACAGCATGCACGCCCACTGCGCCGGCGTCAGGCCGGCGTAGCGCTCGTCGGGGCGGGCGTAGTCGCGGGCGCGCAGAAAATCCAGGCCGAACCGCACCGGCGCGTAGAGCAGGGCGAAGAGCCCGATCACCCGACCCGGCGGGCGCGGCGTGCGGGCGAAGCGAAACAGGCAGAGGGCGATGACGATGGTGAACAGCAGTTCGTCGAGGCCCAGATCGTGGCGCGCGCCGCCCGGGTATTGCACGGCCAGAAAAAAGCTGGTCTTGAGGCCCGGGTGATCGTGGGCCGTGAAGCAGCCGGTGCGCCCGAAGATCCAGCCGACCACCAGACCCAGGGCCACCGCGTCCGCGTAGCGCAGGGCCGAGATCTTTTCTCGCCGCGTGTAATACAGGAACGCCAGCGCCGCGCCCAGAAAACCGCCGAAGGACGACAAGCCCGACCAGACATTGATCAGCACCAGGGGGTTTTCTTTGATCCGTTCGGGAAAATAGAAAATCACCGACACCAGGTGGGCCATGATGAAACCGGCGATGACGATGCGGGCGTTCAGGAACTTGATGTCCTGCGCTTCGAGGCCCATCTGGACGCCGCGACGCACGACGATCTGATCGCCGATGATCACTCCCAGCGCCACCAGCACCCCGAACATCTCGATCGAGATCGGGCCAAAGGCATGACCAAAGAGGCTGATCGCGGGGATGCTGAACAGGTGCCCGTTGAAGTACGGAATCATCGGGCGACTCGGCGCGCCGCCAGCTGGCGCACGATGTCGCGCTGGCCGTCGGCGTGATAGCTGGAGCGGACCATCGGGCCGGATTCGACGTGCGGAAAGCCCAGGGCCAGCGCTTCGTCTTTGAGGGCGGCGAACTCGTCGGGGTGGACGAAGCGGGCGACGTCGAGGTGATTGCGCGACGGCCGCAGGTATTGCCCGAGGGTCAGGATGTCGACGCCGATCTCGCGCAGCTCGCGGAGAACGGCGCGCACCTCGTCCAGCTCTTCGCCCAGGCCCAGCATCAAGCCGGTCTTGGTGATGGCGCCGCGATTCTTGGCGTGACGGAGGACGGCGTAGGACCGCGCGTAGCTGGCCTGGACGCGCACCTGGCGCGACAGCCGTGGCACGGTCTCGAGGTTGTGCGCGAAGACATCCGGCCCGGCGTCGATGACGACGTCCACCGCGCCGGTGTCGCCCTTGAAATCGCCGGTCAAGACTTCCAGCACCAATTCAGGCGCGGCCGTTTTCACGGCGCGAATCGTGGCCGCCCAGTGCGCCGCGCCGCCGTCGGGAATGTCATCGCGATCGACGCAGGTGATGACGGTGTGGCGCAGCCCCAGTTCGGCCAGCATCGTCGCCACGCGGCCCGGCTCCTCGGGATCGGCGGGCAAGGGCCGTCCGGTCGGCACGTCGCAGAACTGACACGATCGCGTGCAGATGCCGCCCAGGATCATGATGGTCAGCGACTTGCGGTTCCAGCACTCGCCGATGTTCGGGCAGGACGCGCTCTCGCAGACCGTGTGCAGCCCCAGCTCGCCCACGCGCTTTTTCAAGTCGAAGAACGCCTCGCCGGTCGGCATCTTCATGCGGATCCAGTCAGGCTTCGGCGTGTAAGCGGCGGGCGCCTCGCCAGCGACGACGCGCAACTTCTTCGAACGGGTTTCGACGACACGCGCGGACATGGGGTACGACGCCTACTATACGATATGGCCCGGGGCGGCTAGATGTGAACCGCTTCGCCCAGGGCCGCCGCCGTGGCTTCGAACATCGCCTCCGACAGCGTCGGGTGCGGGTGCACCGCCGCCAGCACGTCGTGCGCGGTCGCCTCGGAGGTCATGGCGACGGACATCTCGGCGATCAGATCGGTCACGCCGTGGCCGATGGCGTGGACGCCGACGATCTCGCCGCGCGCCTTGTTGGTGATGACCTTGACGAAGCCATCGGGGTGACCGGCGGCCAGGGCCTTGCCCTGGGCCGAAAACGGGAAGCGCCCGACAGCAATGTCGATCCCCGCCTCGCGCGCCTGCGCCTCGGTCTTGCCGATCGAGGCCACCTCCGGATCGCAGTAGGTGCAGCCGGGGATGGCGTCGTAGTTCACCGGTTCGACGTGCTTGCCGGCCATCGCTTCGATGCAGCGAACACCTTCGGCCATCGCCACGTGGGCCAGCAGCGGCGGGCCGGCGCAGTCGCCGATGGCCCAGATGCCGGGGCTGGTGGTCTTGTACGCGTCGTCGACCTGGATGAACCCGCGGTCCAGCGCCACGCCCATCCCTTCGAAGCCGAAGCCCTCGACGTTGGCGCGCACGCCCACCGCCATGAGCACGCGCTCCGACGTGACCTGCTTTTCCTGGCCGTCCGAGGTGGTGAACGACGTGGTGACCGATTTGCCGCTGACCTTCACGCCGGTGGTCTTGGCGCCCAGGTGCAGCGTCATGCCTTTCTTCTTGAGGATGCGGGCCAACGACTGCGAGATCTCTTCGTCTTCGATCGGCAGCACGCGCGGCAAAAATTCGATCACCGTGACCTCGACACCGAAGGCGTTCCAGAAGTCGGCGAACTCGATGCCGATGGCGCCGGCGCCGATCACCACCATCGACTTGGGAACCTCCGGCAGCACCATCGCCTCGCGGTAGGTGATGATGCGATCACCGTCGGCTTCGATGCCGGGCAGGAACTTGGCGCGCGCGCCGGTGGCCAGGATGATGCGCGGCGAATCCAGCGTCGACGTGCCTGGCGCGGTACCGGATTTCGTGACCACCTCGACCTTGCCGCGGCCCTTCAGCGACGCGGTGCCGGCGATCTGGTGGACGCCGTACTTGCGGAACAGGAACTCCACCCCGCTGGCCAGCTTGTCGGCGACGCCGCGGCTGCGGCTGATCACCTTGCTCCAGTCGAAGGTGATGGGGCCGCTGACCACCACGCCGTGGTCGCCGGCGTGCCGAACGGCGCGCATCATCTCGGCGGATTTCAGCAGCGCCTTGGTGGGGATGCAGCCCCAGTTCAGGCAGATGCCGCCGGCGCGCTCGCGTTCGATGCACGCGGTCTTGAAGCCCAGCTGCGCGGCGCGGATGGCGGCGACGTACCCGCCCGGTCCCGCGCCGATGACGATCACATCGTATTTCTCGGCCATGATGGTTTGATGCCTAAAACGCCAGCGCGATCGGGCGTTCGAGGATCGACGTGATGGCCTGCAACAACTTCGCGCCCAGGGCGCCGTCGATGACCCGGTGGTCGCACGACAGCGTCAGCGACATGCGCTGGCCGATGACGATCTTGTCGCCCTTGACCACCGGCTCCTTGCGGACGGCGCCGACGGCCAGGATGGCTGCCTCGGGCGGGTTGATGATGGCGCAGAAGTCCCGGATCCCCAGCATGCCCAGGTTCGACACCGAGAAGGTGGCGCCGGTCATCTCTTCAGGGCGCAGCTTGCGATCGCGCGCGCGCTTGGCCATCTCGTGGGCCTCGTTGGAGATCTGACCCAGGGTCTTGTGGTCGGCGTCGCGGATCACTGGCGTGACCAGGCCGTCTTCGATGGCCACCGCCATGCCGACGTCGACCCGGGCGTGTTCAACAATCGCCTCGTCGGTGAACGACGCGTTGGCCTCGGGAATGCGGCGCAGGGCCAGCGCCGATGCTTTGATGACCAGATCGTTGATCGACAGCTTGGCGTTGTGCACCTGGCTGACCTGCGAGCGGAACTCCATCGCGGCGTCCATGTCGACGTCCATGGTCAGATAAAAGTGCGGGATGCTGGTCTTCGACTCCAGCAGGCGGCGGGCGATCGTCCGCCGCATCATCGACAGGGGCTTTTCCACGTCGTCGCTCGGGACGGGCGCGGCCGGGCGCGCTTCGGCGCGGCGGTCGGGGATGATCTTGTCGGGCAGGGGCGCGGCGGGTTTGGCCGGCTCTGCTTGCGCCGCGGCTTCGGCCGGTGCGGTGTCGTTGGCGGGCGCGCTGGCCGCGCTGCTGCCGCCGTCGGCGACGGCCTTGACGTCGCGTTCGACGATGCGACCGCCGGGGCCGGTGCCTTGAACCGCGCGCAGGTCGACGCCCAGATCCGTCGCCAGCTTGCGCGCCAGCGGCGAGGCCAGCACCTTGCCGGCGGCCGGCGCCGGCGCGGCGGCCGGACGCGAGACCTGGGCAGGCGCCGGCGCGGCGGGACGAGCCGGCGCGGCGGCGCGAGCGGCGCCATTCGGAGCCGCCGGTGCGGCGGCGGGCGCGGGAGCAGGCGCCGGCGTCGGTTTCGCCTCGGGTGCCTTCGCCGCCGGTGCGGGCGCCGCCGGTTTCTTTCCACCACTCGCCGAGCGAGCCTTGGCTTGCTCGACCAGCGCGGTGATGTCCTCGCCCGTCTTCCCGATGATGGCGATCGGCGAGCCCACCGGCACGGTGGTTCCGTCACCGATGAGACGTTTCAGCAACACGCCTTCGTCGAAGGCTTCGAAGTCCATGGTCGCCTTGTCAGTCTCGACCTCGGCCAGAAGCTCCCCCGGCGCGATCTTGTCGCCTTCGTTCTTGCGCCATTTCCGCAGCACGCCCTCGCGCATGGTGTCGGAGAGCTGGGGCATATCCAGAATCTGGGCCATGACCTCGTACCTATTCCTTCGTGAGTGGGCGAATGACGTTCGTTGAAACTGTCGACGTGAAAGCGAACGCGCGCGGCGTGCCCGCTATTCCAAATACAGCACGCGTTTGACGGCGGCGATGGTGCGGGCCGCGTCGGGGACGCACATGGCTTCCAGGTGGTGGTTGTACGGCATCGGCATGTCCGCACCGGTGAGGCGTTCGACCGGTGCGTCCAGATCGTCGAAGCAGGCCTTGCCGATCCGATAGGCGATCTCCGCGCCCACGCCGTTGAACGGCCAGCCTTCCTCCAGAATCAAGCAGCGGCCGGTCTTTTTCACCGACTGCACCAGCAGCGCTTCGTCGAGCGGGCGAATCGTGCGTGGGTCGACAACCTCGATGTCGATGCCCTCGGGGGCCAGCTGCTCGGCCACCTGAAGCGCCAGCTTGACCATCTTCGACCAGCCGATGATGGTGAGGTCCTTGCCCTGACGCTTCACCTCGGCCACGCCCAGCGGGATGGTGTACTCGCCCTCGGGGATCTCGCCCTGGTCGCCGTACATGACCTCGCCTTCGATGAAGACGATGGGGTTGTCGTCGCGGATGGCGCTCTTGAGCAGACCCTTGGCGTCCTTCGGGTTGGCCGGCATGACGACCTTCAGGCCGGGGATGTGGGCCCACAGCGCCTCGGTCGACTGGCTGTGCTGCGCGGCCAGCTGGTGCGCCGACCCGCCCGGGCCGCGAAACACCACCGGCAGCGTGAACTGGCCGCCGGACATCTGCCGGATCTTCGCCGCGTTGTTGATCAGCTGATCCGCCGCCACCAGCGAGAAGTTCCAGGTCATCAACTCGATGATTGGCCGCAGACCGACCATCGCCGCGCCGATGCCGACGCCCACGAAGCCGCCTTCGGCGATGGGCGTGTCGATGACCCGCTTTTCGCCGAACTTATCCAGCAGGCCCTTGGAAACTTTGTAGGCGCCGTTGTAGTGACCAACTTCTTCGCCCATCAGGAAAATTCGATCGTCGCGCTCCATCTCCTCGGCCATCGCCTGGTTGAGCGCTTCGCGATACGCTACGGTCGGCATGTCTTTCCGTTACTCCTTGTACGTGAACTCGGCGAGACGTTCGTAGGCCAGCTCGGGGCTGTCCTCGGCGAACTGCACCGCTTCCTCAATTTCTTCTTTGACCTTGGCCTCGATGGCCGCGATCTCCGCCTCCGGGACGTTGGCCTTCTCCAGCAGCGCGCGGCCGAAGCCGACGGGGTCGCGCTTTTTCCACTCTTCGACCTCTTCCTTGGTGCGGTAGAGGCCGGCGTCCGACATCGAGTGACCGCGAAACCGATAGGTGCGAATCTCGACCAACGTCGGCATCGATTCGTTGCGGGCCCGGCGCACGGCCTCGCCGATGCGGTCGCGCACGCGCAGGACGTCTTCGCCGTCGAAGCGATCGCGGGCGATGCCGTAGCCCAGCGCCTTCTGCGAGACGTCGGTGACCGACAATGATCGGTAGAGCGGGGTGCCCATCGAATAGAGGTTGTTCTCGCAGATGAACACCACCGGCAGGCGCCACAGCGCAGCCAGGGCCACGCCCTCGTGGAACGCGCCCTGGGCCACCGAGCCGTCGCCGAAGAAGCACAAGGTCACGCGCCCGTCGCCGCGGTACTTCGACGCGTAGGCGGTGCCGGCGGCGATCGGGATGTGGCCGCCCACAATTCCGTACCCACCGAGGAAATTGCGAGGAGCGTCGAACAGGTGCATCGAGCCGCCCAGGCCCTTCGAGCAGCCGGTCTCTTTTCCGTACATCTCGGCGATGATTTGCTTGGCGGCCATGCCCTTGGCGTAGGCATGGGCGTGTTCGCGGTAGGTGGCGATGACGTAGTCTTCCGGCTTCAGCGCAGCGATGGCGCCCACCGCCACCGCTTCTTGCCCGATATAAAGGTGCAAAAATCCGCCGAATTTCCGAAGTGCGTACGCCTTTGCCAGCGCCTCTTCCATGCGCCGGATGGCCAGCATCTGCTGGTAGTAATGCACCAGCTGTGCCTTGTCGACGGAGCGGGCTTTTTCGCGAGGTTCAACGACCTCCCGTTCGATGCGACTCATGTCCAGCATGTCTCCTGAATCTTCTCCTGTAGCGGCGGCACCGGGAACGAAGCCGCGAGGATATACCAGGACCTGGCGACGGGCGGTAAATAAACGAACGAGAATCGCTGGGATGACACAGGTGCCGGGCTCAATTTCTTCTTCTGACTGCCGATGTGCCTTTTGATGTCGGCTATCGGTGTCAGCGGTTTGGGGAGCAGTGACGGACAATCAGGCGCGGGGACGGAGGTGGCTCATCAAGGGCACATCCTGCTTGTCGACGACGAACCTTCCATCGCTCGCGGTTACGCCCGCCTGCTGACGCTGGCGGGTTACCTGGTCGAGACCGCCAACGACGGCAAGGCGGCGGCCGAGCGCACGCGCGTCTGTTCGTACGACGCCATCGTCAGCGACATCACCATGCCGGAGATGAGCGGCCTCGCTTTCCTGCGCTCGGTGCGCGAGCACGACCTGGACGTGCCGGTGATCCTGATGACCGGCGGTCCCGCCATCGAAAGCGCCATGCAGGCGCTGGAGCACGGCGCCCTTCGTTATCTCATCAAGCCGGTCGACCCCAAGCACCTGGAAGAGGTGGTGGCGCGCGCCGTCCGCCTGCACAAGATGGCCAAGATCAAGCGCGAGGCGCTGGAGCTGTTTCATCTGGAAGGCAAGCACCTCGGCGATCGGGCCGGTCTGGAAGTGCGGTTCGGCAATGCCCTGGCCACGCTGTGGGTGGCGTATCAGCCGATCATCTCGTGGGCCGAGCAGAACGTGTTCGCCTACGAAGCCCTGGTCCGCAACGAAGAACCGACGTTGCGTTCGCCGCAAGATCTGTTCGAAGCGGCGGAGCGACTGGGCCGTCTGAAAGAACTCGGCCGGATGATTCGCGATCGCGTCGCTTCGAAGGTCGCCGATCTGCCACTCCCGGGCCTGGTGTTCGTCAACGTCCACGCCCTGGAACTGGAGGACGAAAGCCTCTACGCCGCCGACGGTCCGCTTTCCGCGCACGCCAGCCGCGTGATCCTGGAGATCACCGAACGCGCGCCGCTCGAGCGCATCAACGACGTCAGCGGCCGGGTCGCTCAGCTGCGGGCCATGGGCTATCGCATCGCCGTCGACGATCTGGGCGCCGGCTACGCGGGCCTCACCAGCTTTGCGCAGCTTGAGCCCGAAGTGGTCAAGGTCGACATGTCTTTGATTCGCGGCCTCGATCGCTCGCCGACCAAGCAGAAGCTGGTGCATTCGATCGTCGGCCTGTGCCGGGGCCTGGGCATCCAGATGATCGCCGAAGGCATCGAGACCGAGCAGGAGCGCGACACCCTGGTGGGCCTGGGCGGCGACCTCTGCCAAGGCTATCTGTTCGCCCGGCCGGGCCGCGCCTTCCCGACCGCCGTGCTGCGCGCGCGCGAAGGCTAGCGCGCGCCAGTCCCGGTCGTGGCCGCTCGTCGTGATAATCTTGCGGCGAGATGATCGTGACCTTGACCAAGGAGTACCGCTTCGAATCGGCGCACCACCTGCCGCGGGTTCCCGCCGGCCACAAATGCGCGCGCATTCACGGGCACAGTTATCGCGTCACGCTGGAAGTCCGTGGACCCATCGATCCTCATACCGGCTGGCTCATCGACTACGGCGTGATGGATGACGCCTGGGCCCCCCTGCAGAGCCGCTTTGATCACCACACGCTGAACGACGTCCCGGGCCTTGAGAACTCCACCTCGGAGAACATGGCGGTCTACATCTGGAATGCTTTGCGCCCACAGCTCCCCCATCTGTCGGCGGTGACCGTGTCCGAGACCTTCGACAGCACGTGCACGTATCGCGGCCCCTGAAAGGCGGGCAAGGGCGACGGGGCAATGGGGATGACGGGATGACACACAAATTCCTGCGGTTTTTGACGCTGAACCTGTGGGGGGAAAACGGTCCCTGGGAAAATCGGCTGGCGCTGGTGGCCGAAAAGCTGGACAGCCTGCAGCCCGACGTGGTGGCCCTGCAAGAGGTGCGGGCCGTGCCGGGGCGGGTGATGAACCAGGCGCAGGCGCTGGCCGGCAGCCGCGGCTACGCGCACGTGTTCGCGCCGACCACCGAATGGGGCGGCGGCCACGAAGGCCTGGCCGTGCTGTCGCGTCCACCGATCGGTGCGCACGAGATCAAGGTGTTGCCGCACGCTACCCCGCAAGAAGGCCGCGGCTTGCTGTCGGCGCGCATCGATTCACCCGACTTCGGTTCTTTCTGGGTGCACAGCACGCACCTCAGCTACCGCGAGCATGAAGGCGACAAGCGCGAGGCGCAGGTGCTGGCCATCGAAGACGCATTGGCCGCGCACAAAAGTGACAACCCACAGATCCTGATGGGCGATTTCAACGCCGTCCCGCACGCCGACGAGATTCGCTGGCTGTGCGGGCTGACCACCCTGGGCGGTCGCCGCGTCTATTACCAGGACGCCTGGGACATCCTGCACGCCGGCCAGCCCGGGTTCACCTGGGCGCGCAGCAACCCTTACACCGAACGCCTGGCTTTTCTGCGCAGCGATCGGCGACTCGACTACATTTTTGTTACACCACCGCGCCGAGACGGCCGCGGCACCTTGCACTCGGCGCGGCTCATGTTCGACGAGCCGGCGGTCATGCCCAGCGGCGAACGGCTGTTCGCTTCCGACCATTACGGCGTGGTGGCCGAGGTGCAGATGGCCGCCAACCACCCCGGGTCGGGCCCGACGCTGGTGAACCTGCCGACGAGGGGAGGGTAAGCATCATGTTCCGTCTGGGCCACGTCACCGACCCGCACTTTCGCGGCTTCGACGGCGCGCGCCTGGGTCAGTTCACCGGCAAGCGCGCCATCGGCGCCGTGAACCTGGTCCTGAACCGCCGCCGCAAGCACAAGATGGACTTGCTGGCGGCGCTGGGTGACGACGTGCGCGCGCAGGCGCTGGATCATCTGGCCGTCACCGGCGATCTGTCGAACATCGCCCTCGAAGCGGAATGGCAGGCGTCGCTGCGCTGGCTGGCGGCCGCCGGCGTGTCGGGCGCGACCGCGACCATCATCCCCGGCAATCACGACGCCTACGTGGCCGATGTCTTCGACGCTCGTCGCTTTGAAACCTTGTTCGCGTCTTTTCAGGCGCCCGACGTGCCGGTCGATCGCGACCAGCCGTATCCGTTCGTCCGCCTGCGTGGCGACGTGGCGCTGATCGGCGTGACCAGCTGCGTGCCCACCGGCGATCTGGGCGCCTGGGGTGAAGTCGGCGCCGCTCAGTTGCAACGGCTGGAGGCCACGCTGACGTCGCCAGCGCTGCAAGGCAAGACCCGCGTGGTTTTGATTCACCACCCGCCAGTCATGCTGAAGGGCGCCGAGTCGCGCAATCTGCGCGATCGCCAGTCGTTCGCCGACGTCCTTGGACGCGCCGGCGCCGAGCTGGTCTTGCACGGCCACGATCACAAAGACGAGAGCGCCACACTGCCCGGCCCGGGCGGGCGCCCCATCCCCATCATCGGCGCCGGCTCGGCGTCATACACCGGCAGCGCCGAAAAACGCGCCCGCTACAACATCTACGAGTTCGACGGCAATCGCATCACAGTGGTCACGCGCGCCCACGACGAAGCAAGCGACGCCTTCCGCGAAGTGCGGCGGAAAGCGCTGGGCTAGAAACTCGTCGCAGGGAATCTGAAGGGTCCGGTCCGTTCTGATCGGAAGGAATTTGGACTGGACTAAGGAGCGCAGAAACGTGACCGGCACCTTTCAAATTCCCTAATCACCCGTCGCCTCGGGCACGCCTTCCGGTCTCGCCACCACGGTGTTGTCGGTGTCGGGAAGCAGATCGG
Organism: Polyangia bacterium; assembly: GCA_036268875.1. Lineage (GTDB taxonomy): Bacteria > Myxococcota_A > Polyangia > Fen-1088 > Fen-1088 > DATKEU01. The sequence goes on along the minus strand of DATATI010000074.1, from coordinate 298,729 downwards.
CGATGGTGACCCCGGCGATGCGGCGGTGACGGCCTTCTTCGAGGTCGGTGATGAGCGCCTGCAACGCCGGCGAGGTGGCGCCCTCGGCGATCTCCACGTCGGTCGAACGAAACGCTGCAAGGACATCGTCCAAGGTGATCGTGCTGGCCGGGCGCGCCGGGATATAGCCGTTCAGATCGCCTTGCACCTCGGCGATGAGGCCACGCGCCTTCAGTCGTTCGGCGATGCGCTCGACGATGTCGGGGGTGAGGCCGAACTCCGTGGCCAGGCGATCCTTGCGGTGGCCGGCGCCGCCCGTCTGGTGCGTGGCCGAGACGGCGGCCAGAAGCTGCGCCGCCACCAGCCCGTTGATCGGCTCGTCCCCGCGCTGTCGGCGATCCTCGGCCTCCAGCAGCCGCAGGTTCTGCAAGGCGTGCGCGATCTCGGCGCCCAGCAACACCAGCAGCCACGCCGCGTAAATCCACACCAGCACCAGCGGGATCAAACCGAGCGGGCCGTAGACGCCGGCGTAGCTGCGCAGCATCAGCTTCTTGGCGTAGGCGACGAACGCGAACTTCATCGCCTCCAGCGCGAACCCGGTGACCAGGGCGCCGGTCACGGCCGCGCTCCAGTTCACCAGGGCGCGGGGCAAAAGCTTGTTCATCAGAACCAAAGCGATCATCTCCAGCAGCAGCGGCGCGAAGAACTGCGAGGCGCTGCCTGACGAGATCAACTTTCCCGACCAGTACAGCGAGAACCCGGCCAGCGTCGGCAGCAGCGTGACCATCGCGTAGAACGTCAGCAGCTTGCCCATCAGCGTGCGGCGCTGGCCGACGCGCCAGATGTCGTTGAAGATCCCTTCGACGTAGTTGTAAAGCGAGTAGCAGGTGATCAGGGTGAAGAACAATCCACCGCCGCCTAGGGCGCCGATGCTGATGTTCTTCGAGAAGGCCTCGATGTGGACGGCGACGTCTTCCAGCTGCGGGAAGATGTTGCGGGCGATGAAGGCCGATAGATTCGATTCGGCGTCCAGCGATCCCGTGGCCCGCAGCACGGAGAAGGCGATGGCCGTGACCGGCACCAGCGACAGGGCGGTCTGAAAGGCCAGCGCCGCCGCCTGCTGCGGGCACTTGTCGCGCGCCCACTGGGCCAGGATGCGCACCGCCAGTCGGTAGAGATAGATGGCCGCCCGCGCCCGCCGCGAAAACTGGGCGGTGGCGCCCGCGGTGTACCGGTTGCCGCCGATGAAGGCACGGAACTGCTGCAGGGTGGGGCGCATGCGCGGCGCGGACAGTAGACCGCGCTCGCTGTGTCGGCCGCAACCGCCTAATTTTTTTGACCGCCGCGATCGGCGGAGCGATGCTTGTTTCATGCTGGAAAACACCGACGAAGCGCGCGTGTTCGAGGCGATGAAGGACGATCTGCTGCGGCTTTACCCGGGGCGCTTCGCGGTGGTCTGCGGGCACGTGTTGGTCGGGGTGTTCCCGTCGGTGGACGACGCGCTGCTGGCCACCTGCGGGGTGTTCGACGACGGCAGAATTCCCGCCGGCGCGCCCATCCTGATCAGCGAGATCGCCAAGACGGTTTCGGTGCGGGTGATGGCCACGCCGTCGTCGAAGCTCAGCGTGGGCGCCGAGGCGGCAGTCGCCGCCGCGATCTAGTTCTTCAGCGCGTCGGTGATGGCGGCGAAGGCCGCCGGGGTGCGCACCACGTCCCGGTGGCGGCCGACGGGAATCTTGATGACGCGCGCATCGGCGCCGGTCCACCCGGTGGCGCTGGCAACGCTGACGCCGCCGTCGCCGTCGGCCAGCGCGTCGGCCGGCAACCGGCTGACCTTGCCCTCGCCCGGGACCAGAGCCTGGCGATCGCGCACCACCACCCGCACCTGGGTGGGCAGGCCGGCGCCGCAGACGCAGACCAGTTCGCGCGGGGCGGGGGCGTTGCGCATTTTCTCCCAGCCGGCGCGAGTCTGGCGCAGGCGTTCGGTCATCACCCGCGTCCAGGCCTCTTCGTCGGACGGCGTGCGGCCACGAAAGACCGACAGCCGCAACGCCTTCCAGGTCGCCACGTCGTACAGATCGAACGGCTGCTGGTCGCCGCCTCGGCCGTGCTGAAAGAAGCTGGGCACGTCGGGTGTGGGGATGGAATCCACGGCGCCCGGGCATGCAATGAACTCTTGGGGCGAGACCGTGCGCCCGAACGGCGCGAACTGAAAGCCGGCGTGCAGACAAGCCAGGGTCTCAAGCGATCCCGCCAGGGGCGCGCCCGACGTCACCACCCGCCGCACCGGCAGATCGCTGTCGACGGCATACGCCGCTCGCATCAGCAGGCCTCCGTTCGACAGTCCCAGCAGATCGATCTCGCTGCCACTGGCGGCGGCCAGCCGGCGAATCTCCGTCGCCAGCGATTGCCCCAGCGTCATCGCTGATAGCCGCCAGTCATAAGCGTGCAGGTGCATGGTCGAGCCAGGCTTGTACCCGATGCTCTCCAGCACCCGCAGCAGCGTCCCGAACACGTCATAGCGAATGCCGCCCAGGATGGGGATCTGACTCATCACTTTGCCGGGCCGGCCGCGCAGGCCGGCCAGGGTGCCGATGCGGGGGCCGCGGTACAGGCAGCCGAAGGTTCCCCAGATGGCGCCTAGCTCCTCGTCATGAATCTCCGTCCCGAAGAGCGCCGGAATGACCAACAAAGGACGCACGCCACCTTAGCTTATCAGAACCGGCAGGCGGTCGGGAATTGCAAAACCAGAAAGGCTCCGCTAGAAACGCCGCATGCGCATGAACCGGTCGGTTTCGTTGTCTTCGCCGTTCGCACGTTTTTCGCGGTCTTTGTGTCGCCTTGGTCTGGCTGCCTGTGCCATGTCGCTGCTGGCGACGGCCTGCGTGGAGCAGGACGACGACAAACCCACCGAAGAAGACATGAAGGTGGCCAAGCAGAACATCCTCACCACCGCTCCCACGCCGAAGTACGCGGTGAACGCTGATCTTGACGGCAAGGTCGTCTACCTGGGCATGGACACCGACCCGGCGGTGATGGAGCCGGGCAAGGACTTCAAGCTGATTCACTACTGGAAGCTGGTGGCGTCGCCCGGCGACGGCTGGAAGACCTTCACCCACCTGGAAGGACCGAACCACCAGAACTTCGTCAACGCCGACCACCCGGTGGTGAAGGGCAAGTACCCGATCAATCGCTGGAAGGCCGGCGAGATCATCCGCGACGAGCACACCGTCCACGTGGCCAGCAGCTGGAGTCTGCCGACCATGAACGTCTACGTGGGCCTGTGGCGGGGGGCGACGCGCATGCCGATCAAGTCCGGACCCAACGACGGCGACAACCGCATCCTGGCCGCCACCGTGCCGGTGAAGGTCGCGCCGAAAGCCGAGGCGCCGCGCAAGCGTTACATCGCCCGGATGGTCGGAAAGCCAATCAAGATCGACGGCAAGCTGGACGACGCCGCCTGGGCCGACGCGCCGTCGACGGGCCCGTTCGTCAACACCATGAACGGAGCGCCGGCCGATCAGAAGACCGAGGCCAAGCTGCTGTGGGACAACAAGAACCTCTACGTCGCCTTTGACAACAGCGACACCGACGTCTGGGCCAACCTGACCAAGCGCGACGACAAGCTGTGGTCGGAAGAAGCCGACGAGCTGATGATCGACGCCGACGGCAACGGCAAGACGTACATCGAGCTGCAGGTGGCGCCGAACGGCAACGTGTTCGACACCTACCTGCCGACCTACCGGAAGTACGAGGACAGCATCGACCCGAAGAAGAAACCGTACTCGTGGAACTCGAAGATGAACGTCAAGGTTCACGTCAACGGCACGCTGAACAAGCGCGAGGATCAGGACAAAGGCTGGACGGTCGAGATGGCGATCCCGCTGGAAGACGTCAAGGGGCTGGCCACCGAGGGCCCGAAGCTGCCGCCCAGCCCGGGCGACATCTGGCGCATCAACATGTTCCGCATGGACGTGCCCAAGGGCAAGGCGCAGCAGGCGTCGGGTTGGTCGCCGCCGATGGTCGGCGATTTTCATGCCCTGGATAAATTCGGCGAGCTGGTGTTCGCCGACGAAAAGGGCAACCTGCCGAACCAACTGCCCATGTTGAAGGCGATGGGCGGGATCGGCGCGCACGCGCTCAGCGCTGCCGGCGGCCCGCGCAAGTTCAGCGCGGCCCTGCCGGCCGACAAGGCTGCGGGCAGCGATCGCAAGACCACCGGCGAAAAGTCGTCACACGAAAAGAAGTAAGGGGGCGCTGGCCGCGCGCGGTCAGGCCGGCCAGGGGGCTCCCGGCGGCAGCGGCGGCGCCACCAGGATCACCGGGCCGCCGGCGGTGCGCACCACCCCGACGACGCCGGTGACAGCGCCGGTGGCGCGCAGGCCGGACAGCAGCGGGGCCAAAAGCGCGCGTTCGCTGTCGGTCAGTTCATCCAGCGGCACGGCCAGGCCGGCGATCGCTTCGTAAACGATGCGCCGCCGATCGGCGGCGATTTCCAAGATGCGCTGGACGTGCGGCCCGCCCGCCGTGGCCAGCAGGCGCAATTGGCTAAGCTCGTCTTCTTCGATGGGTTGCGTGCGGGCGTCGCGCAGGACGGCGCGGCCCACCCGGGCGTCGCGGGCCAAGAACAACGCCCCCTGTTCGGTGCGCATCAAAACCTCGCCGTCGTCCTCAGCATCGGGCTTGTTGCCGGTGGCGAGGACGATCGGTCCGCCGGCGGCGGCCGGCGCGGGCATCGACACCGACGGCGCCACGGCGTCGGTGGGCCAGCGCCGGATGGCCTCCGCCATCGCTTCGGCCGATGGGAAGCGCAGCTCGGGCGCCTTGCTCAGCGCGCGCCCCAGCACCTGGTCGTGCAGAGGGGCCAGCCCGGGACGAATCGCCGATGCCGGCGGCGGCGTTTCCGACAGGTGCTGGGCGACGATGTCCGGGCCCAAGAATGGCGGCCGCCCGGTCAGCGCTTCGAACAGCGTCACCCCCAGCGCATAGAGATCCGCGCCAAAGCCGATCGTCTGACCGCTGATCTGTTCGGGCGACATGGTGGCCAGCGTGCCGATCAGGCCCCCGGTCTGCGTTTGCCCGAAATCGTTCAGGTGGGCGGCACCGAAATCGCCGAGCTTGGCGTTGCCGGCGGCGTCGAAAAAAATGTTCGCCGGTTTGACGTCGCGGTGAATGATCCCCCGCTCGTGCGCCGCGGCCAGCGCCGACAGGAGGTCCAGGGCCAGCCGGCGCGTCACCACCGGCGGCAGGGGACCAGTGGCCAGCAAGCGATCGGTCAGCGTCCCGCCCACCATCAGCTCCAGCACGAACAGCCCCTGCGCCTCGTCGAAGTCGTGCAGGGTGACGATGTGCGGGTGGCGCAGGCGACCGGCCGCCTCCGCCTCACGGGCAAAGCGCAGGTAGGCGTGACGCTCGGCGCCCGTGCCGCCGGCGCCGACGGCCAGCAGCTTCACCGCCACCGGTCGACCGAGCAGGGTGTCCAGCGCCTCGTACACCCGGGCGGTGGCGCCGCCGCCCATCAGGCGAACGATGCGAAAACGCCGGCGCAACAGCCCCACGTCGACGCCGCGCGCGCCGGGCCCGTCGGACAGCGTGGCGACGCGTTCGATCTCGGCGAACGCCTCGGGCGAGGGCGGCAGCTCCGGCGCGTCCTGGCGCAGACGCGTCAGCACTTCGGTGGCCGCCTCGCGAAAGCCCAGGGCCAGAAGCTCGCCGCACAACGCACGGCTGGCGGCGTGGCGGTGCTGGACGTGGCGCGCGGCGACCTGCAACAAGCGGGCGGCGTCGTGGTGGTGGCCGAGGCGCCCCAGCAGGCGACCGAGGGCCAGCCGCGCCGCCGCCGCCTCGTCGTCGGTGCCTTGTTGAACCAACCCTTCGTAGATCACGCCCGCCTGGTGATGATCACCGGACAATTCCAGCACCCGGGCGGCATCCAGGTTGGCGCCGGCGCGGCGATAGTGGGCGGCGGCGCGCAGCAGATCCCCGGCGCGCTCTGCGGTACGCGCTGCTTCGAAGTGGCGCCCGCGGCTGGCGAAGGCGTCGGCCGCGGCGCCCAGTTCGATCGGCGCGTCGTCGGCGATCTGGGCGGCGATCTCCACCGCGCGTTCGGGCAGGCTGGCATCCAGCGCCAGGCGCACCGCCAGCGGGCGATCGCCCAGGGTCAGGGCCAGCGGGATGGCCTCGCGAAACTGCCACACCCGTTCCAGCAGGCGAATGGCCCGCGGCAGGTCGCCGCCTTCGACGCACTGCCGGGCCGCCTCGACGTAGGCCCCGTGCGCCACCAGGTAGTCGATGATGTCCTGCGATTCGGCCACGCCCCGTCGATGGTAGCGCATCAAGCACGACGGTTCGCCGCACGCCCGCCGATCGTGATAGGAAAATGCCGCGATGTCTGGCAGCAGGGAAACCGGCAAAGAGAACAGCGACGAAAGCGTCCTGGGCGTCCTGGGCGGCAGCGGCCTTTACGACCTGGAGGGTCTCACCGACGTGCGCGAGCTGACCCTGACCACGCCGTTCGGCGAGCCGTCCGGTCCGCTGGTGACCGGAACGGTGGGCGGCGCGCGGCTGGTGTTCTTGCCCCGGCACGGGCGCGGCCATCGCCTGCTGCCGTCGGAGATCAACTATCGAGCCAACGTTCACGCCTTCCGCCAGCTGGGCGTGCAGCGCGTACTGTCGGTGTCGGCGGTGGGCTCGCTGCGCGAAGGGATGGAGCCGGGGGATCTGGTGCTGGTCGATCAATTCATCGACAAGACCTTCCGCCGAGCGTCGACGTTCTTCGGCGAGGGCGTGGTCGGCCACGTCAGCTTCGCCGATCCGGTCTGCGCTGACCTTGCCGGCGTGGTGGCCGAGACCGCCGTTGATCTTGGCTTTCCGGTCGCCGCCGTCGACGAACGCCGGCGGGCGGCCATCGCTGGCCGCGGCCGACGCCTGCACCGTGGCGGAACGTACGTCTGCATGGAGGGCCCGCAATTTTCCACGCGCGCCGAATCCGATCTGCACCGCGCCTGGGGAGCCGACACCATCGGCATGACCGCCGCCACCGAGGCCAAGCTGTGCCGCGAGGCCGAGTTGTGCTTTGTGGCCTTGGCGCTGGTCACCGACTTCGACTGCTGGCACGCCGAGCAAGAGGCCGTCACCGCGGCCGCGGTGGTCGAGGTGTTACTGGCCAACGTTCAACGCGCCAAGGACATCGTGCGCGGCGTGCTGCCCGAACTGGCGGCGCGACCGCGCGCTTGCGCCTGCGGCCACGCCGCTCAGAACGCCATCATGACATCGCGTGAGGCCATCCCCGCGGCGGCGCGGGAGCGGCTGCGCGCTCTTTACGGGAGGTACCTGTGAGCAACAACAGTGGTTCGGGGCAAGCGTCTTCAGCGTCGTCGTTGCTGGTGGTCGGATCGGTGGGCCTCGACACCGTGGAGACGCGGATGGGAAAACGAGCCGACGTGCTGGGCGGCGCGGCCTCGTATTTTGCGGTGGCGGCGTCGTTCCTGTCGTCGGTGCGGCTGACGGCGGTGGTGGGGACGGATTTTCCCGCCGCGCACACCGCGCTGCTGGAGAACCACAAGGTGGACCTGGCGGGCCTGGAGCGCGTCGCCGGCCGCACCTTTCGCTGGTCGGGCGTTTACGCGCCGGATTTTTCTACCCGCACCACGTTGGACACGCAGCTGAACGTCTTTCAGGACTTCAAACCGAAGCTGCCGGGGTCGTGGACCAAATCGGACTATGTTTTTCTGGCCAACATCGATCCGGTGCTGCAGCTGAACGTTCTTGAGCAGACGTCGCAGCCGAAGTTCGTCGCCTGCGACACCATGAACTTCTGGATCGGCGGCAAGCGCGCCGAGTTGCTGCGCCTGCTGGAACGCGTGGACATGCTGCTCCTGAACGACGAGGAGGCGCGCCAGCTTTCCGGCGAGGCCAACCTGCCGGCGGCAGCGCGGGTCATCCGCAAGCTGGGCCCGCGTGCGGTGGTCATCAAACGCGGCGATGCCGGGGCGCTGCTCTTTCACGAAGGCGGCGTGTTCGCCGCGCCGGCATTCCCCATCGAAGAGGTGGTCGATCCGACGGGCGCCGGCGATTCGTTCGCCGGCGGCTTCATGGGCTGGATGGCCCACGAGAACGACACCAGCCCGACCACCATCCGCACGGCGATGATCTTGGGCTCGGTGCTGGCGTCGTTTTCCGTCGAGGATTTCAGCTTGGATCGCTTTCGACGGTTGGACGTCAGTCAGATCCGCGAGCGCTTCGCGGCGTTTCTGGATCTGGTGCACTTCGAGAAGATTCGACTTTAAGAGCCGGCAACATCGCCGCCGGCCATCAGCACGCCAGCAAGCGCCACACCGCGCGCCCCGGTTCCGTTCGCTGTCAGCCGGCGCGCGCCATCCGGTTCGATGGCCAGCGTGATGATCAGTCGATCGGCGATGGCGGCGTCTGGAAATCGTTCGGCCCATTCGACCACCACGGCGGCGCGATCGTACGCCTCGTCCAGGCCCAGTTCGGCGATCTCTCGCGGGTCGTTCACCCGGTAAAAATCCGCGTGCACGAGCGGCGTGCGGCCAGGGTGTTCGTTGACCAGCGCGAATGTTGGGCTGGCCACGTGACGATCAGCGGTCACGCCCATTCCACGCGCCAGGCCTTGCACGAACGTGGTCTTGCCCGCGCCCAGGGGACCCACCAGCGCCACACCGTCGCCCACGCGCAAGGCGGTGCCGAGCCGCTGCCCCAGCGCTTGCATCTCGCCGGCGGATGAAACCCGCCGCCCGGGTTCGATCGTCGTGGCCATCGGGCAGAGAGCATCGGGACGGAACGACGATGTTTCAAGGCAAAACGTCTCCGTCACCGTCGACGACAGCCCGGTATTTCGGCGGCGCGCCGAATTTGATTGGCGAGAAGAAAGGTGACACGGTGACCGTGGCTCATGACCGCGGAGGTGGACAGTCGAAGGGCGCGGCCTGTTCCGCAGATAGACCTGGGAGGGCCGGCGGCTGCGGCGGGCCGCGGGGTCGGTCATCTGGGGCCGCTGCTGGCGTGGGCAGTGGTCTTCGCCGATCTGGGATCGTCGGTGTTCTACGTCCCGGGGATCTTGTACGCCCAGGTCGGCCCGCTGGCGCCGGTCTATGTTCTGATCGCCAGCATCGCCTTCGTGTTCGTGGCGCTGGAGCACCTGGAGATCGCGCACCGCTATCCGCAAGGCGGCGGCGGCGTGGCAGCGGCGGTGGAGGCGTTCGGCCCGCGCGCCGGCGTGCTGTCGGGCGCGCTGATGATCTCGGCGTACCTCCTCACCATCAGCATCTCGGTGGTCAGCGCGCTTCATTACATCGCGGCGCTGCGCCCGTGGCCGCACGAGATCGAGATCCTGTCGGCGGCGGCGATCTTGTTCCTGGGTTTCTTGCACTGGATCGGCATCCGCGAGCTGGCGCGGCTGGCCCTGGTGCTGGCGGTGATCGCGCTGGCGGTGCAGGCCACGCTGGTGACGGCGGTGCTGGTGCAACTGGGCCCGGCCGAGTGGGCGCAGATGGTCGCCACCGCCGGACACTTTCGTCACGTCGGCGGCGCCGAGATGATGTCCGGCTTCGCCGCCGCCTGGCTGGCGTACTCGGGTCTGGAATCGCTGGGCCAGCTGGCTCCGGCGGTGCGCGAGCCGCGCCAGCGGGTCATTCGCATCACCGCCACGCTGGTGATCGTCACGCTGCTGCTGACGGTGCCGCTGCTCACCACGCTGGCCATTCACGCCGCGCAGGTCGGGCAGATCGCGCCACAGGCGGCATTGCTGGCGCCGGTGGCGTTGAAGTTCGGCGGCGTGGGCTTGCTGACGGCGGTGGCGTTTTCCGGCGCTGGTCTTCTGCTGGTGGCGGCCAACGTCGCTTTCATCGGCTGCTACAACGTCTTCAAGACCGTCAGCGAGCACGGCTATCTGCCAGCGGTGATCGCCCAGCGCAACAAGCGATACGGCACGCCGCGCGGGGCGATCATCGTCATCACGCTGGCGTCGCTGGTGCTGGTGCTGTCGACGCACGGCAATCTGTTGCGGCTGGGAAAAGTGTTCGCCTTTGGTTTGCTGGGATCGTACTCCATCACGTCGATCAGCCTGGCGGTGCTGCGTTGGCGCGAGCAGCGGCGCGGGCCGGCGTTCGTCGTCGGGGTCATCGCCAGCTTGGCGCTGCTGGTGCCGTGGACGACCAGCTGGTTCACCAAGCCGGCGGCGGCGCTTTACGGTGCGGGCGTGACGGGGGTGCAGTTGCTGGTCGCGTACGTGACCCAACGGGGATGGATTCGTTCCGGCCGCTTCGGTTTCATTCGCGCCGCCACCGCGGAACGGGCCGCCGCCGATCAGCCGGCTTGCGGCGAGGTGGTCACGCTGGAAGAAGCGATGTCGCTGAAACAGACGTATTCATCGTCGACGCTGGTGGCGATGCGGGGGCCGAACCGTCAGCTGTGCAAGGAAGCCGTTCGCCGCGCCCGGGGCGTGGGCGACGCCGCGGTCTACGTCATCTTCGTCGACGAGATCCCGGGCTTGTTTTTCCCGCCGCTGACCGGACCTTCGGACGAAGCGCTGGATGCATTGAACGCCGCCGTCTACGACATCACCAAGGAAGGACTGGAGGCGATCCCGCTGTGGCGCCTGGCCCACAATGCCGGTGCGTCCATCGCCGAAGCCGCCGAGACGCTGCAGGTGAAATGCCTGATGGTCGGCACCACCCAGCGATCCAGCGTGTGGCAGTTCTTGCGCGGTGACGTGCTCAAGCAGCTGATCAGCGAGCTGCCCGAGCCGATTCACGTGGTGATCTGTGAATGACGGCGCCGGGCCGCCGAGCGGCGGCTCGTCTTCACCGCCGCCACCGCCAGCGTCGCCGCCGCCCGCGCCGAGCGGCAGCACGCTGACCCGCCCCAGCACGCAGCGACGGCTGTCAGCGCTGGCGATGCCGGCGCAGCTTCATCAACGCAACGCTCGCTCGTCGGGACACCTCGGCCCGCTTTTGGCCTGGGCGGTGGTGTTCGCCGACATCGGGACGTCGATCTACTACGTGCCGGGCTTGCTGTTCCGCGAGCTCGGCAGCAAAAGCCCGTCGCCGGCGGCGGCCTTCGTGCTGGCCACCGGCATCGCCTTCATTTTTCTGTCGCTGAAGTACGTCAACGTGGCCTCTCGCTATCCCGACGGTGGCGGCGTGGTGTCGGTGGCGTCGGACGCCTTCGGTCCGATGGTCGGCTGCATCGGCGGGATCTTGATCTGCGTCGACTACTTCCTGACCGGCGCGCTGTCGTCGGTCAGCGGGTTTCAGTATCTGGCCGCCGAGCTGCCGCACCTGACGCCGTGGATCACGCCGGCGGCCTGCGCAGCGCTGCTGACGTTGGGTGGGCTGAACTACATCGGCATTCGCGAATCGGCGCTGGTCACGGCCGCGCTGTCGGTGGCGTCGCTGATCATGAACTTCGTGGTGCTGGGCGCGGTGATCATCCACATGGACGGCGCGCGCTGGCACCTGGTGATGGATCAGTTCAGCGCCGTGCGGGGCCTGGCGCCGTGGACCATCCTGGTCGGCTTCGGCAGCTCGTGGCTGGCGTTCTCGGGGTTGGAATCCATCAGTCAGATCGCGCCGGCCCTGGCCGAACCGCGCGAGCGCACCGCCTTTCGCGCCATGCTGCTGGTGATCGCCTGCGTCTTTCTGACGTCGCCATTGATGACGGCGTTCGAGACCGCGCTGCTCGACGCCGCCGCCGCCAATCCTGACCAGTTTGTGTACGAGCTGGGCGCGCGCTTTGGCAACCGCCCGATCCAGATCGCCATCGTCGCCACGTCGTCGACCTTGTTGGTGGGCGCCGCCAACACCGCGATGATCGGCTGCTACCACGTGTTCCTGGCCCTGGTGCGCCTCGGGTACATGCCGCGCTGGCTGGCCGAGCGGAACCAGCGCTTCGGGACGCCGCACCGGGCGATCGTCATCTCGGTGCTGGTGCCGGTGATGGTGGTGGTGGCAACGCGCGGGCAGATGGCGTTGCTCGGCGACATGTACTCGTTCGGCTTGCTGGGCGCGTTCACCCTGACGTCGGTGGGGATCGATCGCATGCGCTTGCAGGAGAACAAGCGCGGCATCGGGCTGTGGGTGGGCATGTTCACGTCGCTGCTGGTGGTGATCGCCTGGGCGGTGAATCTGGTCTCGAAGACCAAGGCCACCTTGTTCGGTGGCACGGTGACCATGCTGGGTTTCGCGGTGGCGTATTCCGTTCGCCGGGGGTGGCTGGGACGTCAACGCGGCGGCATCGCCGACGCCGAGGCCGCCGAGAAGGCCGCATCGGACCTGGCCAGCGCGGTCGAGGTGGTGACCGTCGAGGAGGCGCTTGATATGAAAACCATGTACCCCTCGACCACGCTGGTGGCGGTGCGCTCGCCGAATCTGCGCTTGTTCCAGGAGGCGCTGGCGCGATCGCGTGGGGCAGGGGACAGCGCCGTCTACATCATCTACGTCGACGAGATCCCCGGCCTGTTCTATCCACCGAAGAGCGGCCCTTCGAAGGAAGCGCGCGCCGTGCTGACCGCCGCCGTCGACTATTTCAAGCAAGCCGGCGTCACCGCCGTTCCCATCTGGCGCCTGGCCCACGACACTGGATCGTCGGTGGCCGGCGCCGCCCGCAAGCTGGGCGTCGAGGCCGTGATGGTCGGAACCTCGCAACGAAACGCCGTCTGGCACCTGCTGCGTGGAAGCGTTTTAAGATCTTTGGTGAAGGATCTGCCGAACCAGGTGCGGGTGTGGATCTGTAACTGAACAGGGTGACCGACGATTGATCGCGACAACGATCCAGGCGAAGCGGCCGTTGTCGGCGACCAGCATCGCCAGGTCGGCGAGCGTGGCCGGGGTTGTCCTGTCCCCTGGTGCGCCTGGCTGGAATACGTGACGGTGACCAGTTCGAGGGAGTCAGCGTCGCTGCCACGTCGGCTGCGACATCTTTGGCGCCCCAGTGCCGCGCAGTCGTCAGTTCTGCCATCGATGTCGCGAACGCGTCGCCACCAGAGCCGGTTGACTTGGAAAACCGGCCGGGCTTACGATGAGACTGTGGGCAGTGTTGGCGCAAAGGTTTGGGTGACTGTGGCCGCGGTCAGTTTGACTATGGTGGGGACCGCGCTGGCCGAAACGCCGGTGGCGCTGGTCAGCCGGCCGGTGCCGGTCGCCATTTCGCCCGATCGGGCCCCCGTCGATCGGCCGCTCGTGGGTACGCCGATGGCCTGGCCAAAGACCGGACCGACGCGGGTGGTGTGGACCGGGTTTCAGATGCACGGCGGTGGGTCGCGGGTTTATTTACAGGCCACCAACGACGTCGAGGTCAGTGTCGCGGCCAGCAAAGAGGGATTGACGGTGACGGTGCACGACTGTCGGTTGCACGTCCGCAACGGCGGGCGGCCGATGGACACGCGGTTCTTTCAAACGCCGGTCAAATCGGTTTCCTTGCGCCAGCAGAAAAAAGACGTCGCGGTGTTGATCGCCCTCAAAGAACCGGTCGACGTTGTCCCCCGCAAGGAATCGGGGCCGAACGGCAGTCAGTTCTGGGTGCTGGATTTTCCGTCGGGAAAAAGCTTGCTGGCCGATGGGCCGCGGCCGACCAGCGCGCATCCCTGAGGCTCTAAAGTCAACCTCCCGATTTGACGATGGATTCTCGGGATGCCCCGATTGTCGTCGTCTGTCTTCAAGGTCGCCGCCTGTTTGCTGGCGGTGGCCGCGCCATTTGGCTGCGGCGGCAATCCGGTCGAGGGCATCCCCTTCGTGCCGTCGGACAGCAGCATCCCGGATCGCATCATCTATGACAGCGCGCCCGGTGCGCCCGACGCCAGCGACGCGACGGCCGCGGGCGATGCCGCCGACGCCGATGCCGCCGACCTTGGCGACGCTGTCGATACGGCAGACGGCTCAGCCGTCGACGGCGAGACCGGCGATGGCAGCGCTGACGGCGATGCCGATGCGGTCGACGCCACGCCGTCACTGGTGACGGTGTTCGTCGCTGTGCCGAAAGACAACGACATCGTTCCCACCCAGAAGCCGCTGGTGCCGATGGTGAACGTGGCGGTGGTGCCCGGCAGCGCGTCCACCGCCGACGACGTCAGCGGCGTTGACTGCGCCGTCTGGTCGACAGGCGCCAGCGCCAAGATGCAGTCCACCACCAAGCTGACGCTGACCAGCCGGCCCGGCGCCGAGACGAACAACGAGGTCGACTATCTCTACGCCGAGACGCCGCTGGACCTATCGATGTTGGAAAGCGGAACCTACGAGCTGCACATCACCGTCACCACCAACTCGGGAGCCACCGGCACGGCCACGCGTTCGTTCCGCGCCGACGCCGGTCCGCGCATCGTCATCACCAAACCCATCGAGGAGGCGCCTTACAAAGGGTCGATCGCCGCCACCGTGCAGATCGACGACGCCTTGTTCGGCCCGATTTCGAATGTGCAGATGTCGGTGGGCACCGAGATGCTGACCGTCAGCGGGCCCACCGGCAACCCGGCCGACACGTACACCACGTTGATCGACTTCAATTCGTACATGCCGCCGCTGGACGGCGAGCAGCTGTTCAAAGTTTCGGCCACCAACGTCAACGGCACCAGGACCAGCGCCACGGTCAAGTTCGTCATCGACAACGAAGGGCCGACCATCGAGCAGGCCATCCCCGCCGCCGGCGCCATCATCGGCGGCATCACCAGCATCTCGGCGAAGATCACCGACCCGGCCAAGGTGCTGGATTCGTCGGTGGTGGCGGTGGTGGCCCACGGCAGTGAACGCTTCGAGGTGCCGCTGGACGCCGATCCGGCGAACCCCGGCCGATACACGCACCAGTTCGACACCCGCCTGCTGGACGTGCACGACGTTTACCCGACGCTTTCCTTCCGGGCGTCCGATCTGCTGGGCAACCAGTCGTCGATCGGCTACGGCGTCGCCCTGGACAACACACCGCCGCTGGCCGATCTGGATCCGCCGGCCGACTTTCGCATTCTGTTGAAAGACAGCAGCATCTGGCGCTGCAGCTGGCGGTTCGATCCGCTGGGTTCGGACGCGGTCAACGACGGCGACAAGGTGAACCAGCTGTTCGATATCAGGGCCCGCGTCGAGGACCACGGCAACACGCCGCTGGCCGGATCGATCGACATCGTGCCGGTGTCGTTGATCAACCCGCAGCAGGTCGAACTTTTGATCCTGGACGACACCTCGCAGCCGCTGGTGGTGGACAGCGACGGCGACGGGATCTGCGACAAGATCAACCCGCTGCTGGTTCCGACCAGCACGCCGATGTCGTCGAAGGACGCGCTGCTGGTGAACCTGGTGCCGGTCCCGCCGAGCGGCAGCGGCGACATGACGCCGGACCTGTCGGCGCTGGACATCGGCTGCCAACCGGGCACCGCCACCGTGCCGCCCGATCCGCTGTGCCTGACCACCGATCTGACCGCGGCGCTGCCGTACGCCTTCACCCGCGAGGCGGCCATCTGGTCGATCGCCCCGGTGATGTCGTTGACGCCTTATTGCGTGGGCAACCAGTTCGATGCCTTCGCCAACAACATTCAGGACGGCTGGGCCTGCCTGGCCGTTCGCGCCGCCGACAACCTGGGCAACATGCAGGTCTCGCGCGTGCTGCGCGTCTGCATCGACCACGACGGCATAGGCAACGAGTGCCCGCAAGGGACGATCAGCCAGGTGACCAACGGCCAGCCCATCGTGGTGACCACGGCGGCGGCGCACGGATTGACCACCGGCGACACGGTGGCCATCGGCAAGGTGTATCCGCCGGTGGCGAACGGTCAGTGGACGGTGACGGTCATCGACAACTTTCGTTTTTCGCTGGACGGATCAAAAACGGACCCACTGCTGCCGACCGGACTCGGCGGCACGTTCGTGCGCACCACGGCGATGCCGGATTGCACGGGCACGCAGATCTCGGTGCAGCCGGTGGCGGTCAGCGCCGCGACCAGGTGCACGCCATGGGCGTCGTTCCCGCACAACGAAGCCCGCGCCATGAACTAGCCGGCGTACGCCTAGGCGCTGACGACGCCGTCGCTACCAGGAGCTGGTGGCCAGCCCGCGCGCGGGCGTCCGGCGCGAGGCCCGTCGCGGCTGTCCATACCACGAGGTCTGCGCGGCGCTGGGCGCCTCGGTCTCGAAGCGCAGGAAGACCACCTTCAGGAAGTTCTTGTGGCCGATGCGCTCGTGCCCGAACAGGCCGCCCAGTATTTCCCACATGTAATCGCCCGGCCGGTAAACCGCCGAGCGATAGAACGGAACCAGGGCGCGCTGCCAGGTCCCGTCCGGCGTGTGGCCATCGGGCAGCAAGCCTTCGCTGTAGTAATACGTCGGGAAGACGTAGGTCGATTGATAGCCGGGGCGCTTCCAGTGCGCATAGAACGGAAACAGCAGCGTGGTGGTGTTGTCCCCGCGCTTGAAGTCCCACCACAGCGGGAAGGCCACCGTGGTGCCGGTGGTAGGGGTGGTGTGGCGATAGAAGAGCGGCGCGATCCAGTACACGTTCTGGTCGCTGTCGCGTTCATAGCGGGCCACGATGGGGATGAAGATCGAGAACCGACTCTGGTGCTTCTCGTGAAAGTCGTAATACAGCGGAAAGCCGATGGTCGTCGACGAGGCGATGTCCCGATAGCGCCAGAACAAGGCCAAGAAGGTGGTGAGGCCGCCCTCCGGGTTGCTGCGCGACACCGACAGCAGCGGCGGGATCACCTGCGTGACGGTCTCGGTGGCCTTGTTTTCGTGGCGGAACCAGAGCGGCGCCACCATGGCGAAGTGCGACTCGGGCGAATCGCGCCAGGCCACCGGGCCGACGTACCACATGTTCGACGTCTGCGTGGTGCTGTACCCACCGAGCAGCGTCAGCAGCCGCGACTGTCCGGGCGCGTGCGAGCGATAGAAGAGCGGCATGAAGCCCAGGCTGCTGCTCTTGCGGTCCGACGAGTCGCTGTACCAGGCCACGGGCAAAAGGCCGTAGGTGGTCTCTTTGCCCTGGGTGGAATGAAAGAACGGTCCCAGCAGCGTCCAGGCGCTGTCGTCCTTGGTGTTGGCGAAGTGCCAGTAGATCGGCAGCAGGATGGAATAGCTGCGTTCCCTCTCGTGCCCGGACCACCACAGCGGAAACACCACCGTGCGGTGGCGAAGCTCCTTCTCGCGCGAATGAAAGACCGGGCCGGCCCACAAGAAGGTGCTGTCGTCGTCGAAGCCACGCCGGCGGTAAAGCAACAGCGGTGGGATCACCGTCAGGCTGCGCTTGTCGTTCTTGGCGTAAAACCACAGCGGGACCAGGCCAGTGACATAGATCCCGGGCGCGGTGCGCTGGAACCAGGTGGCGACGACGGTGGTGCCGAACCCCTTGCCGCCGGAGTGCCAGAAGAACGGCACGAAGGCGTCGACGTGGTAACCGTCGGTGCGGCGCTGGCGGAACAGCGACGGGAAGACGTAGGTGTCGGTCTCTTTCTGGTCTTCGTAGTGGCCGTACAGCGGAAACAGCAGCCGGCTGCTGCGGTCCGGGCCGTCGATCTGAAACCACAGCCCGAACTGCCGCGTGCGTTCGTAAGTGTCCAGGCGGGTGACGTCGGCGTACAGAGGGAACAGCACCTTGGCCTGCATCTGCCGGTTGGCGAACCAGAAGAACGGCCCGACGAAGCCGGCTTTGCGGTCGGCGGTCTTCACTGAACCGCCCAGCGGCGAGATGAAAAGCCGCGTGGCGGCGTCGCGGCGATAGTGAACCAGCGGGAACAGCGTGAAGCTGGTCTCGTCGGTGCCGCCGGGGCGGGCGCCGCGTCGATAGTAGATCAGCGGGAAGAGGGCGTCGGTGTATTCGCCGCCGTGGCGGCGGTGCATGAAGGGGCCCAGCACCGTGGTGTTGCTGTCGGCGCGCTGGTCGGAGAAATACCAAATGAGCGGGACCAGCGCGAAGTGCGAACGCGGGCCGCCGGCCAGATAGAGCAGCGGCACCAGCGGGCCGACGCCGGCGCTCCAGCCGTCGCGGGTGCTGTGGAAGAAGCCCACCGGGGTGACGGTGGTGGACCAGCCCTGGCGCTCGCTGGCGAAATGCCAGAAAAACGGAAACTGCACGGCGAAGGAATCGCCCTGGTCGTGCCCGAAGAAGGTCAGCAGCGGGATGATCGCCGACTGCCGGCCGTGTCGATCGCCGTGCGTGTAGAACAGCGGCAGCAGGACCGTGGTGTCGGCCTGGCCGTGGCCGAAGTGCCACAGCAGCGGGAACACCACCGCGTGGCTGTCGTCGCCGTGGCGGCCGAAGAAGGCCAGGGGAAACAGGCCGCCGCTCCAGCCGTCGTGGTGGCCGGCGAGATCATGAAATGACCGGCCGTAAAACCACAGCGGGAAGACGCCCGCGGCCAGCGTGGTGTCGTGCGGACCGGCGCGATGGAAGAAGAAGGGAAAACCCAAGGTCGCGCTGGCCCCGCTGGGTTCGTCTTTGAAGCGCCAGAACAGCGGGAACAGCACCGACGTCGAGCCCCGTGGATCGTCGCGCAAGTACAGCGGCCCGATGATCTTGGTGGTCGAATCGGCGACGGCGTTGTGGTGGCGGATGAAGAGCGGCGTGACGACCTGGAAGTCCTGCTCGGGATCGCGGTGGGTGATGATGCCAGGCAGGATCGCGAAGGTGCTCGAGCGCGCGTCGTCGTCGCGGTGGTAGCCGCCGATCAGCGAGACCAACGTCTCGTGCCGGCCGTGGCCCGACGACTGCCGGTAGAAGATCGGCAGCAGGGTGTGGAACGCCTCGCCCGTCTTGGGATCGCCGCCCTGCCACCACAGCGGGAAGACGGCGTTCATGGTCCAGGTGCCGCGGCGGGCATGGACGAACGGGATCACCAGGGTGGTGCTCTCCTTGGCGTTCGAGAAGCTCCACACCAGCGGGAAGAAGACGGCGTCGACGGCGTCGTTCTCGCGGAAGTACCACAGCAACGGAAAGCCCACCGTCGCGCTTTCCTTCGGGCCACGGACGCTCCAGAAAACCGGGAAGACCACGTCGTAAGCGGTCTTCTTTGCGTCGTTGTGACCGTACCAGTAAAGCCAGAACAAGGCGCCGGTGGTGTCGGTGCCTTCGTGGGTGCGATAGCCGATCCAGGTGAAGAACGAACCTCCGCCCTGGTGCGTGTTGCGGTAGAAAAACGGGATCGACAGCGTGTTGGCGTTGTCCTGGTGCCGCCAATAGAAGGTCAGCGGAATGGCGTAGGTGAACGCCTTGTTGTTGTCGCGGCTGGAGACAAACAGCGGGAAGGCCAGATCGAAGGCGCTGCCGTTCTGCTTGGGCGCGCGGTTCCACCAGTACAGAAACAGCGCCGCGCCGAACGCGCTCTGGTCGGCGGGATCTTTGATCGCCCAGGTTCCTAAGATGGGCGCCGCCCAGCCGTACTTCGACGACTTATAAAAAAGCGGCCACACCGCCCACGACGTCGCGCCGGGCTCTGACGTCCATGAGATGGGCAAGCCGGGTACGATGACGGTGGTGCGCTGTTGCTTGGCGTAGTCGTTGAAACGCCAGAAGAACGGCGCCACCACCCGCGCCTCGGTGGTCGGCGTCCAGGTGTGCCAGTAAAACGGCACCCCGTCCCGAAAACCCGACGACCCGCGCTTGGACCAGTAGAGCCCGAGAAATTCGCGGAACGCGCCGTCACGGTAATAAAGATAAAGAATGTTCGTGCGGGTCGGGATGGCCTGGCAGACGCCGTCCTCGCAGATGTTCTCGCCGGTACACTGATCGTCGCCGGTGCAGGCTTGCGGAGCCAGGGATCGGGGCGGCGTTGTTGACGAGGATGGCGAAGATGTTGACCCGTTCGTCGACGGGCCGCCGTTCTGCGCCAGGTGGAACGGCGTCAGCGGCGCGCCGCTGGTCGTCCCCCGGGACGGCCGAAACGGATCCAGCCCGGTGGCGCGCGCCGGCCCCGCCCACGCCACGGCCGCCGCACAGACCAGCAGCGCGATCGTCGCCTGCTCGCCCGCCTGCCGTGAAGTTGTTCGGCGGCCCCGCGCCGTCATTGCGGGGGAAGCATCTTCCACTCGCCGTTCTCTCTCACGAACGCGATCTCACCGGTGTCGCTGTCGTCGCCTTTTTTGCGCTGCACCTTCAAGGTCGCGGTCTCGCCTTTGATCGACGAGCCCTTGATGTCGAACTTGGTGCCCTCGACCTCTTTCTGCATCTTCTTCACGCCGTCGGCCTGCTGCGCACCGCCGAGACCCATCTGGTTGGCCAGCATGCCCTGGTACATGAGCGCGTAGCAGTCGAGGACCTTGTCCACGGCACCCTCGAGCAGCGCCTTGTGCCAGCGTTCGAAGGTCTTTTCGGGCGTCGAGAACTCCGGACGCGCGGCCGGCAGCTGGAAAGAGACGCTGCGGATTTTTTCCTTCGGCAGCTTGACCGTCTGGCCATTGGACTCGACGGTGTAAACGCCGTCGTAATAGTGGATGATCTTGGCGTTCATCTTCGTCTTGTCGACGAGCTCGATGATCTCGGCGTGGACCGGGCCGGCGGCGATTCCCAAAATCGCGAAGGCGACGGGCGCCAGCGAGGCCAGCAGCAGGCCTGAACGACGATGACGAAAGAAAAGGGACATGGACAGACTCCTCCCAGCGCTTGGATCGGGAACGTCTACGCCGAGATGCCTGGCGCGGGAAATTTCTTGGTCAGCTCGCGAACCTCGCCGCGCACCTTCTCGGCGTTGTCGTCGCTGGGGTTGGTGATGACGCGGTCGATCCAGGCGGCGATCTGGCGCATCTCGGGCTCGCGCATGTTGCGGCTGGTGACCGACGGCGAACCAAGGCGGATGCCCGAAGGATCGAAAGGCTTGCGCGTGTCGTAAGGGACCGAGTTGTAGTTCAGCTCGATGCCCGCCTTGTCCAGCGCCTTGGCGGCGATCTTGCCCGACACGTTCTTGTTCGACAGATCGACCAGGATCAGGTGATTGTCCGTGCCGCCCGAGATGACTTGATACCCGCGCGAGACCAGCTGGTCGGCGATCACCTTGGCGTTGGCCACCACCTGGTGGGCATAGTCGCGGAACGAGGGCAGGCTGGCCTCGCGCAGGGCCACCGCCAGCGCCGCGATGCTGTGCACGTGCGGGCCGCCTTGCAGGCCCGGGAAGACGGCGCGATCGATGGCGCTGGCGTGCTCGGCGGTCGAGAGGATCATGCCGCCGCGCGGGCCGCGCAAAGTCTTGTGCGTGGTGGTGGTGACCACGTCGGCGTGCGGGATCGGGGACGGGTGCGCGCCACCGGCGATGAGCCCGGCGATGTGAGCGATGTCCGCGGCGAAGCGCGCGCCCACGTCCTTGGCGATCGAGGCCATGGTTGGAAAGTCCCAGATACGCGAATACGCGGTGCCGCCGGCCCAGATCAACGCCGGCTTTTCGCGCTTGGCCAGATCGCGGACCTCGTCGTAGTCGATGCGCCCGGTGTCCTTGCGGACGCCGTACTGCACCGGCGTGAAGTAGCGCCCGGTGATCGACACGTTCCAGCCGTGCGTCAGGTGGCCGCCCATCGGCAAGGCCAGGCCCATCACCTTGTCGCCCGGCTTCAGGAAGGCCATGTAAACGGCCAGGTTGGCCGGCGACCCGGAGTACGGCTGGACATTGGCGTGCGCCGCGCCGAACAGCGCCTTGGCGCGGCGGATGGCCAGCTCTTCCAGCGGGTCGACGCACTGCTGGCCTTCGTAGTAGCGCTTGCCGGGGTAGCCTTCGCTGTACTTGTTGGTGAAGACCGACGACGAAGCCTCTAACACAGCCTTCGAGACGTAGTTCTCCGACGGAATCAGGCGGATGGTCTCTTCCTGGCGCCGCTCTTCGCCGCGGCAAAGCTCGTAAGTTTCGGGGTCGCTGGCCTTCAGCACTTCGCCAATCATGGTGCGCAAGCTAGTCTCCCGGATTCGGCGAGTCAACGCTGATCATCGTTGCGAAAGGATTGCGGAAACGGCTGCGATTGTTATCTTCAGCGGCGGTCGGTGGCAGCGGCGGGTCGGGGTTGGCTTGACGTTTGAAGCGAGACAAGAGATTTACTTCAACGCGCGTTTCTCGTCGGTCCGTCGGCGTAGCGCGAAACACATGTCGATTAACAGAACATGAAGAAAACCCTTCGCGGCGCCATCATCGGTTACGGGTTCATCATGGAAAAAGGCCACGCCGCCGGTTACCGGCAGCGGGCCACGGCGGGCGACGGCGGCGACGTGGAGATCGTCGCTGTTGCCGACGTGTCACCGGCCCGTCGCGCGCTGGCCCTGCAGCAGCTCCCCGGCGTGCGGGTCTACCCGGATCACGCGTCGCTGCTGGCGGCCGAGCGCGACCTGGACTTCGCCGACATCGCCACGCCGCCCAGCGATCACGCGACCGTGGCGCACGCGGCGATGGATGCCGGCCTGCACGTGCTGTGCGAAAAACCGCTGGCCACCACCGTCGACGAAGCGCGGTCGATGCTGAAGCACGCCACCACCGCCGGCCGGGTGATTTTCCCCTGCCACAACTATAAACACGCGCCGGTGATCAAAGCGGTCCGCCGCATCCTGGACAGCGGCCGCATCGGCAAGGTGCACCTGGTGACGTTGCAGACCTTCCGCAACACCCACGCCAAAGGGATCGGCGATTGGCGTCCCGACTGGCGGCGCGAGCGGCGTTATTCGGGCGGCGGCATTGCCATGGACCACGGCAGCCACACGTTCTACCTGGCGTTTGAATGGCTGCGCGGGTACCCGACGGCGATCAGCGCGCGGATGGCGACCATGGGCTCGTTCGACACCGAAGACGACTTCACGTGCAGCTTGAAGTTCCCGACCGGGTTCGCCTCGGCGCACCTCAGCTGGACGGCTGGCGTGCGCAAGGTGCTGTACACGCTGCACGGTGAACACGGCGCCGTGCGCGTCGAGGACGACAACATCGAACTGGCCACCCAGGTGCCGGCCGAGGGCCGCGGGCCGGCCACCAAGTGGACGTTCGAGCGCGAGGAGATCCCGTCCGACTGGATGGACTCCAGCCACGTCACCTGGTTCAACTCGCTGTTCGACGACTTCAAGGGTGCGATTGCCCGGCGCGATTTCGTGGGCCAGGAGGCGCGCGAATCGTTCCTGTGCGTCCAGCTCATCACCACGGCGTATGCCTCGGCGCGCGACGGCTCGCGCGAGCTGCCGCTCGGCGGTCCGCGCTCGCTGGAAGGTCACGACATCGGCGACATGGTCGAACGCCGCCAGGTGGGAAGCCCATCCGCATGAAAGACGTCTACTTCGCGTACGGGATCTTCAGTCTGGTCGGTGTCATCGCCGTCAGCTACCTGATCCGGACCTTTCTGCGCGGGCGGGCCCGCCACGCCCGCACCGACGCCGACGGCGGCAGCGTCTTTTTGAACAAAGCCTCGATGGAGATGGGGTACTGGCTGATGGGGCCGGTGGTCGACTGGACGGCGGCGATGGGGCTGACGCCGAACCAGGTGACCGCGCTGTCGCTGATCCCGGCGACGATCGCCAGCGTCGCCGGTGCCTTCGGTTGGTTCGGCCTGGCCGCGGTGATGGCCACCGCCGCCGCCTATGGCGACATCATCGACGGTCTTCTGGCCCGCAAGCTGGGTATTTCTTCCGACGCCGGCGAGATGCTGGACGCCGTCGTCGATCGGTACGGCGAATTCATGTTCCTGGCCGGCCTGGCCGTCTATTACCGCACGCACTGGATGGTCGAGGGGCTGGTGCTGATCGCCATCTTCGGCTCGTTCATGTTCAGCTACGTCACGGCCAAGGCAGAAGCGGCCGGCGTCAAAGCCCCGCGCGGCTCGATGCGCCGGGCCGAGCGCGCGGTTTATCTGCTGGTCGGCTCGGGCGCGACGTCAGTGTGGAAGGTCTTCTTCGGTGATTCGGCGTCGCACCTCTTGCACGAGTTCCCGATCATCCTGGCCGTCACCGTGGTGGGCGTGGTCTCGAACGTGTCGATGGTGCAGCGCTGTGCGGCGATCATCCAGGCGCTGCGGGAACGAGCGGCGACGTTGCGGCGTTCGGTCGAGTCGGCCCCCCCGGCCGGGGGTATCATGCCCGCGCCGAAGGACCAGCCCGGTTCGCTGTAAGAACGGCGCTTTTCTCCATGAACCCGTCGCAGCCGAAAGATCAGAAGGCGGTGCTCTGCACGCCCATTCCAGGCCCGAAGAGCGTCGCCCTGCGCGCGCGCGAGGACGCCCACATGGCGCCCGGCCTGCAAGGCTATGCCGTGATGGCCGGGGTGGTCGTCGACCAGGCCCGCGGCAGCGCGGTCACCGACGTCGACGGCAACACGTTCATCGACTTCATCGGCGGCATCAACGTCAACGCCCTGGGGCATTCGCACCCGGTCTTCGTCGAGGCACTGCAAAAACAGGTGGCCAAGGCGTCGGTGGGATCGTTCACCTCGGAGGCGCGCGTCGAGTTGACGGAGCGGGTGGCGGCGCGTCCGCCGGCGCCGGGCGTCCACCGCCTGCAGCTTTATTCGAGCGGCGCCGAAGCGGTCGAGAGCGCCTTGCGCCTGGCCAAGTGCGCCACCGGCAAGTACGAGTTCGTCAGCTTCTGGGGCGGCTTTCACGGAAAGACCTTGGGCGCGCTGTCGCTGATGGGCTCGACGTTCAAAGACAAACTCGGTCCGATGGCGCCTGGCTCGCACCAGGTGCCGTACGCCGACTGCTACCGCTGCCCGATCGGGCTTCGGTATCCGAGCTGCGGCGTGGCCTGCGCCGACGTCGCCCGCAAGCAGATCAAGCTGCAGTCGGCGGGCGCCGTGGCGGCGGTGATTGTCGAGCCGATGCAAGGCACCGCCGGCAACGTCATTCCGCCGCCCGAATTTCTACCCGCGGTCCGTTCGATCGCCGACGACATCGGCACGCTGCTGATCGCCGACGAGATGATCACGGGTTTTGGCCGCACCGGCCGCTACTGGGGCGTCGACCACACCGGCGTCAAACCGGACATCGTCACCATCGGCAAGGCATTCGGCGGCGGTTTTCCGCTGACCGGCATCCTGACCACTGACGCCATCGCCGCCGCCAAACCGTGGGGCAATCCGTCCGGCTCGTCCTCCAGCTACGGTGGCAACCCGCTGGGCGCGGCGGCCGGCGCGGCGGCGCTGCGGATCATCGACGAGGAGCGCTTGACCGAAAACGCTGCCACCGTCGGCGCCGTCATGCTGCGCGAGCTGGAGGCGCTGGCAGAGCGTTATCCTTTCGTCGGCTTCGTGCAAGGCGCCGGTTTGTTCCTGCGCATCGAGCTCGTGAAGGATCGCCAGACCAAAGAGCCGCTGCCGCGCCGGATCACCGAGCGCATCTTCACCGAGTGCGTACGCCGCGGCCTTTTGACCATGGCGTACAGCGCCAGCTTTCGCTTGCAGCCGGCGCTGACCATCGACGAGGCGACCGCCAGAAACGGCATCGCCATCCTGCGCGAGGTTTTCGACGTCGTGCTGCGCGAGAAGCTGTGGACGACGTAGCGCCAGCCGCGCCGTCGTCGTCGCCGTCTTCGACGCTTCGCCAGCGGTTAGCGCACGTCCTGGCGGTTTGGTTCGGCTGCGGACATTTTCCCAGGGCGCCGGGCACCGCCGGCACGGTCGGCGCCATTCCGTTTTATTTGCTGCTGCGCCCGCACGGTCCGCTGGCGGTCTTCGTCGCCGCGGTGATCGTCACGATCGTCGGCGTCTGGGCCGCCGGCATCGTCGAACGCCGCCTAGGCAAGAAGGATCCGCAGATCGTCTGCATCGACGAGGTGGCCGGCGTCTTGTTGACCTGGGTGGCGGCGCCGGCGACCTCGGCCGGGTTGATCGTCGGCTTCGTCTTGTTTCGCCTGTTCGATCAGTTCAAGCCGTGGCCGGCTCGCCGCGCCGAACGCTTGCCGGGCGGGCAGGGTGTGATGTTCGACGACGTGGTGGCCGGCGCCTGGGGAGCGCTGGTGATCCTGGGCGCGCGCCGTCTGGGCTGGCTGTAAAGGCGCGATGGAAGCGCCCGAAGATGATCAGCCGCCGGCGCGCCACTGGCGCTGGCCGACCCGGTTCTCGCGCAGCACGCTGACGTCGTTGTTCACGACGGCCGTGGATTTTCTGACTCTGGTGACCGCCGTGCAGGTGTTCGGCGTGAACTACGTGCTCGCCACCTGGATGGGCACCGTGGTCGGCTCGCTGTCGAACTTCAGCATCAACCGCAAGTGGGCCTTCGGCGATTCGATCGTGCGCTCGCACAATCAGTTTCTGCGCTTCGTGCTGGTGCAGGCGGGCTCGTCGGGCCTGAACACCTTGGGGGTCTGGCTGTTGACCCGCTTCTTGCGCGTCCCGTACCCGATCTCACGGCTGATCGTCGCCGGCATCGTCGCGGTCGGGTGGAACTACCCGATGAACCACTTCGTGGTCTTCGCTACGAGCCGCTCGCCGCCGCGCGCTTGAATCCCATCTTCGCGCCCAGCTGGGTGCCGATCTGCAACAGCACATCGCGCGCCTCGACGCCGGCCACGTGGGCGCGGTTCGAAAATGGCAGCGACGTGTTCAGCACGCAGTCGACCCCGCAGTTCGTTTCGCAGCCTTTTTTGCCGCGATTTCCTGCCAGCGTGTCGCGCGTGACTTCGTCGAACTTCATCTGCGGCGGCACGTGATAGCAGAAGTGAAAGTCGCCTTCCGGCGACACGTAGTAACACTTGCTGCCCGCTTGACAGGTCCAGTCCATCGGCTTGCCCTGCAAGGCCTGCTCGTAATAGTCGATCAGGTAATAAAAACTGGAGATGGGGCGGCCGGCCAGCTTCTGTTCTTTCAGCCAGCGCACCTTGTCCAGGTAGGCCTTGTTGTTCAGGCTGCGGGTCAGGCGGCCGCGGTCGTGCACGACCGAGAAGTTCACCGGCACGTTGAGGCCCATGCAGAACTCGGCGACCTCTTGCACCTCGTCGATGGTCTGGTCGCAGATGACGGTGTTGACGCGGAACCAGATGGGAAACTTCGCCACCATCTCGATCTTCTTGCGCAGGGTCTTCAGCGACTTCGGCGCGCCCGGCGTCGGGTTCAGAGCGTCCAGCGAGATCTGGATGCGACCCATGCCGACGTCCATCAGCTCTTTCAGGCGATCCTCGGTCAGCAGGAAGGCGTTGGTGGTCATGCCGGTGGTCATGCCCTGCTTGGTCACATAGGCCATCAGCTCCTTGACCTGCGGGTGCAAGAGCGGCTCGCCGCCGATAAGGTCGGTGTGCAGCGTGCCCAGTTCCTTGCACTTGTCGATGCGGTGCAAGAGCACGTCGTACGGCACGTGCCCCTTCGAGTTGTCGTACTCGGTGCAGTACGAGCAATCGAGGTTGCACTTCCAGGTGATGTTCAACTGCGCCCAGATGGGCAGGTCGTCGAAGATCCGCGGCAGCGACCGCATGACCGCAGACGGAGAACTTGGATCGTTCGGCCGGCTCATGTTGGGCGGCAAAGCTACCCGCCCATGCCCGTGGTGTCCAGGACAGGCCGTGATTTGCGGGCTGAAACAGCGATTTCGGGCGTCGATTCTTGCCGCGGTGGGCGGCGCCGTCTCTCCAGGCGCACCAGCACCGCCGGCAGCACCACGATGGCCGTGGTCAGGCAGGTCACCTCGCCCAGCACCGCCAGCAAGCCAAACAGGAACAGTCCCAGGTTCTGCGCCACCAGCAGCGACGAGTACCCGATGATGGTGGTCATCGAACACAGCGCCACCGCGGCGCCGGTCCCGCGCACCGCCGCCGCCACATCGTGCTCGCCGTCGCGCAGGTAACGGGCCATCACGTTCACCGCATAGTCGACCCCGATGCCGAACGTGATGGGGAAGGCGATGAAGTTCACGAAGTTGATCTTGATGTGCAGACCCAGCGTCGCGCCGACCATCCACAGCACGCCGACGATCAGCGACCCGATGACGAACGGCGTGGCCCGCCCGCGGCCGAACATCAAAACCACCGTCGCCACCACGCCCAGCAACGCCAGCAGCGAGGCCAACGGCCCGTCGTGGCGCATCGATTCGATGATGTCGGTGGTGAGCGGCGGCGCGCCGGCCACGCGCGCCGGCCGCCCACCGAGGGCCACCGGCGCCTGGGCCACGTCGCGCAGCGCGTGGACGAACGTCGCCATGTTCTCGCCGCGCCACATGGCATCGCTGGGGTTGGGAAACACCAGCACCGCCCGGCCCAGGGCGCCGTTGCGTTCGCGCAGGCCGGTGGTCAGCACCTCGGGGACGTCCGCCTCGACGATGGTGGGCGGCGGGCCGTCGCCGCCGATCAACCGATCGAGGTTGCTGTTGTCCTCCGCCGACACGTGCTGGCGCAGGTGCGGGGTCATCTTGCGTCGGATGGCCGCCACCTCGGCGTTCTTCTGCGCTTGATCGGGCGGCACCACGTCGTCGAGGCTGCGCACCGAGGCGATCATCGTCGACAGCGGCGGCTTCTTGCTGGCTTCGCGCAGCCGACTGGCCACGGCGCGCGCTTCCTCGGGGCTGTCGGTCAGCAGCACCGTCGGCGTCAGATAACGCCCGAGCAGGGTGTCCATCTTGTGGCCCCAGTAGGCCTCGCCCGACGTCCAGGTGTCGCGGCGGCGCAGGCGCGAAAAATCGTACTCCAGTTGATCGGGCCCGAACTTGCGCACCTGCCAGCCGGCGGCCACCGTCAGCAACGTCGCGCCGATCAAGATCGGCCCCGGCGACGACGTCACCCAGCGCGCCAGCCAGGTCCACACGCTGGTGCGGCGGGCTTCCGTCTCGGGCCGCACGCGCCCGCCGTCCAGCCAGGCCACCAGCGACGGACCCAAGACATACATCGTGGCCCAGCACAGCAGCATGCCGAGCCCCCCGACCACGCCGAACTGGCGGAAGCCGCGAAACTGCATCGCCGTCAGCGACGCGTACGACACGCCGGCCGCCAGCGCCGCCGACAGCGTCCCGCGCCGGGTGCCCCACAAGCTGACCACCAGCGATTCTTCGATCGGCAGTCCCTGTCGGCGCGTCTCCAGATAGCGGGCCAGCTGGATGATCCCGAAATTGATCCCGTTGCCGATGATGATCGAACCCAGGAAGGCCGTGTTCGAATTGAGCTCGGTGATCCCGAAGGGCGGCAGGCTGGCCAGCGCGAAGGCGTAGACGGCGCCCAGGCCGAGAGGCAGGAACAGCGCCGGCACGCTGCGCGGCCAGCGATAGAACGCCATGATCACCAGCAGCACGGCGGCCACGACGATCACCGACGACAACGTCAGGTCTTGTACCAGCGCCGCCATCTCTTCGACAGAAACGACGACGTCGCCGGCGAAACCGAGGCGCAGGCCCGACGCATAGTGGGACGGGCCGCCCAGCGCGGCGATGTCGGCCTGCACCCGGTGCAAAAGCGCGCCCGAACGGTGCGCGTCGGTGGCAAAGCCGCCCACCTCGACCAGCAGCAGGCACAGGCCCAGCTTCGGCCCGCAGAAGCGATCGTCGACCAGCTCGGGGCCGCCGACGCGTCTTTCGTATTTTTTTTGTATGTCGGCGAAGTCCAGCGGCGGCGCCGGCTCTTTGTCGTCCAGCAGGGTGCCGGTCTCTTTGCCGTACTCCCAGTGCACCCGATCTTCGATGCGCTGGCGGATGGTCTGCAGATCGCCGAGCTCCAGCAGCAAGGCCACGCGGCTTTCGACGAAGGCTCGTTCGGTCCCGAACCCGGTGCGCACGGCGGTGACCATGTCGCGCGGATAGGTGGCGATGCGCGCCGCCAGGTCGTCGACCAGCTTTTCGCCGGCGGACAACTTGTCGGGCGTGCCGAAGTCGACGATGACGCCCAGGTACTGCAGGCCGGCCATGCGCGATCGCAGTTCGTTCAGCGCCACCACGCTGGGCGCGTTGCGCGGCAGCAGCTCTTCGATGTCGCTGCGCAGGTTGCGGTAAAGGCCCACCGTCCGCCACGCCGCCGGAATCGCCAGCAGCAGCGCCACCACCCACAACGTCCGTCCGTGCCGCAAGGTCCACGCCACGAACCCGCGGGTGCGCGGCCCGGGGCCGTTGGTTTCAGATGCAGCGTGTGGCACGAAGGCCCGTCACTATAGCTGAGAAAGTACGCCGTCGGAGCGCGGCGCCCGCCAATCAGACGCCGCCGCAGCGACGGCAATTCACCGGCCGTTCTTCACCCCGGCCGGGGCTAGGTGCTAAGGTTGCTGGTTCCCATGCCAGGGTTCGTTCCCGACCGATCTGGATTTGCCGAGCTGGCGCGCCGCGGCCGGCTTTGCTTCGTTTACCGCGAGGTGTTGGCCGACGCGGACACCCCGGTGTCGGCATACGCCAAGCTCGGCCGCGGGCCCTATTCGTTCTTGCTGGAGAGCGTGGTGGGTGGCGAAAAGTGGGCCGCCTACAGTTTTGTCGGCGTCAAACCGCGCGCCGTCATCCGTGCCCGCGGGGAGAACCTGGAAGTGTTGGTGCCCGATGGCGCCGGCTTCCGCGTCAGCGAGCAGGTGCGCACGGCGAACCCGCTTGGCTTCGTCGACGCCTACCTGGCCCAACAAGCGCCGGCCGTGCCCGAAGGTTTGCCGCGTTTCTTCGGCGGCGCCGTGGGCTGGCTGGGCTACGACATCGTCCGCACGTTTGAAAAGCTGCCCAATCTGAAACCCGACGCCCTGAAGGTGCCGGAGCTCTGCTTCGCGCTCACCGATACGGTGGTCATCTTCGACAACCTGCGCGGCACGGTGAAGGTGGTGGCGGCCGCCGATGTGTCGGGCGGCGATCCGGGCAAGGCCTACGACGCCGCTTGCCAGCGCATCGACGCCATCGTCGATCGGCTGGCGCGGCCGGCGCCGGCACTGCGCCCGCTGGATCCGGCGCGTCCGTCCCACGTGCCGGCGCCTCGCACCACCGTCACGCGCGAAACCTACGAGAGCGGCGTGCGCCAGATTCAGGAGTACATCCTGGCCGGCGACGCCTTCCAGGTCGTCTATTCGCAGCGCTTTGAAGTTTCGCGGGGCGAGGTCGATCCGTTCGACGTCTACCGCGCCCTGCGGGTCACCAACCCGTCACCGTACATGTTCCACCTGGAATTTCCCGAGGCGGTGATCACCGGCGCGTCGCCCGAATGTCTGGTGCGAGTAGAGAACGGCGAGGTGACGGTGCGCCCGCTGGCCGGCACCCGCCGCCGCGGCGCCACGCCCGCCGAGGACGCCGCCCTGCAAGCCGAGCTGTCCGCCGATCCGAAGGAACGCGCCGAGCACGTCATGCTGATCGATCTTGGCCGCAACGACGTGGGCCGGGTGACCGATCCCGGTTCGGTGCGCATCAGCGACGTGATGACCATCGAACGTTACTCGCACGTCATGCACCTCGTCTCGAACGTGCGCGGCCGCCTGGCGCCGGGCAAGCGGCCGGTCGACGTCATCCGCGCCGCGTTCCCCGCCGGCACGCTGAGCGGCGCGCCCAAGATCCGCGCCATGCAGATCATCGAAGAGCTGGAGCCGAATCGGCGCGGCATCTACGGCGGCGCCGTCGGCTATATCTCGTACGCCGGCAACCTGGACCTGGCCATCGCCATCCGCACGCTGGTCACGCTGGGCGACACCATCAACGTGCAGGCGGGCGCCGGCATCGTCGCCGACAGCGTGCCGGGAGACGAATACGCCGAGTGCGTGAACAAGGCGCGGGCGGTGGTCACGGCGGTGGAGATCGCCCGCCGGGGAATGGGCACAGGCTGACATGTTGCTGGTTATCGATAACTACGATTCGTTCACCTACAACCTGGTTCAATACCTCGGCGAGCTGGGCCAGGACGTGCGGGTGATACGCAACGACGAGCTCCCGGCGTCCGAGATCGCCGCCCTGGCCCCGTCGCACATCGTGATCTCGCCCGGGCCGTGCACGCCGAACGAAGCGGGCATCAGCCTGGAGGTGCTCAAACTCTACGGCGGTCAGATTCCCATCTTCGGCGTGTGCCTGGGCCATCAGGCGATAGGGCAAGCCTTCGGCGGCAAGGTGATTCGCGCCCGCCAGGTCATGCACGGCAAGACGTCGAAGATCTTCCACGACGAGCGCGGCGCCTTCACCGGCCTGCCGAACCCGTTCGAGGCCACCCGCTATCACTCGCTGATCGTCGAGCGAAAGACGCTGCCCGACTGTCTGGAGATCTCCGCCAAGACCTGGGACGAAGAGATCATGGGTTTGCGCCACAAGACCCTGGCCGTGGAAGGCGTGCAGTTCCACCCCGAATCGTTCCTGACCACGGTGGGCAAAGATCTGCTGAAGAACTTCCTGCAGAAGGGAGGACGCCCATGACAACGACCGTGACAGGGCCGACGCCGACGACGGGGCCGGCGCCCGCCGCAACCGGCGCGCAGGTCCTGCGGGAGACCATTGCGCGCGTCGTCGAAGGCCACGATCTGTCAGCCGAGCAGATGGCGGCGGCGGTGGGCCTGATCATGGACGGGGAGGGCTCGCCCGCTTTGATCAGCGCGCTGCTCGTCGCCCTGCGCATGAAGGGCGAGACCGTCGGCGAGATCGTCGGCGCCGCCCAGGCCATGCGGGCGCGGATGACGCCGGTGCCAACCGATCATCGGGATGTGCTGGACACCTGCGGCACGGGCGGCGACGGCTCACGGTCGGTGAACATCTCGACGCTGGCGTCGTTCATCATCGCCGGCTGCGGCGTCCCGGTGGCCAAGCACGGCAACCGCGCGCAGTCGTCGCGTTCAGGATCGCACGACGTGATCGAAGCGCTGGGATTGAAGCCAGCGCCCACGCCCGACGAGGCGTCGCGCTGTCTGCACGAGGCGCACCTGGCGTTCATGTTCGCGCCCGTGCACCACGCCGCCACCCGCCACGTGGGCGGCGTGCGCAAGGAGCTGGGCCTGCGCACGCTGTTCAATCTGCTGGGGCCGCTGACCAACCCGTGCGGCGCGCGCTTTCACGTCAACGGGATCTTCAGCCGAGAGCGTTGCGAGCCGCTGGCCCGCGCGCACGGCGACCTCGGCTCGCGGCGGGCGATGGTCATTCACGGCGCCGGCGGTCTGGACGAGCTGGCGCCCCACGGCCAGACCCACGTCGCCGAGCTGCGCGACGGGGCGGTCCGCGTCTACGAGATCGGCCCGGCGGATTTTGGCCTGCAGCCGGCCGACCCCGCTGGTTTGCTGGGCGGCGATCCGTCATTCAACGCCAGCGTGATCAACGAAGCGTTGGCCGGCCGCGCCCACCCGGCGGTGCAGACCGCGGCCCTGATGGCCGCCGCCGCCGGCCTGTACGTCATCGGCGCCGCGTCTGATCTGCAGGCCGGCGCCGCCCGTGCCGTCGAATCGTTGCGCAGCGGCGCCGCCGGCGCGGTGCTGGAGAAGCTGCGCACCATCGTGCCTCTGCCGCCGCCGGCCGCGGCGCCGACCGCATGATCCTCGACGAGATCCTGGCTCGCACGCGCGCTGATCTGGCGGTTTGCCAGCAGCAGCGCCCGCTGGCTGAGGTGACCGCCGCCGCGCGGGCGCAACCGCCGGCGCGCGGTTTCGGCCAGGCCTTGCGCCGCGCCGGACAGGTCACCTGCATCGCCGAGTTCAAGCGGCGCTCGCCTTCAGCGGGCTGGATCCGGCAAGGCGTCGAACCGGCGGAGATGGCTGCGACCTACGCGGCGGCCGGCGCGGCGGCGATGTCCGTGTTGACCGACCAGCCGTTCTTCGGCGGCAGCCTGGACGATCTGCGGACGGCGCGCGCGGCCACGCCGGCGCTGCCGATCCTGCGCAAGGATTTCATGGTCGATCGCTACCAGGTCGCCGAGGCGCGCGCCGCTGGCGCCGACGCCATCTTGCTCATCGTCGCCGCGCTGGACGACGGCGACATCGCCCGGCTGTTGCAGGCCGCGGACGACTTCGGCGTCGATGCCTTGGTCGAAGCGCACGACGAACCGGAAGTGCGGCGCGCCGTGGCCCTGGGCGCGCGCATCGTCGGCGTGAACAACCGCGACCTCAAGACCTTCACCATGGATCGCGAGCTTTGCATTCGCCTGCGCCCGCTGGTGCCACCCGACCGGGTGATGGTGGCCGAATCGGGCATCCGCGACGCGGCCGACGTGCGCCGCCTGGGCGCCGCCGGCATCGACGCCGTGCTGGTGGGCGAGACGCTGATGCGGGCGATTGATCCAGGCGCGGCGCTGCGCGGGCTTTTGGCGTGATCGCATGTCGCCGCCGCAGAACCCTCCGCTGCTGATCAAGATTTGCGGCGTCACCACGCCCGCCGATGCCGCGTTGGCTGCGCACGCCGGTGCCGGCGCCATCGGGGTCAACCTGTGGCCGGGATCGAAGCGCTACGTCGGCGATCACGCGGCCGCGCGCGCCGTGCTGGCGGCCGTCCCAGCCGGCGTCTTGAAGGTGGGCGTGTTCGTCAATGCGGCGCCCGACGACGTCGGCCGCGCCGTCGATCAACTGGGGCTCGATCGAGCGCAGTTGCACGGCGACGAGACGGCAACGGCTTTTGCCGGCTTTGATCCCGCGGGACTGATCCGCGCCGTCCGCGTGCGCGACGCCGCGTCCTTCGCCGAGGCGCTGCAATGGAACACGCGCGCGGCGGTCCGCTTGTACGATGCCTTCGTCGATGGGTTTGGCGGCGGCGGGCAGCCGGCGCCGTGGGGTTTGATCGCCGGGCAGGGCCGGCGTCCGTTCTGGCTGGCCGGGGGCCTGACCCCCGACAACGTCGCTGCCGCGATCACCGCCACCGCTGCCGACGGCGTCGACGTGGCCAGCGGGGTCGAGTCAGCGCCCGGCCGCAAAGATCCGGCGCGCGTGGCGGCCTTCGTCGCGGCGGCCCGTGCCGCGGCCGCAGCGCTCGGATATAGTCTTTCGCCATGACGGTGCCCGCTTCCTCGACGACGCAAACACCCGGACGCTTCGGCAGCTTCGGCGGCCGGTACGTGTCGGAGACGCTGATCCCATCGCTGGATCAGCTCAGCGCCGCCTGGGCCGCCGCCAGCGTCGATCCCGCCTTCGCCGAGGAGTTCGATCGTCTGCTGCGTGACTATGTCGGCCGCCCCACGCCGCTGACCTTCGCCGGGCGGCTGTCGGCTGAACTTGGCCGGGGCGTGCGGCTTTACCTCAAGCGCGAGGACCTTTGTCACACCGGCGCGCACAAGATCAACAACTGTCTCGGCCAGTTGATTTTGGCGCGCAGGATGGGCAAGACGCGCATCATCGCCGAGACCGGCGCCGGCCAGCACGGCGTCGCCACCGCCACTGCCTGCGCGCTGTTCGGGCTGCCGTGCGAGATCTACATGGGCGCCGTCGACGTCCAGCGCCAGTCGCTGAACGTCTTTCGGATGAAGCTGCTGGGCGCCAAGGTGCACGCTGTCTCGCAAGGCACCGCGACTTTGAAAGACGCCATGAACGAAGCCTTGCGCGACTGGGTGACCAACGTGCGCGATACCCATTACGTGATCGGATCGGTGGCCGGGCCGCACCCATATCCGCTGCTGGTGCGCGAGCTGCAAGCGGTGATCGGCCGCGAGGCGCGCGATCAGATTCTGGAAGCGGAGGGCCGCTTGCCCGACGCCGCGGTGGCCTGCGTGGGCGGCGGGTCGAACGCCATGGGACTGTTCCACGCCTTCGTCCCCGACAGCGGCGTCAAGCTGTTCGGCGTCGAGGCAGCGGGCGATGGCCTCTCCACCGGTCGTCACGCCGCGACGTTGGCCCTGGGCAAGGTGGGCGTGCTGCACGGCGCGCGTTCGTACGTGCTGTGCGACGACGACGGGCAGATCGCCGAGGCGCATTCGATCTCCGCCGGCCTCGACTATCCGGGCGTGGGGCCCGAGCACTCGTTCCTGAAAGATTCCGGGCGGGCCTCTTATCTGTCCGTCACCGACGACGAAGCGCTGGGTGGTTTTCAGCGGCTGGCGCGCTCGGAGGGGATCTTGCCGGCGCTGGAGAGCTCGCACGCCATCGCGGCGCTGGGCCAGGTGGTGGCGATGCTGCCGGAGAAGAGCGTGGTGGTGGTGAACGTCTCGGGACGCGGCGACAAGGACATGGGGACCATCGCCAAGCGATTGAACGTGGTGTTGTGAGCCGCCTTGGCGCTTGTTTTGCCCGGACCCGCGCCGAGAAACGCAAGGCGCTGGTGCTGTACCTGACCGCGCACGATCCCGACGGCGCCACCAGCTTGCGGGTGCTGCTGGCGGCCGCCGAAGCCGGCGCGGACATCATCGAGATCGGGGTTCCGTGGAGCGATCCTTCCGCCGATGGCGAGGTCATCCAGGCCGCCATGCACCGGGCGCTGGCGGCGGGCGGCGGCCTGCGCCGCACGCTGGAGCTGTGCCAGGCGGTGCGCGACAAACACCCGCACGTCGGCCTGGTGCTGTTCGGTTACGCCAACCCGATCGTGGTGATGGGTCCTGAGGTGTTCGCCCAGCGCGCCGCCGACGCCGGCGCCGACGCCGTGTTGTGCGTCGACTATCCGCCCGACGAGGACAAAGAACTGACCTCCGCCCTGACCCGCCGCGGACTTGATTTCATTCCGCTGCTGGCGCCGACGTCGACGGCGGCGCGCATCGCCGCGGCGGCCGCGGTGGCCAGCGGCTTTATTTATTACGTCTCGCTGACCGGCATCACCGGCACGCGCCTGGTCAACGTCGCCGAGCCGCGCGTCCATGTCGATGCCATCCGCGCCGCCACCGGCGGCAAGGTCCCGGTGGTGGTCGGCTTCGGCATCAAGACCCCGTCCGACGCGCGCGAGGTGGCCAAGTTCGCCGACGGCGTGGTGGTGGGCAGCGCCGCCGTGCAGTTGGTGGAGAAAGCCGTCGCCGACGGCCGCGACCCGGCGATTGAACTCGGAGCCTTCGTGCGCTCCCTGCGCGACGCCATCGCTGGATAACCGAGGCTGCTGCGCGCGCTTGGTCAGCGGGGCGCGAAGCTGGTCGCCAGCGGGCCGACGCGGGTGCGGATGTCGACGACGATTCCCGGGCCCAACGTCGCCGTCATCTTCATCAAGATCTCGCCCTTCAGCATGGTCAGCTCGTGACCGAGCGCCGAACTTTCCACCCGCACCATCAGCGTCGTGCCCAGCAGGCGCTCCGGCGCGGTGCGGTCGCGCAGCATGGCGCCGACGGTGGACTGGTAACTCTCGAAGACGCGAAACTCCAGGGCGCGGCCGTGTCCACCCAGGCGCGCCAGCGTCGCGCCCATCAGGTCGGCGGAGGTCTCCGGCGCCGGCATCGCCTCGCGGCGCTTACGGTACACGATCGGACCACGCGCCGGCTTCATCACGAACTCAGCATACGCGTCGCGCCCGTCGCTGCAACAGCGTTGCGGGCACGAGCGACAATCGGCGCGTCTAGCCGGCTTTGCTGACCGCGCCGGAGCGCAGGCAGCGGGTGCACACGCGGATGTGCTTGTTGGCGCCGTTCACCTTGGCGCGGACGCGGCGAAGGTTGGGACGCTGGATGCTTTTGGTCTTGATGTTCGAGTGGCTAACGTTGTTCGCGACCCGACGTTGTTTCCCGCAGACGGCACACTGCGCTGGCATAATTTCCTCCGGAAGGCGCGTACGTTTAGCATCCACGGATGGTTTCCGCAAGCCATGCTCCCGCCTTCGCTCTTCGGCTCGGGCGCTGGCACGTGCTGGGCCTGCTGATGGTGGTGGGCGCCGCGGGCTGTCGCCGGCACCCCGTGGCGCGGCCGAAAGCGGCGCCGACCGGCGATCACGTCAGCGCCGACGCCGCGTCGGGTCCGACGCCGCTGACCGGCCAGATCCTGGACAATCAGGCGCGGCCGGTGCCGTCGGCGCGCGTGCTACTGTGGACGGAGCCGCCGGCCGACGCTGGCGCGCCCGCGCAAGCCATCGCTGATGACACCGGCCGCTTCGTTTTTCCCGCGCCGCGTCCCGGCTGGCGCCAGCTGCTGGTGGAAGCGCCGGGGTTTCCACCAGCGCATGTCGGTCCGCTGCCGCCGTCCTCGATGCCGCTGTCGGTGCCTCTGGACGGCGCCGTTCAAAGCCTGAGCGGCGTGGTGTTCAACGCCGGTGCCCCCGCCGCCGGCGCTCTGGTTCTTCTGGGCGGCGAGACCGTCGAACCGCAGCGCCAGATCCAGACCGGTGGCGATGGCCGCTTCACCTTCGGCGGCCTGGGTCCCGGCGCCTACAGCGTACGCGCCGTGCGCGGCAGCCTGGCGTCGAAGTCCACGCCGGAGATCATTTTGTCGCGCGCCGGTCCACCGCCGCCGCCGTCGCGATTGCAGCTGGAACCTGGTTCGACGCTGAGCGGTCGAGTGATCGGCGATGACGGGGCGCCCTTGCCGGACAGCGAGGTGCGCATCGCGATCGCGGCCGACAGCACCGGGGCGGTGGACGTGGCGCGCGTCGACGGCAACGGCGACTGGACTTGTCGCGCGCTGCCGGCGGGCGACTATCGGCTGACCGCGCGCCACGTCGGCTATCTGCCCCGGCGGATCGTCCAGACCACGCTGCCGGCGACGGTGGGCGCTGGCGCGCCAAAGCCAATCACGCTGGAACTGGTCCGCGGCGCCGCCGTGACCGGTCGGGTGGTCGACACGCATGGGCGCGGTGTGGCGGCAGCCGTCGTGCGCTGCCTGGCCCCGGGGCCGATCGATCTGGCGGTGACCAGCGAACCGTTGCCACTGGCGGCAGAAGCAGCGGCGGTGCCGACCAGTAGCGGGCGGCTGGTGGCCACCGCGCGCAGCGCGCTGACCGACGCCGGCGGACACTTTGTGCTGTCGGATCTCTGGCCGGGAAAAATTCGGCTGGACGCCAGCGCCAGCGGCCGCGTGCCGGTGCGCAGCGACGAGATCGCTCTTGGTCCGGGCCAGCGTCGTGACGTCCCCGATCTGGTTCTGGCCGACGGCATTGCGGTGGCCGGGCGGGTGCTGGACGAATTTCAGTCGC
Organism: Polyangia bacterium; assembly: GCA_036268875.1. GTDB lineage: Bacteria > Myxococcota_A > Polyangia > Fen-1088 > Fen-1088 > DATKEU01. Next base: position 259,964 of record DATATI010000074.1, on the reverse strand, counting down.
CGCTGGAAGGCGCGCGCGTCGCCGTTGCCGACGGTCCGTTCGCCTTGACCGACGGGGCCGGACAATTTTCGTTGTCCTTGCCGCCGGGGCGATACGCGCTGACGGTGTCAGCGCCCGGCATGCGCAACCAGCAACTGTCGGTCGCCGCCACCGACGGCGGCGCGCCGGCGCCGCTGGAAGTGTCGATGGTCCGCGCGGACGCCGCGCTGGAGGGGTTGGTGCAAGACAGCGGGGGCCGGCCGATTGGTCGCGCGTTGGTGATCGCCTGGCCCGCCGCGCCCGCCGCGCCGCCCGGTGACGCCGGTGCGGGTGCCGCCGCCGCCGACCCGCTGCGCGTCCCTGACGGGGCGGCGATCCTGGCCACCACGATAGCGGACATGGGTGGGCACTTTCGGCTGGCGCAATTGCCGGCGGTGCCGTTGGTGCTGGAGGTTCGGCAGTCGGCCTATCCATCGACAAAGACGGCCGCCATGGCGGGCGTTTTCGCGTCGGTGGTGGTGCCCATCCCCGGCGCCGTCTCTGGCGAGGTTCACGACGGTCGCAGCGGCGCCGCGGTGACCAAGTTTCGCCTCGAGGCGCGCGGCCCCGACGGACGCAGCGCTACCGGCAGCGTGCGCAAGGGCGGAGCGTTTTCTCTGGCCGCGCTTCTGCCCGGCCGCTGGACCATCACCGTCGATGCGTCCGGCTTTGAATCCGGGGAGAGCGCCGTCGACGTTCCACCCAGTGGCACGCTGGGCGAGCCTTCGCTGCGCGACGTGCGCATCAACCTGCAGCCGCTGCGTTGACGATCAGCGACGTGGGCGGGCGCGCCGGCGGCTGACTGCCACCGCCGCGGTCAAGAAGATCAGCGTCGCCGCCAGCTCGCTTGAGTGGGCGCGGCCGGGGCGGGTGGCGCAGCCGAACGTGTCATCGGGTAAATTGATGTTGCAGATCATCGGATCCAGCGCCGGCGGGTAGGTGTCGCAGACCCCGTTTTGATCGTCCATCGCCAGCATGCGCTTCGACGTCTCGCCGGCGGTGGTCTCGTTGAACATCGTCGTCGCCATCACCTCGGGCGGCGCGCTGTCGCAGTCGGGAACCATGTTGCCCAGGTTGTCTAGTGGGCGCGATTTGTTGGGGTCCGGCTGATAGCAGGTGTGGTCGAGACCGATGAAGTGGCCCATCTCGTGAGTGAGGGCGTTCTGCAGATCATATTTACCGGCCACGGGCATCACGTCGGCGTTCATCCATTCGATGTCGCCCATGGCGGCGTTCACCTCGATGTCGGCGTCGATGATGTGGCCGTCGCCCTTGGCGAACACCGACGTGATGGCCAGCGCCGACGGATCATAGCTGCACTGTTCGGGCGGGTCGTTCCACTTGCACCAGCGGTCGGTGCGAAAGACCAGGATGTTGCGTGCGTCGTTGGCGGCGTGGGGAGGCGTGCCGCTGCCGACCAAGATCTCCACGTCCAGATACGTGCACGACAGCGAGGCGTGGCTCCAGGTGCGCGCCGCGGCGCGGATGGCGTTCATCGTCTGGTCATAAGGGATCTCCTGAAAGTTGTCGGCGTAGGCGGTGAGGCCCACGCAGGTGGTCGGCCAGTAGAACCCGTGCGAGTTGTCGGCGGTGCGGTAGGGGACGAAGGCGAACGCCGCGGCCGGAGCCGCCAGCACAAGCCCAAGCACGATGACCGCCGACACACGCACGGCTTACCTGGGCGCGCGGCCGGCGCGTTGGCGGCGACGAAGAACCAGCGCGGTCGCCGCCAGCGTGAGAAGGCCGGCTGTTGCCCGCGCGCCGGTCGTCCCTTCGGCCGGCGCCACGGCGCAACCGAACGGCTTGCTCGGCTCGACGGCGGCGGCGGTGGCCGCCGGGCAATACGCCGGGTCGTTGGCCAGCGGGTAGACGTCACAGACCGCCTGCTTGTCGTCGGCTTCCAGCGTGCGCTTCGAGACGTCGCCCGGTTTTGCCGAGGCGAACATGGTGGTCGCTTGCACCTCGGGCGGCGCGTTGGCGCAGTCGGGGACCGGGTTGCCGTTGTTGTCCTTCGTGCGGGTGGTGTTGGTGCCGGCCGTGTAGCACGTGTGGTCCAGTCCGATCAGGTGACCCATCTCGTGAGTCAGCGCGTTCTGCAGATCCTGTTTGGTCGTGTCCTGAGGAAACAGATCAAGGTCGGTCCAGCCGAACCAGCGATCGTTGACTTCGATGTCAGCCTCTTGAATGCGGCCTGTGCTGCGCTGGACGAACACCGACGTGATGGCCAGCGCCGATGGATCGTAGCTGCAGGTCCACGGGGTATCGGTGGGGCTGCACCAGTCCTGGTGGCGAAAGATCAGCGAGTTTTTCATGTCGGCGATCGCGCTCGGCGCCGCCGCCGACGACAGTGACACGTCGATGGTCAAGAACGTGCACGACTGCGAGACGCTGCTCCAGGCGTTCGCCGCGCCGGTCACGGCGGTCAGCACCTGATCCGACGTCATGTCCGGGAAGTCGTCTTGATTGGGATAGCCGGTGAGGTGCACGCAGCTTTGCATCCACTGGAAGGGTTTTCCGGTCTCGGTGATGTAGCGGACATAGGCCTGCGCCGGCGTGGCCAGGAAAAAGGCCGCCAGCCCGGGCAAGAGCGCCCGGCACGATCGCGCTGCGTTCATCGGCCGGCTTTCATCATCGCGCGTATGTCCTGGTGCAGATCGTCCAGCGCCCGTCGGCGCAGAGCGTTCTCCGTGGCGGCGGTCGCCGCGGCGGGCGTGGCGGCATCCGGCCGCAAGAAAAGCGCGCCCGAGCGATCGGGGCCGTCCGCCATCCAGCGGCCGGTGGCGGCTTCACGAAACAGCGCCCGCTTGCCCTGGGCCATTCCCACCACGCTGGCGGCGGTCATGCTCCCGCGCAGGAAGACCAGCGAGCGTTCGCCGGGGCGAAACTGGGTCATCCCGAAGACCACCATGGTGATGTCGTCGACGGTGCCGCCGGGTTGCACGACGGTGATGCGACTTTGCGGTGTGGCCGGCCCCTTCCACGATTCGACCACGTTCAGTTGAATGGTCGAGACGATGCGCTCGTGCTTGGCGTCCCACGCCGCCTGCACCGAGACCACGTCGGTGACCACGATGTGGTCGGCGTGGCTGACCAGCTGACTCAGATCCAGCGCCACCACCAGCGAGGCCTGCACCGGCGCGACCACGCCCATCCCGGCGAACCCCAGCGCCAGCGCGGCGACAAACACGCGACGGACAATCACGGCAGTCATCCCGACGATCCTCCGGATTTGGGTACCACCGGCGCTGGTGGTACTGATGAAAGAGAGCTCAACTCAGGCGCGGGGGTCAGCACGCCAGCAGGCGGCGGGCCGCTGCCGCCGGCGCGCGCCGCCTGCGGCGTCGAACGCACCGGATAGCCGCCGCTACTGCCGCCGGGCACGGCGGGAGCCTGCGCTTTTTCGCGCGCCAGCTCCATGAAACGCGCCTGGCTGCGCAAGCCTGGACGCAACGTCGCCACGCCGTTACCGCCCGATCCCGCGCTGGGCTGGTCTTGTCGTGTGCGCACGTACGTTCCATCGGCCAAAAGGCGCCGCGCCTTGACGTTGTCGGCCAATGTGGTCTGCAGGATCTCATCGACCACGCGGTCGCGCAGTCCATCGTCGTCTATGGGGAACATCACCTCGACCCGGCGCAGGAAGTTGCGCGGCATCCAGTCGGCCGACGACAGGTACACCTCGCGCTTGCCGCCGTTTTCGAAATAGAAGACGCGCGAGTGTTCCAGGAAGCGATCGACTACGCTGATCACCCGGATGTTGTCGCTGGTGCCGGGCACGCCGGGTCGCAGGCAGCAGATGCCACGCACGATGAGATCGATCGAGACGCCCGCCTGCGACGCCCGGTACAGCGCCTTGATCACCGGCGCGTCGACCAGGGCGTTCATCTTGGCAACAATTTTCCCGCGCGGGCCCAGCGCCGTCTCTCGTTCGACCAGTGCCAGGATGCGCTCGTGCAGGCCCAGCGGCGCCACCTCGAAGCGCTTCCAAGACGGCGGCGACGAATACCCGGTCAATAAGTTAAACAGCGCGCCGGCGTCGTCGGCGTACGCGTCGCGAGCGGTGAAATAAGAGATGTCGCCGTAGACCCGGGCGGTGCTGGGGTTGTAGTTGCCGGTCGACAGATGGACGTACCGCTTGATGTGCGCGCCTTCACGCCGCACCACCAGCGCCACCTTGCAGTGGGTCTTGAGGCCAAGCAGGCCGTACACCACGTGCACGCCGGCGTCTTCCAGGGTGCGCGCCCACTGAATGTTCGGCGCCTCGTCGAAACGCGCCTTCAGCTCGACCACCGCCGTCACCTGCTTGCCGTTTTCGGCGGCCCGGGTCAACGCCCGCACGATGGGCGAATCGGCGCTGGTTCGGTACAGCGTCTGTTTGATGGCCAGGACATTGGGATCGCCGGCTGCCTCGGAGATGAATTCGACCACGTCTTCGAACGATTCGTACGGGTGTTGCAGCAGGATGTCCCGCTGGGCGATGACCCGGAAAATATCGTCGTATTCCTGCAGCGGCGGCACGATCTGCGGCGAGAAGGCGTCGGCCTTGTACTCGCGCAGATCGTCGCGGCCGTAGATGGGCGCCAGATCAGCCAGGTGCAACGGCCCGTCGATCAGATAGACGTCGTCGTTCTCGAGGCGCAGGGCGGTGCGCAGAAAATTCACCACCTCGGGCGGCGAGTCGTGGGCGATCTCCAGACGCACAGCGCTGCCGCGCTCCCGTCGCCGCAGCTCTTTCTGGATGGTCTTCACCAGATCGTCGGCCTCGTCCTCGTCGATGCTGAGGTCGAAGTTGCGCGTCACCCGGAAGGCGCTGCAGCCCACCACCCGAAAACCAGGGAACAGCTCGCCGGCCTGCATGGCGATCAGATCTTCCAGCAGCAGATAGGAAAACCGGGTCGGCGCGGCGCCGTCGGCCGGCGCTCCGTTCGCAGGGGCCGAGGGCACGTCCATCACCCGCGCCAGCAGCGACGGCACCTGCACCACGGCGATGATGGTCTCGCGGCGGGCCACCTTCTCGCGTTCCTTGTGCAGCAAGATGGCCAGGTTCAGGCTGCGGTTGCGCAGGATGGGAAACGGATGGCCGGGATCCACCGCCAGCGGCGTCAGCACCGGCCACACCTCGCGCGAGAAATACGACAAAAAGGCCGCTTTCTGTTCGGGTGCCAGCTGGGCCGGCCGTCGCCAGCGGACGCCGGCCTGTTCCAGGCCCGGACCGATGTCGGTGCGCCACAGGCGATACTGTTCCGCCACCATCGCGTGAGCGCGGGCGCTGATCGCGGCCAGCTGTTGCGCGGCGGTCAAACCGTCGGGCGGCGTCTCGGCGACGTTGCCGGACAGCTGCTGCTTCAAGCCGGCGACGCGCACCATGAAGAACTCGTCCAGGTTGGAGGCAACGATGGTGAGGAACTTCAGGCGTTCCAGCAGCGGCACCGACGGATCGCGCGCTTCTTCCAGGACGCGTCCGTTGAATTCCAGCCAGGACAGTTCGCGGTTGATGAACAGCGCCGCGCTGGCCGCGTCGTTCGCTGACGGCGGCTTGACCAGGACGGGCTTGCGGGATCGGCGCGCCAAGAGGGATCAAGTCTACCGCACGCCGCCAAGCTCCGCGCGCCACCGAGCGCGCGCTGACCGGGCCGGCGCGGTGTCGGGAGATGTCGCCAGCGACGGAAAAACCGCGGTTAGTGCGCTTCCGGGAGAAAGCCGGTGCGGCGCTCTGGCCCCTGGAAGTCCACTTGCACGGCGCGCCGGTCGCGGCGATGCCCGTGAGCGCGTAGCCGGGCGCCTTTCAAGATCTCTTCCACCAGATCTTCGAAGGACAGGCCGGCGCCGTGGGCGATCTTCGGCAGCAGGCTGGTGGGGGTCATGCCCGGCAGGGTGTTGACCTCCAGGATGATCTCGTTGCCGCGATCGCTGACGATCAGATCGACGCGCGCCGCGCCCTCGCAGCCCAGCGCCTCGCAGGCCAGCGTCCCCAGGCGCAGCACCGAGCGATAGCGCTCAGGGGACAGGCGGGCCGGAAAATAATAGTCCGACCGACCAGCGGTGTACTTGTTCTGAAAGTCATAGAACCCGCGCCGCGGGACGATCTCCACCGCGCCGAGCGCCTTGCCCTCCAGCACGCCGACCGAGATCTCCTTGCCTTCGACGAAGCGTTCGATCAGCACGTCGTCGTCAAAGCGCATCGCCTCTTCGACGCCCGCTTCCAGCTCCAGTTCGTCGCGCGCCACCTGCACGCCCAGCGACGAGCCCTCGCCCGAAGGTTTGACCACCACCGGAAACCCGAACGACCCGTGGCTTTCGATCAGGTCCTCGCCCGAATCGGCGGCGATGACATAACCGGGCGCCGTGGGCAGGTTGTGCAGGCGCAGGATCTCCTTCGTCTTGGCCTTGTTCATGGCCAGCGCCGAGGCCAGCACGCCCGAGCCGGTGTAAGGGATCCCCAAAACTTCAAGTAAACCTTGAATGCAGCCGTCCTCGCCGTAGCGGCCGTGCAGGGCGACAAACGCCACGTCGATGCGCATCTGCCGCAAGACCAGATCGATGTCGCGATCGACGAACACCGGGACGGCGTCATGCCCGCGCTCCTGCAGCGCCGCCACGATCGCCTCCCCCGAGCGGATGGAGACATCACGTTCGCCCGACAGACCGCCCAGCAGCACACCGATCTTGCGATGACCCGTCATTCTTCACGGGTAACCTCCCTGTGAGGGGCCGTCAAAAAACACGATGGTTTTCCTTGCCGCGCTGGCAATCGACCGTCGGCCGGCACCTGCCGCCGGTCGTCAGGCAACAAAACAACACTAATTGTGATAAAGACGGGCGCCATGACCTTTCTCGAGGCCGCCCTGGAGATCCTGCGCAAGGAGGGAAAGCCCCTCCACTACAAGGATCTGACCGAGCGTGCGATGACGAAGAAACTTCTGACCTTCGTTGGTCGGACCCCCGAAGTGACCATGCAGACCCAGCTGACCGCGGCGGTGAAGAAAGCGCCCGGCAGCCCTTTCGTCCGGGTGAAACCGGGCGTGTTCGGGCTGCTCCGCTATCCGGAGGTCACCGCCGAAGAGCGCGAGGCGGAGGCCAGCAAGGAAGCCAAGGTCGGCAACAACAGCAAGACCGACAGCAGCAAGACCGAAAGTGCCGGCGGCGAAGCCGGGCACGGACGTCGCCGCCGTCGGCGCGGCGGGCGAGGGCGCACGCGCGGCGACGAGGCGACAAAAGCCGAGGCCGGCGCTGAAGACGCCGCGGACGCGCCCGAAGGCGACGGCCGTGAGGCCGACGAGGGTGGTGACGAGCACGAGCCGAGGGGCGCTTCGCTGTCGGCTGAGGCGCGGGCCGCCGCGCTGGCGGAGACCGGCGTGCTGGAAGGTGACGAAAACGGCGATGGCGACGAAGCCGCCGATGCCGATGGTGATCTGGACGATCAGTCTGCCGCCGCCAACGATGCCGACACCGACCAGGGGTTCGCGGCCCGCGCGAAGGCGCCCGCCGGTGGAGACGCCGATGTCGGCGATGACACTGATGATGATGATGACGAGGGCGAAGGCGAGGGTCAGGCGAACGAAGGCGCCTTCGCCGCGCCGCCGCGACCCGGCGAGCCGCCGCGCGAAGGCGCCACCGACGAGCTCGGCCGACGGCGCCGCCGCCGTCGCCGCCGTCGCGGCCGCGGCGACGAGGCCGCCCCAGGTGGATTCGGCGCACGCCCCAACGAAGGCGGCGCCTTCGAAGGCGCCGGCGGCGCCAGTGCGGGCTTCGGGCCAGCAGCGGGCGAGGGTGCCGGCGGTCCGGCACCGAGCGGTCCCGCCGGCGAAGGCGAGCTGCGCGGTGAAGGCACGCGCGAACCGGCAGCGAGTGGCGAGGCCGATCAGGGCGATTCCCAGACCCCGCGCAAGATCATGACTCCCATCGACGCCGCGATCGAGATCCTGCGCGGCCAGGCGCCGGGGCGCGGGGTGCACGTTCGTCAGATCGCCGACGCCGCCGCGCGCCGCCGTCTGATTCACGGCGAGCCGAACGAGGCCTGGCGGGTGATGCGGACCGCGCTGGCCGCCGAGCCGCGCGAGCGCCTGCGCGCCGGCCAGCGTCCGCGCGTGCGCTCCGCGGGCAGCGGGCTGTTCGCCCTGGCCCGCCGTCCGCCCGACACCGAGCTCGAACGCGCCGAGCACGTCTTCGGCGAGGCCCGGCGCGCGCTGCGCGAGCGAACGCTGGCAGCACTGGAACGCCGGGTGGCCGAGCTGCCTGCCTCGGCGTTTGAAGCCCTGGCCCGCGTGCTGCTGCAACGTGAAGGCTTCGGTCCCACCACGTTCGTCAAACGGGTCGAGGGCACGATCTATGTCGAAGCGCTCCGCGGTCGCGGCTCGCGCCCATCGAAGTGCCTGATTGCGCTTCGTCCCGGCGTCAATCCCGCCGGTCGCCGCGCCATTGGCGAGCTGCGCGCCGGCATCCGCGCCCGCAGCCAGGACGAAGGCCTCTTGTTGATGGCTGGCCGCTTGGCCGAAGACGGCATCGCCGAATGGAAGCAGGCCGGCTCGCCGCTGGAGATCGCTGACGGTCAAGCGGTCGCGGAAACCTGCGTGCGCCACGGCATCGGCACCATCAACAGCGTGGTCAGCATCGATTTCGTCGACGCCGACTTCTTCACCGAGCTGGCGGAGGGATAGGCTGTCGCGGGTCTTGCACCCGCGCTGGGCGTGGCTGGGTCGCGTGCCCTACGGCGCGACCGCCGCCTTGCAGGAAAGTCTGCGGCAGCAGGTTGTGGCAGGCCTTGGGCCCGAGACGCTGCTGCTGCTGGAACACCAGCCGGTCATCACTCTCGGGCGGTCGGCCGACGCCGCGCACGTGCTGGCCGCGCCGGAGGAATTGCAGGGGCGCGGGATCACCGTCCACCACACGGCGCGCGGCGGCGATGTCACGTACCACGGTCCCGGTCAGTTGGTCGGCTACCCGATTATCCGGCTGCGCGGCGGCATCGTCGGTCACATGCGGGCGATGGCTGACGGATTGGCGGACGTGCTGGCCGGGCACGGAATCGCCGTCCGCTGGGATCGAGACGCGCCCGGGCTGTGGGTCGACGAGGCCGGGGCACCGCCAGCGAAGATCGCCGCCTTTGGCGTTCATGTCCGCCAGCGGGTGACGATCCATGGCTTTGCCTTGAACGTCACCTCGGACCTGAATGCCTTTCGTTTGATCGTTCCTTGCGGGTTGCCCGATGCGCGCGTGACATCGATGAAACAATTGCTGGGCGACGGTGCGCCCGCCGTCGACGCGCTGGCGGAGGACGTTGCGCAGTCATTCGCGCGTCGCTTCGGAATCGACTTCGCGCGCGCGGATCGCGATGACCTGACGGCACCAGGAACGTTCGTCGCGCAGAGCGCGTCTTAACTTTCAATTCGCTCTAACCGATTGCAATGCAGGACGGGATTATTAGAATGGGATCAACGTGACAACCAAATGAACCCGCGCATCGTTGTTGTCTATAACCGGGACTTCGAGGGCGCGGAAGCGGACCCCGAAAACAAAGCCCGCGAAGACATCAAGGACATCGCGGAGAACATCATCGGGATCTTGTGCCGGCACGGATTCGCCGCCTCGGGACTGGGCGTCACCGGCGATGTACTGGCAGCGGTCAGCACGCTGCGCGAATTGCATCCCGACGTGGTTTTCAATCTGTGCGAATCGATCGGCGGCGACAATCGATTCGAACCGCTTTTGCCGCTGCTGCTGGATCGCGAAGGGATCGCCTATACCGGCTCGGGCCCGCTGGCGCTGACGCTGGCCTTGCACAAACACAAGGCCAAAGACGTGCTGCGCTCGCGCGGCGTGCCCACACCCGAAGCGATGTTCATGGCCAGCGAGGACGTCAGCGGCGTGAACCTGCCGTTCCCGTTGATCGTCAAGCCGTCGCGCGAAGACGCTTCGGTGGGCATCTACAGCGAATCGGTGGTTCACGATCGCCTGTCGCTCGAGCGGCGGGTGGCCACCGTGCTGTCGCGCTATCGCCAGCCGGCCCTGGTCGAACGCTACATCGACGGCCGCGAGATCTACGTCTCGTTGTTCAGCCAGCCCAGCGGTCCGCCGCAGATCTTTCCCTTCTACGAGATCGACTTCTCGGAGATGCCGCCGGGACGGCCACACATCGTGTCCTTCGAAGGGAAATGGATCGAATCGTCCGATGAGTACCGCGGCACCAAGCCGGTTCGGTGCCAGGGCCTGTCCCCGGAGGTCGAGGCGCGCATCCGGGCCATCGTGCTCAGCGCCTTCGAGGCCATGGAGCTGCGCGATTACGCGCGCTTCGACATTCGGCTGGCGCTGGACGGGACGCCGTACATCATCGACGTCAATCCCAACTGCGATTTGTCGGACATCGCCGGTGGCTTCTCGAAAGCAGCGAAGGCCGGCGGGCTCAGCTACGATGAGGTGATTCTCCGGCTGGTCGAGCTGGCCCTGTTGAGACGACCCAATGTCGACACCATCCCACTGTCACCCGCGCGCACCGATCGCCGCACCGCTGTCGCTTTGGGCACGCCCGCCGAAGGCGTCGCCACCGAGCGCGTCTCGCGCCGCCGCGTCCGCTCGGTCTGAGCGGCGCTCGCTGCCGGCGCTGGCGCTGCTATTTGTCTTGGTTGGCTCGCCGGGCTGCCACCGTCGCGCCGCCGACAATGCACCACCGCCGATGCCTCCGCCGTTTCTGGGCATGGTGTCGGTTCACGATCTCTCGCCCGCTGGCTCCGTGGCTGTCACCTTGGACACGGACGCCCTGGAAGAATCTCTGCGCAGGCGTCTGTTGAAAAGTGGGGTCGTCGTCGCACCCGCTACCACCGACGGAAGCGCCGGGGACGACCCGGCCGCTGCGCCGCCGACGGTGCGGTTGCGCGGCGAGGTGGCGCTGGACGGGGCCGAGGTGCCCGGCAAGGCTCTGGCCAGGGTGGCCGTGCGAATGCAGCTTGATACCCGCCCGTCCGACGCTCCCGGCGCCATCGACGAGCAGCTGGAGGGAGAGGGCGAGAAAACCTACGTGGTCTCCAAAGGCGCCAGCGCCGCCGCCAGCCGGGCGTTGCAGCAGCAAGTGTTCGCCACGCTGGCCGAGCGCGTGGCCGTCGATCTGCTGGATGGAGCGCTGGCGCGCCTGAAGCTGCGAAGCGCCTCGCCGGAGTCCATTCACATCGCGCTGACCGCCGACGGCGGCGACCTGCGGGAAGAGGCGATCCGCCTTGCAGGCCAGCGCCAACTGCACCAGGAGGTGCCGCGCCTGTTAGATCTTTTGACCAACGACGACGAGGCCACCCGCGACGCCGCGTTGGGTGCGCTCATCGCCCTGAAAGAGCCGCGCGCCGTTTCGGTATTGACCAAATCACGCTCGTTGCGCGACCGCCGCGAGATGCGAAAGATCATCGAGGCCCTCTCGCTGCTGGGTGGCGAGGAAGCGCTGGATTATCTGTCCTTTGTCGCTGCCACCCACGACGACGACGAGATCCGCGGCCAGGCCGCCCAGGCCCACGAGCGGCTGCTACGCCGCTTGGATGCCGGCCACTAGTCCGCCAACCTTCATCGTAGATTGACAAAAATCACGGAAATACAATGATATAGGGACGATGGCGGTCGCCAATCCTGTTGGCACAGTGGAGATGGCGGTAAGCGGGACGCCCGCGCCCGGTGAACGCCTTGTTGGCCGTTATCAACTGGGCGAACGCATGGGCCGCGGCGCTGCCGGGGAGACCTTCCGCGCGATCGACGAAACGATTGGCGCGCCCTGCGCGGTGAAGGTGTTCGACGAGGCAAATGCCGGCGGCCGCGCCGGCGAGACCTTTCGTCGCCTGCGCAGCTTGGACCATCCCGGCCTGGTGAAAGTCCACGACGTCGGCGTCACCACTGGCGGTCGGGTTTTTCTGGTGATGGACCTGGTGAACGGGCCACCGCTGTCTTCGATCTCGGCGCTGACCGACGAATCGGCGCGACGGCGGGCGTTCGAAAGCGCAGCACGGGCTCTGGCTGATGCTGTCGCCTATCTGCACGCCCGTGCGCTGGTGCATGCCGACATCTGTCCGGCCAACGTGCGGCTGCGGCCGGACGGCCAGCCGGTGTTGCTCGACTTCGATTTAGCGCTGCCGGCCGCACCGACGGGTGGTGCCGCGTTCACCGCCAGCGCCGCGCGCGGCACCTTGGGCTATGCCGCGCCCGAGGCGCTGATTGGACAGGTTTCGCCGGCATCGGACCTCTTCGGGCTGGGCGCCACGCTGTTCGAAGCGTGGACGGGCGCACCGCCGTTCGGCCTGGGGTTGCAAGCCGTCCAGCGCATGCTCTCGACGCGCGCGCCGTTGCTTTCGAAGGTTCGCGCGGGATTGCCGGCCGAATGGGACGCTCTGCTGGCTCGTTTGCTGGCGCAGCAGCCGCGCCACCGCCACCCGAGCGCCCGCGACGTTCTGCGCGACATCATCCGCGCCGGCGAAGGGGAGACCGTGTCCATCGCCGTCGATCTGCAGGCGCCGTTTCCGGACGGCGATCCCCTGGCGGGCATCGTGGTCGGACGCGCGCACGAGCCGGAGGTCATCCGCTTGCTGGTCGAGCGCCTGAGTGAAGGCAGCGCGCCGTGCGCCGTGCTGGCCGTCGTGGGGCCGCCCGGCAGCGGCCGGCGCACGGTGATCGATCTCGCGTTGGCCGAGGCGGCGGTGGCGCGCGCGGCCGGCTTGCTTCCTCCGTTTTTCGTGTGGCGAACCGACCTGCCGGCCCTGCAAAAAGATCTGGGCGTCGCGCTGTCCGCGGGGGAAGACATCGACGCTCCGGCGGAACGATTCGCCGCCCTGGCCGAAGCGCTGGAGAAGAAAGCGGCCGCTGCTCCGTTGTGCTTGGTCCTTCGCGGCGGACCCGATGACGTCGCATGGGCGCGCGCGCTGGCGTCCGCTGAACCATCGGGCAACGTGCTGCTGCTGCTGCCCACCACCGAAGCTCTGGCGCTGCCGTCCGCGCGCGCCGTGACCGTGGGGCCCTTGTCGGCGACGGCCATCGCCGAGTTGGTGTCGGCCGCCGCCGGTGCGGCTGCGCCCGCGGCGGCACTAAAAGCGCTGGTGCGTGTCTCGGCCGGCCACGCGGCGACGGTGGCGGTCCTCGCCCGCCCCCTGGTCGAGGACCTCCGTCGGGGCCGCGGCGCCGAACATCGGGTCGAGTCGACCCCCGACCTGCCGAGGCTGCTGGCCGCCGCGTTTCGTGGGTTGCCCTCGGGCCCGCGCCAGTGGTTGGCCGCCGTCTCCTTGCAGAGCGCCGGCGCCGGGGTCGAACTGAAGGACTTGGCCGCCGACGCCCAGGAAGACGCCGCTCATGCGGCTCGTCGGGCGGGCTGGGTGCTCGAAGGCGAGGGCGAGGGGCCGCGTTTGGCCAGCGCGGTTCACGAGCAAGCGGTGCTGGACGCCCTCGGCGACAACGATCTGCGCGGCGTCGCTCTGGCCGCCACCAGGCGACTGCCAATCGATGACCCGCGCCGCGCGGCCGCGCACGCCGCCGTTGGCGAAGGCGCGGCTGCGGCCGCGGTTTATCGGGCGGCCGCGCAAGCGGCGGCGGCCGTTGGCGACTTTGCCCGGGCGGCTGGTTGGTTGCAGCGGGCCGCGGATCATCAAGCCCACTGTCTGACGCTTGACGATCGGCTGACCCTGGTGACGGGACTCGGGGCGTTGGGTCGTTACGGCGCTGCGGAGAGCGCGCTCGACGCTGCGGCTGGGAGCGTCGCCAGCGCCGACGAGCAGCGGCGGGTGGGCGAGCGGCGCGCCTGGCTGCAAGGCCGCCAAGGGCGGATGGGCGACGCGATCGCCACTTTGCAATCGACGCTGGCGGCGGCGGCGGAGCCAGCATCGCCGTCCGCCGCCGTGACCAGCGATCGCTTGCGGACGCGTCTCGGTCGGCTGTTGGTCAGCGCCGGGCGTTACGGTGAGGCGACGCTGGTCCTGGCGCCGCTTCTCGCTCGCGACGCCGACGGTAAAGACCGTGACGACGGGGCGGCGCTGGAAACGGCGGTGCTGGCGCGCGCCTACGCCGGCGACCTGATTGAGGCGCGAGCGTTGCATCGGCGCTGGGCCGCAAAAGTGGCGCGCACCGGCGCCGGCGGCCCCTCCAGCCGGGCGGATTACGTCGGCGGCTTGCTGGATCAGCTCGGCGGCTGTTTGGCCGAAGCGGCGGCCGGTTATGAACGCGCGCGGACCCTGTGCGCGGCCAGCAACGACGTCCACACTGAAGCGGCGGTGGTCCTGAACCTGGCCGCTGTGCTGGCCGAGCAAGGACGGTACGCCGGCGCGCTGGCGGCCAGCGAGCGCGCCATTCGCTTGCTGGCGCGTCTCGGGTCCACGGCCGAGCTGGGCACGGCGCTGCTGAACGCCGCCAACTTGCTGGTGGTCCTGGGAGATCTCGGCGCAGCCCGTCGGGCGGTGACGCGCGCGCTGGACGAAGCGAGCGCCCGCGGTGGCGGCGCAATGCTGGGGTACGCGCGTTTCGTCGAGGGCGATCTGCAGCGACGGCAGGGCGACAGCGCGGCGGCGGTGGCAGCGTATCAGTCTGCTCGTCGCCACCTGGTCGACGCGGGCCAAGCGCACGCCGCGCGCCAGGTCGCGCTGGCGCTGGTCGAGGCGTGGGCCGTCGCCGGTCGTCTGGAAGATGGGCGCGCCTTACTGGCGGAGGTACAAGACGGTCCCGCTGCCAGCGCTGGCGCTGCCGCGGTGGCGCCCGATGTCGAGCACGAACAAGCCACGGCGCGCCTGCTGCTGGCCGGCGGGACGGCCGACGGCGAAATCAATCGCCCGTCGCTGGTCGGCGCGCGTTTGGTTGCGCTGGCGCAGCAAGCACAGCACCAGACCCGCCTGCCGCTGGCCTGGCGCGCAATGCTGCTGGGGGCGCGGCTGTTTCATCGCGCCGGCGACGAGGATCAGGCGCGACGAGCCCTAATAAACGCCCGCGGTATTTTTCAGGAGGTCCGCATGGCAACGCCCGATGCCCATCAATCAGGACTGGACGCCGATCCAGACGCGCTCTGGCTGGCCGGCCCGGCCGGTGGTGGGGCGAACGCCGGCGACGCGGCGCTGGCGCTGCGGGCGGCCCGCAGCGAGGATCGCTTGCGGCGCCTTCTGCGCGTCAACAAGCGCCTCAACAGCGAGCTGCGGCTGTCACGTTTGCTGGAGACCATCATCGACTGCGTCATCGAACTGACCGACGCTGAGCGCGGTTTCATCCTCCTGGAAGACGAGGCCGGTGAGCTGGCGGTGCGCGCCGCGCGCAACATCGATCAGCGCACGCTGGAGGCGGCCGAGTTCGAGCTGTCGCGCTCGATCGCGCGTCGGGCGGCCGACGGGCAAGCGCCCATCGTCACCGTCGACGCGACCGGCGACGAACGGTTCAAGCAGGCACTGTCGGTGTCGGATCTGCATCTGCGCTCCGTGCTGGCGGTGCCGCTTTTGATCAAGGGAAAGTCGGCGGGGACGATTTACGTCGATCACCGCCTGCGCAAGGGCGCCTTCGCCGATGACGACGTCGCTCTGGTCCTGGACTTTGCCGAGCAGGCGGCCATCGCCATCGAGAACGCGCGGCTGCTGTCCGAGCTGCGCCGTCGCGAGCGCCAGGTCGAGGCCCTCAACCGCCGGCTGGAGGTCGAGCTGTCGGCGCGGCGCGAAGAGCTGTCCGGGATGAAGCAGGAGCTGCGCGAAAACCGCGAGGCGCTGGCGGTTCGCTATGACTACCGCAACATCGTCGGGCGGACCCCGCGCATGCTGGAGCTGTTTCGCTTGCTTGATCGCGTGACCGACACGGCGCTGCCGGTGGTGATCCAAGGCGAAAGTGGCACCGGCAAAGAGCTGGTTGCGCGCGCCATCCACTTCAACGGCCCGCGCCGCGAACGCCCGTTCGTCTCGGAGAACTGCGCGGCTATTCCCGAGACCCTGCTGGAATCAACGCTGTTTGGGTACGTGCGGGGCGCTTTCACCGGCGCCGAGCACGACACGCGCGGCCTGTTCGAGATCGCCGACGGCGGGACGTTGTTCCTGGACGAGGTGGCCGAGATGTCGCCGGGTATGCAAGGCAAGCTGCTGCGCGTCCTGCAGGAGGGCGAATTCCGGCGCGTCGGCGGAGAGCGCACGCGCAAGGTGGACGTGCGCATCGTGGCGGCGACCAACCGCGATCTGACGCGTCTGGTGGACGAAGGAAAATTTCGCCAGGATCTATTTTTCCGACTGAATGTGGCGCGCATCTTCCTGCCGCCGCTGCGCGAGCGGCGCGAGGACATTCCGCTGATCATCGAGCACTTCCTGGCGCGGCCATCGGGCGGTGCACGTAAGCCGCTGGACCCGGCGGCGCTGACACGGTTGATCGCCTATCGCTGGCCCGGCAACGTGCGCGAGCTGGAAAACGAGATCGTGCGCGCGGTGGCGCTGTCGGGCGAGCGCGTGACCACCAGCGATCTGTCGCCGGCCATCGCCACCAACACCGACGCCGGCGCCGTCCTCAGCGACGATCCCGACAGCCTGCACCTGCGGCGGCGGGTCGAGCGGCTGGAGCGATCGTTGGTGCGTGAGGCGCTGGCCCGCTGCGGAAACAACCAGACCAAGGCGGCGGTGGTCCTGGGCCTCTCCCGGTTTGGGCTGCAAAAGAAGCTCAAACGATACCGGCTGGTGTGAATGGAAATGCCAGGCCAGCCCTCAACCAGGTTGTTTCGTCCGCCAATCAGGTTGCCACCTCGGACGGCAAAAGCGGCGCGATTCAGCTATTTTTGTTGGGTCCACCGGTTGCAGCACTTGACCAGGGAAGGACCGATCGAATGACCAGCCTGCGCACACGACTGCTTCGCCTCACCCTGGCAATGGTGGTCTGGGGCGCGGTGTGGTCGTGCAATGCGCCGTTCATACCGGTGCCGCCCCCATCCCAGACCGGGTTCATGTCGTCGCTGGGTTCGGACGGCAACGGAGGACAAAAGACGGTGTGGGCTGCGATCGGCGAAGCGGGCAGTGTCCCTGCGGCGGCCCGGGTATTCGTGTTCAACCTGACGACCAGCAGCGGCGTCATCACGCAGGCCGCCAGCGACGGTTCGTTCCGATCGCAGACGTTCGACGGGACCGCCGGCGATCGCATCGACATTTCCGCCGAAGGCGGCAACGGCGAGCAGAGCCCAACCAGTTGTCTATTGCTGCAAGACGCGCAGCCGGCGCCGTCCTGCCCGCCACCATGAGAGCAGCCGCTACGGCGAGATGTCGGCGGTGGCCGGCAGGTAAAGCACGATGTTCAGGCTGACCATGTACGTCGACTGCCAGGTAGAGTCGCTGGCGTTGGCTTTCTGATCGCCGTTGGTGTCACGGCCGGCCGGGTTGATTGACGCCATGATGTCGCGAAGCTCGAGGTTCAAGGCGAGGAACTGGTTGAGGTAGCTGTGAACGCCGACGCCAAAGTTGGCGCCCAGCTTGTAACCGGTCACGCCGCACGACTGACCGGTATTGGTCGACGAACAGGCCGGTACGGAGGAATCGGTCGGCTCAAGGTTCAGGAAGCCGGGTCCACCGAAGAGATAGAAGTCATAGTGCGCGAACAGCTTGCCGAACAGCGAGTACTTGCCGGTGAAGGGCGCGAATTCAAGCTGGGCGGCCAGGATCTGTTTAATCTTCGACATCGACGCTTTTGCATCGGCCGGCGTGGGCGCTGGGCGCGTCGGATCCGGGGTCTTCAAACTGTCCACGAGCTGGCTTTGAAAGCCGGTCTCCATGTTGGAGACCACGAAGCCACCGAACGCCGACAGGGACAACCAATCGGTGAAGTGAAACCCCAGCTTCAGGTTCACGAACACGGAGTGGTAGAAATCCTGATTCAACGTGGTGCCGCCACCGCCGCCGAACTCCAGGCGGATAGCCCGCAGTTCGAGCCGTTTGCGAATGGCCGGCGCGTCGGCCAGCGGGCTTTGCCGTTGCGCCTGCGCCGCCACGGGCAGCAGACAGACCGAAAGGGCGACGAGAAGGAGTGCGAACCGCTTCTTCATTTCTGTGTCCTTGCGGGGGATTCGACGTCGGTTGTGGTCGACAAGGCGGGCGTTTTCTAGCGGGGGGATTTGTAATGGAACGACGTGGGCAAATAAATGCCGACGCCAGCCATGACCATCACGTTGTTCACGAACACCTGGTTGGCGGCGGACTTGGCCTGCGCGGGCGTCAAGCTGGGGTCGGGCGCACTGGTGGACGGCTTTTCCAGCCGATCGGGGAAGACGTAGTCCCGAATGGAGACGTTCAAGGTCAGCCAATCGAAAAGGAACAAACGCGTTCCCACACCGACGTTGGGGGTCAGGTCGTCATTGGTGAATGACTGATAGCTGAAGGCCGGGTCGCGCGGAATGCTCTTCGTTCGGGTCCAGCCCACGCCGGCGTTGGCGTAAATCTCCCAATGAAGAATGTTGCGATTGAAAAGCGTGAACTTGCCGTATGCCGGCACGTATCCCAGGTTGAACGACGCACCATAAAGATAGCGGTTCAACGAGGGAACCCGGTTGTACTGCAAACCGGTGAGCTCTTCGCGCTCGGTCAGCGACTTGATGAAATACTGACCTTCGAGCCCGATCCACAAAACGTCGGTCAAAAAGAAGTTCAGGTCGGCGCCGAAAACGTAGTGGCGGATCAAAAGATCATTGACCGACAGCCCGGTGAAGGGCGCCAGTTCCAGCCGGATGGCCTTCAAGAAAGCCTTCCGCGGCACCACCACAATGTCCTGCCATGACAGGGTCGGTGAAGCGGCAGTGGTGGTCGCCGCCGGGGTCGTCACATCGCCTTCGGGAAGTTTCAGGTCGTCCGCCGCCGCCGGGGGCGGGGCCTGCGTGTCTTCCTTGGGGGCGTCGGCGGCCGGCGCCGCTTCGGGCGCGGCGGCGGGGGCCTGTTCAGGGACTTTTTCTTGGGGGGGTGGCGTGGCGGGGGCGGCCGGATGGCGACCCTTGCGACGTTGCGCCTGAGCAGAATTGGGCCAACCGGTGATTGCCAGGAGCGCAAGACAAACGGCAAGCCACGCGGAGAAATGAACGGCCGGTCGCTTCATGATCCCTCTCTGATGAGCTCGAACGCCGGATGGAACCCTATCCTGAACGCCGCTAAAAAGTCCAAGATTTTCAAAGTCTTAGGCGCGACCGCCGAATTTTTGCGCACTATAGCATGACGATTTTTTCTCTCGCAACAAAAAATCTCGTAGCCCGCTCACAGCTTTTTGGCAGCGTTTCTGCCTGCAACCAAGCGCCGTAATTACGTTGGCCAATTAGTTCGTTTGATAGAGGGCTTCCACAAACTCTTCGGCGTCAAACTGGCGGAGGTCATCGACCTTCTCGCCGATGCCGATAAAACGCACGGGAATTTGCAGTTGATCGGCGATCCCCAAGATCACGCCACCCTTGGCGGTTCCGTCCAGTTTGGTCAGGACGATCCCTGTGACTTGCATCGTTTCGGTGAAGATCTGCGCCTGGGCGATCGCGTTTTGGCCGCTGGTCGAGTCGATCACCAGCCAGGTCTCGTGTGGCGCCCCCGGGGCGGCTTTGGCCAGCACCCGACGCACCTTCTGCAGTTCCTGCATGAGATCAGTCTTCGTGTGGAGGCGACCAGCCGTGTCGGCGATCACCACATCGAAGCCTTCTGTGGCGCCTCGTTTGGCGCCATCGAAAATGACCGACGAGGGATCGGCGCCTTCTTTGCCCCGGACCAGCGTCGCACCGACCCGATTGGCCCAGATCTCCAACTGCTCGGTGGCGGCGGCGCGGAAGGTGTCGCCGGCGGCAAGCAAGACCTTCTTTCCGTCGGCTACTAGCTTGGCGGCCAGCTTGCCGATGGTGGTGGTCTTCCCGCTGCCGTTGACGCCGATGATCAGCAAGACGAAGGGACGGGCAGCCGCAAAATCCAGCTCAGCGCTTTTCAGCGACAGCATCTGCGCGGTCCGCTCGCGAAGAAACGCCCATACTGCTTCTGGCTCGCGCAGTTCCTTGCGTGAAAGCGACTGGCGAATCTCCTCCAGAAGCTTCTGGCTGGTGCGCACGCCGATGTCGGCGGTGAGAAGAATTTTTTCCATCTCGTCGATCACCGTCGGGTCGAGTTCTTTGCGTCCGGCGAAGACTTCGCCGAGACGCGAGATCCAGCCCGCCCGGGTCTTGGCCAGCCCCGGCGCCAGCGCGGCGGAGTCTTTCTTTTTTCGCACCGGTTTGGGCGGCGCGACGACGGTCGGCTTTTCGATCGGCGGGGCCACGGCCGGCGGTGGCGGGGTGGGAAAGGGAATGACCTGGGCGATTTTTTCGGCGACCGGGCCCGGGACCGGAACCGATTGTACTGGCGCCGATGACGGTTCTTTTTCGGACGACGGGCCCTCGAGGTCTGGCTGCCGAGCGGGGGCGGTCGCGCTCAACGCCTTGGCCGACCCCCGACCGCCCGCCAGCGCTGGACGCGTGGGGGTTCCGGCCTGCTTAGATTCGGAATCGCTCTCGGCCTCGGGCAGCGGTCGGGCGGGTGGCTCTCCGGTTTGCTCGATCTGGCGACGTCGTGCGGCGCGAGCGCGGCTGACCACCAGGTAGCCAAGGACCCCGGTGACGCCCAGACCGCCTATGACAGCGGCCATTTCGATCAGTTCGGTGGGATTGAAATTGACGCCCGGGTCCATTTTTGGATGCGGCGGACAATAGCACCAAGCACCCAGGATGGATGGGCAAAGACCGGCCTTCCGGGGTCGACGGCAAAATCCGCCAGTAGTGGCAAAAACTTGCGCCGAAGATTGGTTCGTCCGAGGCTGTTTACATGGTCTGCTGGGAGATGGTATGAAAAGAGGCCAACGTGACGATACACATAACGTAACGTCACTGCAAAACCCCCCGGAGGCCTGAATTGAAGATCAAGCGCATAGAGATTTGCGGCTTCAAGTCATTCGTCGAGAAGACCTCGATCTCATTCCCCGATCCGATCACCGCCATCGTGGGACCGAATGGCTGCGGCAAATCGAACATCGTCGACGCCATCCGCTGGGTGATGGGCGAACAGTCAGCCAAGCACTTGCGCGGGCGCGCGATGGACGATGTGATCTTCGCCGGTTCTGAATCGCGCGGCCCGACCGGGATGGCCGAGGTGTCGCTCACCTTCGATGCGCGCAGCCTGGGCGCGGATGTCGCGCCCGGCGGCGTCCCCTGGGGCATGGTCGGGCCAGAAGAGGTGGTGGTCACCCGCCGCCTTTATCGCGCCGGCGACAGCGAGTACCTGCTGAACGGCGTACCTTCGCGCCTGCGCGACGTGGTCGATTTCTTCCTGGGCACCGGCGTCGGTTCCAAGGCATACGCCATCATCGAACAAGGACGGATCGGATTCATCGTGTCGTCGCGTCCCGACGATCGGCGTGGCCTCATCGACGAAGCCGCCGGGATCACCAAGTACAAGGTGAAGAAGAAGGCCGCCGAGCGGCGCATGGATTCCACGCGACAGCATCTGCTGCGGGTCTCGGACATCATCGGCGAGCTGGAGACGCGGCTGCGTTCGCTGCGGTTGCAGGCGCA
The DNA here is from genome assembly GCA_036268875.1 of Polyangia bacterium. Classification (GTDB taxonomy): domain Bacteria; phylum Myxococcota_A; class Polyangia; order Fen-1088; family Fen-1088; genus DATKEU01. Next base: position 238,447 of record DATATI010000074.1, on the reverse strand, counting down.
AAAGGCCGAACGGTACAAGCGCTATAAGGCCGAGCTGAAGGACATCGAGCTGTGGTCGGCAGCGCAGCGATACCTCGGGCACCTGGCGGAAGAAAAGTCGCTGCGCGAAGAAAACGTCATGGTCGGCGGGCAGCACGAGACCGCCGCAGCCACTCTGGCCACCTGGGAAGTGACGGTCGAGACTGAACGGCTATCGGTCACCGACGAGCTTTCTGAATTGAACGCGGCCAAAGACGATCTGTTCGCCTTGTCGAACAAGGCCCAACTGGGGACCCAGCGCGCCGATCACTACGACGACGAAGCGCTGGCCCTGACGGCCCGCGCGGAGGCGGCTCGCAAGGAGATCGCCGAGCTCTTGTCGCGCGCCACGCAGCACGCGGCGACAATCGGCGATCTGGAAGGGCAGCTTGCCCTGCTGGACGAAGAAGCAGAGGTCAGCCGGGTCAGCTATGAGACCAAGGCCTCCGATCACGACCAGGCCCGCGCAGCTTTGACCGTGGCGCGGCGCGATCTGGAGACCTGTCTGGCCGAGGTGGCGTCTTGCCGGGCGCGCATCGCCCGCAACGAAGCGGAGAAAGGCGCGGCCGCCGCCCGCCGTGACGATCTCAGCGTGCGCCTCGAAGGCCTCGGCAACGAAGACGGGGCTTCGGCCGAGCGTTTGGCGGCGGTGGTTTCCGAAGACGAATTGCTGCGCGCCAGCCTGACGGAGCTGCGCGTCCGGCGCGACGAACTGTCGGGCCGGCGGCAGACCGAGGAGGCGCGCCAGACATCATTGCGCGCCGATGTTTCGCGCGGCGAACTGGAACTGGAGACATTGCGGGAGGAATCGCACCGCCGGCGGTCGCGCATGGCGTCGTTGGTGGAGATTCAAGATCGCTATGAAAGCTTTCAAAAGGGCGTCCGGGCGATCATGCAGCAGCACCGCGAACGCGAGGGGCAAGGCGCCGCCTCGGGAATTCGCGGCGTCGTCGCCGACATCATCCAGCCGCCGCCCGATCTGGAGACCGCCGTCGAAGCGGTCCTGGGCGAACGCCTGGGCAACATCATCGTCGAATCGCACGAGGTGGGGGTCGAGGCGATCGAGTTCTTGAAGACGCGCAGTCAGGGGCGATCCAGTTTCATTCCGCTGGGCCTGCGCTCGCCGGCGATGATGAGCACGGCGCCGGGCACGGTGGTTTACGATGCCACCGGCGGCATGGCCGTCGAAGCTGGTGCGGACCCCGCGCCGGTGTTCTTGCCGGCGTCGTTACCGGAGACCCTGCCGTGGCCGACCGGCGAAGGCGTGCGCGGCCCCATCCTCGAGTTGATTGGTTACGACCGCCAGTATGACAAGGTGGCGGCGTACCTGCTGGGCGACGTGCTGGTGGTCGAAAATCTTCAACGGGCCATCGAGCTTTGGCGGCAGACGAAGACCAACAAGACCATCGTCACGCTTGAAGGCGAAGTGGTGGATCCGCACGGCGTCGTCACGGGCGGCTCGCGCGAATCGGCCACCGCCGGCGTGCTGGAGCAGAAGCGCGAGATTCGCGAGCTGGAAGAGATCGTCGGCCGCCTGGACAGCGACTATCAGGCGGCGCTGGCCCGCCACATCGATTGCAAGCAGCAACTGGCCGACGTCGGCCGCGCCATCGAAGAGCTGACCGCCCAGCAGCGCAGCGACGAGGTGGGGATCGTCTCGCAGCAGAAGGACCTTGATCGCGCGACCGAAGAAACGCGCCGGCTGACGGCGCGGCGCAACCAGCTGGCCGCCCAGACGGAAGATCTGCGGCGATCGCTCGATGACACCGAGCGCCGTCACGAAGACGCGGTGGCGGCTCTGGAGCGCGACTGGGAAGCGGTGACCATCGCGGAAACGCGCAGCGGCGAGCTTCGCATGCAGTCGCTGAACCTGGCCGAACAGGTCGACGCGCTGGTGAACGAGCTGACCACGCTGAAGGTGGCGGCGGCCCAAGCGCAGGACCGGCGAGTGAACGCCCACGCCACCATGAAACGCCTCACCGCCGAGCGCGCCGAGCACGAAAGCCGCGCCGCCCGACTGGAACAGACCATCGCCGAGGAGCAGACGCGGATCGAAAGCTTGCGCGCCGATGCTCATCAACTACGCGAGGAAGCGTCGTTGTGGCACGCGGAGGCGGAAGCCCGCGCCCGCGCCCACGCCGAGCGTAGCGGTGGGCTGGAGCAGCGGCAGGCGGCGCTGGCCCAGCGCGACGCCGAGCTGCGGGCGCTGCGAACCGAGGTTACCCGTCTCGGGCAAACCATGGCCAAGCTGGAGCTGCGCTGCCAGGAAGCGACCATGCGCCGCACGTCGCTGGAAGAGCACGTGGCGGGCCGCTATCGAGAGGTCGTGCTGGCCGAGGTGGTGATCGACTTTCACCTGCGGCCGCTGGTGGGCGAGGGGGAGGAGAAGCGTATGAACGAGCTGCGCGGCCTCATCGAACGCATGGGCGAGATCAACCTGACGGCCATCGAAGAATCGGAAGAACTTCAAAAGCGATTCGACTTCTTGACGGCGCAGCGAGCCGATCTGGAGTCGGCCATCACCCAGCTGGAGTCGGCCATCGAGAAGATCAACCGCGCCTCGCGCAAGCGGTTCAGGGAGACCTTCGACGCCGTCAACCTCAAGTTTCAAGAGGTGTTCCCGCGGCTGTTCGGCGGGGGCCGCGCCTATCTGCAGCTCAGCGACGATCGCGATCTGCTGGAGACCGGCGTGGAGATCATCGCCAACCCGCCCGGCAAGAAGGTCATGCAGAACATCGAACTTCTGTCCGGCGGCGAGAAGGCGCTGACCGCGGTGTCGCTGCTGTTCGCCATCTTCCTGGTCAAGCCCTCGCCGTTCTGCTTGCTGGACGAGGTGGACGCGCCGCTGGACGAAGCCAACGTCGGCCGTTTCAACGATGTCGTGCGTGAGATGACCGACCGGTCGCAGTTCATCATCATCACCCACAACCGCCGGACCATGGAGATCGCCGACCGCCTGTGCGGGATCACCATGGAAGAGCCGGGCGTGTCGAAGCTGGTGGCGGTGAACCTGCGCGGCAACAAGATCGGGCGCGCCACCGTGGCCACCGAAGCGCAGCCGCAGGCCTGACAGAACCGGCTTCGGCGTCCGGCCAGCGTTGACGTTCCCGTTGGCGGCAAATAGACTTGACAGGCTCGATCTTCGGAGCGCATCTAAAGCGCCCGAAAGGACAGGCAGGAGACCAATGGCCACTTACATCACCGAAGAATGCATCAACTGCGGCGCGTGCGAACCGGAATGCCCGAACGAGGCGATCAGCGAAGGCGATGACATCTATGTGATCGACCCCAAGCTGTGCACCGAGTGCGTGGGCTTTCACGATCACGAGGCTTGTCAGGCGGTGTGCCCGGTGGAGTGCTGCCTTCCCGATCCCAAGCACGTCGAAACCGAAGACCTCCTGATCGGGCGCGCCAAAGAGCTGCACCCTGACAAGGACTTCGGGGCAACGTATCCGTCGCGCTTCAAGAAGGCGTAGGCGCGCGCTTACGGCTGGCTGTCGGCGGTCAGCCGTTCGGGAAAAGCCTCGATGGTGTGCGAGCCGGCGAGGGCTTGCGTGAATTCGAGGAAGCGACTCGTGCGCCATCGCTCGTGGATTTGCTCGCGCAGACGGGGGCGGGCGTCAGCGAAGGAGATGTCTTCGGCGGGCCGCTCGCCCAGGTAAGTGGCGATGTGAAAGCCGGTCTCGGCGGCGACCATCGGCGTGGTATCGCCGGGCTTGGCCAGGCGCTGCACCTGTCGGCCCACCTCGGCGGGGAAGGGATCGTCGACGGCCTGCCAGACGCGGCTGAACTGGACCTTGCGATCCTTCCACGCTGGATTGAGGGCGATGGATTCGAATTCCTCCCGCGAGTGGCCGGTGCTGGCGCGCAGGTGTTCGTCCAGCGCGCGCGCGGTGGCGGCGGCTTTGGCGCGCGGCTCGGGTTTCATGCGGGCGCCGGTATAGACGTTCAGCATGGCCACCTCGACCAGGCGCGGGTGAACGAAGATCTTCTGGGCCCGATCGTAGACCTCGCGCAGGACGTCGTCGGGAATATCGTCGCGACCAAGGTGCGGTTCCAGTTCGGATTCGATCAGGCGTTGCACCCGCATTGCGTCCACGGCGTCGCGCACCTCGGGATCGTCGGCGCTGACGGAATCAGCGGCGGCGCGGGCGAGCAGCTCGAAGTGAATCAGCTCGTCCAAGGCCTGGCGTTCGGTCTGACCGCCGGCGCGCATCTGGGCCGCCACCTGCGAACGCCGGATCTCGACGGAGCCGACGCGCGCGAGCGGGGGATCGTCCGCGCTGAGGGCGACGGCCGGTGAGGGAGCGGATGGTGCGCCGCCACGCCCACACGACGACAGGACGGCTGCCAGGGCGAGCAGGCAGGGCAGGCGGACACGGTCCATCGGGCCAGATCTTATGTGGTAGGTTGCCGCCGATGCCAGAAAGTTCGCAGCGCCTGGTGGTGGCCATCGACGGGCCCGCGGGCGCGGGGAAGTCGACGACGGCGCGCCTTTTGGCGCAGAGGTTGGGTTACGCGCTGGTCGACACCGGCGCCATCTATCGCACGCTGGCCTTGCTGGCGCGCCGGCGCGGCATCGCCTGGACCGACGGACCGGGCGTGGCAGCGCTGGCGGTCGGCCTGGGTATCCGCTTCGAGCTGCGCGGCGAGAAGAACCACACCTTGCTGGACGGCGCGGATCTGAGCGACGACATCCGCACGCCGGAGATCTCCGACGGCGCGTCGCGCGTCTCAGCACTGTCGGAAGTGCGGACGGCGCTCTTGGAGCTGCAGCGGCAGCTGGGGGCGGCGGGCGGGGTGGTGGTCGAGGGACGGGACATCGGTACGGTGGTGTTCCCGCACGCCGAAGCGAAATTTTTTCTCACCGCCAGCGCGGAAGAACGCGCGCGCCGACGAGTCAGCGAGCTGCGGGCGGCCGGGCGCACCGTCGATGAAGCGGAGACGCGCGCCGAGATGGCCACCCGCGATCAGCGCGACAGCAGCCGCGCGGTGGCGCCGCTGCGCAAGGCGGACGACGCGGTGGAGATCGATTCCAGCAGTCTGAGCGTGGACGAGGTGGTGGCGCGCATGGCGGAGGTGGTCAGGCAGCGGGCGCGTCGCTGACTTTTGTTCCTGGTCCGCGTTCTGGCACTTGACACGAAGGGCCCGACGAGCAAAATCGCCGCGGTTCGTAGCAGTGATTTCACGGCGGCTTAGCTCAGCTGGTTAGAGCAGGCGTTTCATACGCGCCGGGTCCGGGGTTCGAGTCCCTGAGCCGCCACACGGAGCGTGGGAGGGGCTAACCCTCCCACGAGCCCACCCCCGCGCGACGAGAGCTGGAGCCAGATCTTGTTCGGCAGGTATTGTCGCAGGCGGGCGGAGCCCGCCTGCGATCCGTCAGAGAATACGGGGCTTCGGATCCGTATTGGTGTTGACGCAGGGGAGGGCGGCGGGCTAAATCCCCGGGTCTCATGTTTGACACGTCTGATATCCGTAAGGGCCTCAAGATCATGATGGATGGGGCACCTTATACGGTGGTCGAGTTTCAATTCGTCAAGCCGGGCAAGGGCGCGGCGTTCACGCGCACCAAGGTGAAGAACCTGCTGACCGGCGCGGTGCTGGAGCGCAACTTTCGTTCGGGCGAAAAATTCGAGCCGGCGAACGTCGAGACCAAGACGATGCAGTATCTGTACAAGGATGCTGACTCGTTCGTGTTCATGGACACCACGTCGTACGATCAGGTGCAAATTCCCGAAACCACCATCGGCGAGTCGGCCCTGTTCATGCCGGAGAACATCAACGTCGAGGTTCTGTTCTTCCACGATCGCGCGGTCGGCGTCACGCTGCCGAATTTCATCGAACAGAAAATCATGGAGACCGAGCCCGGATTTCGCGGCGACACCGCCACCGGATCGACCAAGCCGGCCCGGATCTCCACCGGCGCCAGCATCAACGTGCCGCTGTTCATCGGCGTCGGCGACGTGGTGAAGATCGACACGCGCACCGGCGAGTACCTGGAACGCGTCGGTCGCGCCTAGGCGGGCTTTCGCTCGTGCAGAACGAATGGTCCAGGCTGGGCGCACGCCGTCCGGCCCTGGAGGCACGCGCGGCGATCCTGCGCGCCGTCCGCCACTGGTTCGAAGCGGAAGGCTTTCTGGAGGTGGAGACGCCGGCCCGCGTGCCGGCGCCCGGCCAGGAAGTTCACCTGGAGGCGATCGAAGCCAGCGAAACCGGGCGTCCGCGCCGCTGGCTGATCACCTCGCCGGAGTACCACATGAAGCGGCTGGTGGCCGCGGGCCTTCCGCGCATCGTCCAGATCGGCAAGGCCTGGCGCGGCGACGAACGCGGCCCGCACCACCAGCCCGAGTTCACCATCGTCGAGTGGTACCGGGCGAACGCGCCGCTGGCCCAGATCGCCGCCGACTGTGAAGCCTTGGTGCGGGTGGCGGTGGCGGCGGCCGTCGATGGCGGGTGGACGCCGCCGGCGCTGCCAGCCGCAGCATTTGCCCGCACCACCGTGGCGGCGCTGTTCCGTGAGCACGTGGGCGTCACCATCGCCGGCGACGAGACACCGGCCGCGCTGGCGAACACGCTGCGCGCGGCGGGTGTGGCGGTCGGCGCCGCCCAGGAATGGGACGATCTTTTCTTTCAAGCGTTTCTCGACAAAGTCGAGCCGACGCTGGCGCAATCACCACCCCTTTTCGTCTTCGATTGGCCGGCCCCGCTGGGCGCGCTGGCGCGGCCGAAGGCGGCCGATCCGGCGGTGGTCGAGCGCTTCGAGCTATACGCCGGCGGCCTGGAGCTGGCCAACGCCTTCGGCGAGCTGACCGACGCCGCCGAGCAGCGACGGCGGTTCGAAACCGAGTCAGCGGCGCGGGCCGCTCGTGGGCGGACCGTCTACCCGCTGGATGAAAATCTGCTGGGGGCGCTGCCCCACATGCCGGAGACGGCAGGGGTGGCGCTCGGTTTTGATCGGCTGGTGATGTTCGCGCTGGGCGCGGCGCAGATCCGCGACGTCATCGCCTTCGCGGACGACGAAGCCTGAGGGAAGGCGCTTCTACGCCTGCCTTCAAGCGCGCTCGCGGTACCAGACCGTCTCCACGCCGCGCAGCTTGTCGATCCACTTCGCCACGTCCTCGACGTGCCGGCCGTGCGGCAACATCGAGACATACTCCCGCAGGGTGGCCACGGACGCGGCGGGATCGTCCTGGCGCTGGGTGGCCAGCGTGCGCAGGGCAAAGAACAGCTCGTCGTCGACCGCTTCCGGATCCATGGCGCTGTCGCTGGCGTTCATGGTCAGGGCACGCTGGTAATCAGCCACCGCTTGCGCCAGCTGATCCATGCCCACTCGGGCCTGGCCACGGTTGAAATAGGCCTCGGGCTCGTCCGGCTGCAGGCTGATCTCCTGGCTGGCCGCCTCTACCGCCTCCTGGAACTTGCCCTCGCTGATCAACTTGCTCGAAAGAAGCGCACCGTACGTCATCTGGGCGGCACTCTAGAGCAAGTCTACCAAGCACAATAGTGTTTCCGTCCGCCCACGATGCTTGACCCCCGATCGGCCGTCTGCTATGCGTTTCGCGGCTGGAGGCCACGAACTCTTGACTCAATATCTGCTTGGAATGGCTCAGCAAGCACCGGGCGGCAGCGCCCTGACGCAGTTCTTGCCGTTGATCCTGATTTTCGGCGTGTTCTATTTCCTGGTGATCCGTCCGCAGTCGAAGAAGGCCAAGCAGCATCAGTCGATGCTGTCGGAGCTGAAAAAGGGCGACGAGGTGGTCACGCAGGGGGGAATTATCGGCAAGATCGCCGGCATCAAAGACAACGAGCTGACACTGCAGGTGCAAGAAGGTGTTCGCCTGCGCGTCACCCGCGCCGCCGTGACCGGCCGCTACAACGGCGCGGAAGCACCCAAGACCGACGCCAAAGCTTCGTAAACCCCCCGCAACGGACTTTTGAATGGAACGCTCATGGTGGTGGAAGGCCGTGCTTTACGGCGTGGTCACCGTAACGGCTTGCCTCTACCTGATCCCGACGGTGGTGCCGGAAGCCAAGCAGCCGGCGCTGATCAAAAAATATTTCCAAAAGCGCATCCAGCTAGGCCTGGACCTTCAAGGTGGCCTGCACCTTGTCTATGAGGTGAACGTCGACAAGGCGGTGTCCGGCAAGGTCGACCGCCTCTCGACGGACATCGAAGATCGACTGCGCAAGGACAAGGGCATCACCGACGTCAACGTCGTGCGCGAAGGGCGCGATGACATTGTGTTCACGTTCAAGCCGCCGGCCGACCAGGCCAAGCTGGACGAGGCCATCCTGCGCGACTACCGCAAGTCGGTGGACCTGATTGAACGCAAGCCTGACACCGGCGTGGTGCGACTGCGCCTGGATCCGGATCAGGTCGAAGAGGTGCGCGACTATGCCTTGCGCCAGGGCATCGAGACCATCCGCGGCCGCGTCGACAAGTTCGGTGTCGCCGAGCCCACCATCATCAAGAAGGGCACCGACATCATCGTCGAGCTGCCGGGGTTGAAGTCCGCCGACTTCGAGCGTATCAAATCGATCATCGGCCGCACCGCCCAGCTGGAATTCAAGATGGTCGATGACGGCAGCGAATACATGCGCCGCCTGGCAGCCACGGTGCCCAAGGATTCGGGTATCGAGGTGGTGCCCGAATCGTGGACGGAGAAGGACTCGGGCAAGCAGCACGAGGACGTCTACCTGCGCTCGAAGAACCGCGATGCCTTGAAGAAGTTCTTCGACGAGCAGACCGGCGCGCTGGCGGTCCCCCCGGATCACGAGATCGGCTATGAAGAAAACCAGGGTCGTAACGAGGCTGGCGAGGCCACGCCGGATAAATACTGGCGCACGTTCTACCTGCACAAGCGCGCGTCGCTGACCGGCGAATACCTGTCGAACGCCGACCAGACCTGGGATCAGCAGACCGGCCGCCCGGAGGTCAGCTTCGAGTTCGATCGCCAGGGCGCCGCCATCTCCGAGCGCATGACCGGCGACAACATCGGCCGCAAGATGGCCATCCTGCTGGACGACAAGATCACCAGCGCGCCGGTGATCGAAGGCCGCATCGGCGCTCGCGGCCGCATCACCCTGGGCAGCTTTGGCGATCCCTTCCAGCTTCAGCAGGAGGCGAAGGATCTGGTGGCGGTGCTGCGTTCAGGCGCGCTGCCGGCCCCTCTGCGCAAGACGTTCGAGACCCAGGTCGGCCCGACCATGGGCCGCGATTCGGTGGAGAAGGCCAAGTTCTCGATGTACGTCGGCGCGGCCGCCGTCATCCTGTTCATGCTCATCTACTATCGGTTCTCCGGGCTCATCGCCAACATCGCCATGATCCTGAACCTGTTGTTCATGATCGCCATCCTGGCGGCGTTCGAGGCGTCGTTGACCTTGCCGGGGATCGCCGGCCTGGTGCTGACCATCGGTATGGCGGTGGACGCCAACATCATCATCTACGAGCGCATCCGCGAGGAATTGCGGATGGGCAAATCGCCGCGCACGGCGGTGGACTCCGGGTTCGCGCGGGCGTTCTGGACCGTGTTCGACGCCCACGTGACCAACTTTGTGGCCGGGGTGGTTTTGTATTCGTACGGCTCGGGCCCCATCCGTGGCTTCGCTGTCACGTTATTGGTCGGCATCATCACCAACCTGTTCACCTCTTACTGGCTGTCGCACTGGATGTTCGACGCCTTGGTCGGCCGCCGCGGGGCTGCGCGCGCCACTCTTTCCATCTAAAGGCGGATCATGGCTGCGCAGAATAAAGAGCAGAAGTTCTTCGAGGTCATCAAGCCGCACTCGACCTACGAGTTCATCGGCAACCAGAAATACTGGATCGGCCTGTCGATCATCCTGGTGGCGCTGACGTTCATCATGCTTCCGCTGAACGCCTACGTCTTCAAGAGCCGCGGCCACATGCTGAACTGGGGCGTCGACTTTCGCGGCGGCACCGAGCTGATGATCGAGTTTTCCAAGCCCATCGATTCGGGCGAATTGCGCAAGGTCCTCGCCCAGTCAGGACATGAAAACGCCGACGTGGTTCGCTACGCCGATCCCTCGGGCAAGAACAAGAACAACTACATGATCCGCCTGGCGGCGGTCTCGGTGGTATCCGAGAACCAGGCCAAGCAGATTCACGAATCGCTGGCCAAGGAAGGCGACGCCTCCTTGAAGAAGTTCGAGTGGTCCGAGGGCGGCGACAAGATCTACCTGCGCTACGACAAGCCGGTTGATCCCACGTCCCTGGGCAATTCGTTGAAGGCCATCGGCATTCACACCACCCAGGTGCAGCCGTTTGGCCGCGCCGACGAGAACACTTACGAGGTTACCCTGGTCGGTATCGACACCGACGTGCGCCGGGCGCTGGACGCCCACTTTGGCGCCGGCGCGGTGGCGGCCATCCCGCAGGTGGAATCGGTGGGCGCCAAGGCCGGCAAGCAGCTGCAGTACGACGGCATCCGGTCCCTGCTGTACGCGATCTTGCTGATCATGGTGTACATCGCCTTCCGGTTCGACTTTCGTTACGGCCCGGGCACCGTGGTGGCGTTGCTCCACGATGCGGTGATCAGCATCGGAGCCTTCGCCGTCACATACAAAGAGTTCTCGCTGACCACGGTGGCGGCGGTGCTGACCATCATCGGGTTTTCCATGAACGACACCATCGTGGTGTTCGATCGCATCCGGGAGAACGCGGCGCGGTTGCGCGATCGCCGATTCGATCGGGTGGTCAATCAGTCGATCAACGAAACGCTGTCTCGCACCATCTGGACCAGCGCCACGGTCTTCTTCGTCACCTTGGCGATGAATATCTTCGGGGTGGGCGTCATTCGTGACTTTGCCTTCGCCATGAACGTCGGCGTGGTGGTGGGGACGTATTCGTCCATCTTCATCGCCAGCCCGATCCTGATCTGGCTGAACGACAAGTACCTGGCCAGCCAGCGCCGCCAGCAGAGCAAGCCCGAACGCAACGCCCGCCGCAAGCGCGACGAACTGGAACCGGGCGAAGTTTAGACCTCGAGGGCCCGGACGCGCCCGAAAGCAGGAAAACGTCGCCGGCGCGGAAAGAATTTCGGCCTCGCCCACCCTTATGACGGTTGGGAGAGTCGTAATTGCGCCAAAGTTGATCGGTTTTCCTCGCCGCCGCAAACAATGCAGCGCGCGTTTCTTGTCTTGATCAATTGTTGTCGGAGGTCCGGCTATGGGCAGGCGTCGGCAGTTCCAGGTTGAAGACCGGGCTTGTCGGCGGCCGCGGGCGGTGACGTTTATCTTGGTTGTGGGCTCACTGGCGTGCTCGGCCGGCAAGACGCCGCCGAATAGCACCCCGGGCGGCAGCGGCGGCGTCTCCGGAGGCGGAGGCAATTCCGGGCTGGGCGGCCAGCCGGCTCCCGGGCAGTTCATGCCGGCGCCTGCGGGCCTGCGTCGACTGACGATGGTGCAGTACCGCAACACCATCGCCGACCTGCTGGGCAGCGGCGTCACTGTCTCGAAGGACTTTGAAGGCGACACGGCGTTAAGCGGATTTGCCTCGATCGGGGCGGCGCGGGTCAGCCTTTCCAACCAGATCATCGAAGAGTTCGAGACGTCCGCGCTGAGCCTGGCCACCCAGGCGCTGTCCGACCCCACCAAGGCCGCGGCGCTGGTCGGATGCAACCCGACCGCCGTCACCGACGACGCGTGCACGCAGGCGTTCATCAAGAAGTTCGGGCGGCGCGCCTGGCGCCGTCCCCTGACCGACGCCGAGGTGACGACCTATTCCGGCGTCGCCAAGACCGCACAAACGACGTTGAAGAATTACTTCAGTGGCCTTGGATATGGACTGGCCGGCCTCCTCGAATCGCCCCATTTTCTTTATCGAGAAGAGTGGGGCACGGCGGATCCGGCCAACCCTAACCGGATGGTCTTCAATGACTATGAACTGGCCACCCGGCTGTCCTACTTTCTCTGGAACTCGACACCGGACGACGCCTTGTTGGACGCGGCAGACGCGCACCAGCTGACCGAGGGCGCGGGATTCGGCACCCAGGTGCAGCGGCTCTTGAAATCGCCGCGGGCGGCGATCGGCGCACAGAATTTCTTCACCGAGTATTACCGGCTGGCCGATCTGGACAGTCTGCCGCAGCTTCCGTCGGCGTTCTCCCAGAAGACCGACACCCTGGGGCCGGCCATGCGCGAAGAGACTTTGCGCTTTTTGACCGACATCGCTATCACTCGCGACGCTGACTACCGCGAGATCTTCGATTCGCCCACCACCTTCGTCAACGCCGAGCTGGCCAAGCTTTACGGCTTGCCGCCGGTCACCGGCACCGATTTCGTCAAGACGACGCTGCCCGATTCGGGCGTGCGCGTGGGTTACCTGGGCCAGGGCAGCTTCCTGGCGCTGAATGCCCATTCGAACATCGGCTCGCCGACCTACCGGGGCAAGTTCATCCGCGAGATGCTGATGTGCGAGACCATCCCGCCGCCGCCGATGAACGTGCCGCCGCTGCCCGACGACAGCGCGGCGCCGGTCAAGCAAACCATGCGGCAGAAGCTGGAGATTCATCGGGCGATGGAGCCGTGCAAGACCTGCCACACGCTGATGGATCCGCTGGGCCTGGCCTTCGAAAACTTCGATGGCATCGGCGCCTTCCGCACCACCGATGCCGGGCAGCCCATCGACGTCACCGGCGATCTGGACGGGCTGGCCTTCAACGGTCCGCGTGAGCTGGCCAAGGCGATGCACGACAACCCCAACGTCGCCACCTGCGTCGCCCGCAACCTTTACCGGTACGTGGTCGGCCACGTCGAGGTGAACAGCGAGGAAGCGGCCATTCAGCAGCTGGCGCAGCAATTCAAGGACGGCAAATTTCAATTCAGCGCCTTGCTGAACGGTATGGTCCAGAACGCTGCCTTCACCTACGCCGCGCCGCCCTCAGAGGACACCGGCGCCGGCGGCGCCCCTGGCAGCGGCGGTTCGGGCGGTGCATCCGGCACGGGCGGCGCGCCGGTAGACGCGGGCCCGGCTGACGTTGGTCGGCCAGACAGCGGGACGGTCGATGGGCCCGTGGTGCCCACCGGGCCCATCAGCTATGCGATGCACGTGGCGCCGATCATCGCCAACAAGTGCTCGCCTTGCCACACCACCGACGCCAAGGCGGGCCTGAATTTCAGCTACGCGAATCTGGTCACGAATTCGACCGTGACCAACGCGCTGACGGTGGCGTGCGACTGGCTGACGCCGCCGCCCAAGCGCGTGGTTCCCGGCGACACCGACCACAGCCTGCTGTGGGTCAAGCTGACGTTCGACGGCGCCATCACCACGCACATGTGCGGCGACCATATGCCGCTGGCGACGTCGGGCAAGACCGTGACCACGGCAGAGTTGGACATCATCCAGCGTTGGATCAACCAAGGCGCCAAGCCGTAAGGCACGGGAGACGACGCTATGTCTAAATCCAGAATCAATCGACGAACGGTGCTGCGGGGCGCGCTGGGTGGCGTGGGCGTTGGGCTGGCGCTGCCACCGCTTGAAGCGATGTTCAACGGCAACGGAACCGCCTACGCCGACGGCACGGCCATTCCCACCCGGCTGGGGATTTTCTTCTGGGGCAACGGCGTAAAACCCGATCGCTGGGTTCCCGTCGATACCGGCGCCAACTGGACGCCCAGTCTGTCGCTGGCGCCGCTGGTGGCGCTCGGCGTGAAGGACTACGTCAACGTCGTCTCGGGCACGCGCATCACCTCGGGCGACGAGCGCGGCCACCATTCGGGGACGGTGGGGATCCTTTCCGGTGCGCCGCTGATGTCGCAGCCGGCCGGGGATGCTCCGTATCGATCCACCTTCAGCCAGCCCACCATCGATCAGGTGGCGGCGAAGATCATCGGGACCACGTCGCGCTTCAAATCGTTGGAGGTGGGAATCTCCAACCGTCTCGACACCGTCGAGGGAACCACGCTGCACTATCTTTCTCACAACGGTCCCGACAGCCCCAACCCGCCGGAGTACGATCCGGCCAATGTCTTCGACCGCCTGTTCGGCACCGGGTTCACGGCACCCAACACGACACCGGTGGTGGACGCGACGGTGGCCCTGCGCAAGAGCATCCTCGACGCCGTGCTGGGCGATCTGATGTCGATCCGTGGCCGCGCCGGCGCCGCCGACCGGGCCCGCCTCGATCTGCACTCGGACGGCGTGCGCTCGATCGAGAACCGGCTTTCACTGGCCGCTGTGCCGCCCCCGGTGGCGTGCAAGCTCCCGATGCGTCCGGGCAGCTTTCCCGATCAGAATGGCCAGGAACAGATCGAACCCAAGACCAAGGCGATGAGCGATCTGGTCGCCATGGCTTTGGCCTGCAATCAGACGCGCGTGTTCTCGATGCTGTACACGGGCAGCGTGGCCAGCACGGTGTTCTGGCAGGTGGGGCTCAGCGAGGGACACCACCAGCTGACGCACGACGAGCCGGGCTTGCAGCCGCAGGTGCAGGCGTCGACGGTGTTCACCGTGAAGATGTTCGGGACCATGCTGCAGTCATTGAAGGCCATCCCCGAAGGCGCGGGCAACGTGCTGGACAGCTGCGCGATCATGGGTACGTCCGACACCTCCGACGGGCGGTTCCACAACGTTCGCGACTTTCCCATCCTGATCGCCGGCAAGGCAGGCGGCTTCTTCAAGTACCCCAGCATTCACTATCGATCGCCGACCGGCGACGAAAGCTGCAGCGTCGTGTTGCTCAGCCTTCTGCGCGCGGTGGGAACCAACCTCAACTCCGCGGGCGCCGGGCCGGGCTTGGCTACCACCAGCTGCACGGCGATCGAAGCCTGACCGCCATCGCTTAGGGCATGTTAGTTTGAGCGCCGATGCGGGCGTTCGAATGGCAGGCTCCGGAAGTTGATGAGGGGCAAGCGAACGCGCTGGCAAAAGCGATCGGGGTCAGGCGGCTGACCGCGCGGATTCTGATCGCGCGCGGCTTGGCCCAAGCAACGGTGGCGGCGCGGTTCCTGGCGCCGCGGTTGGCGGACCTACGCGCGCCGGCCGGGATGGCGGATCTGGGCCGGGTGGTCGAGCGCATCGTCGCCGCCCTGGATGAACGACAGAAGATCGGCGTCTTCGGCGACTACGACGTCGACGGGGTGACCACGGCGGCGGTGCTGGCGCAGACGCTGCGGGCGTTCGGCGGCGACGTCATCCCCCGGGTGGCCAACCGCAAGGCGGGTTATGGCCTGGGCGTGGCCGATGTGGCGCGTTTTGCCGACGAAGGGTGCGCGCTGCTCATCACCGGCGACTGCGGGACCAGCGACGTCGAAGCGCTGGAGGCGGGACGCCAGCGCGGGCTGGACGTGATGGTCATCGATCACCACCAGATCCCGTCGGGCGAGACCGCGGCGTTCGCCTTGCTGAACCCGCATCGTACCGACGATCAATTCCCGTTCAAGGGCCTGGCGTCGTGCGGGGTGGCGTTCTATCTGGCGGCGGCGCTGCGCTCGCGGTTGCGCGATCGCGGGGCCAGCTTCGATCCGCGCGACCTTCTGGATCTGGTGGCCCTGGGCAGCGTGGCCGACATGGTGCCGCTGGTCGAGGAGAACCGGATCTTGGTGTCCGCCGGTCTACGCGTGCTCTCGGCGCGCAAGCGTCCGGGGATCACCGCGCTTTGCGAGGCGGCCAACATCAGCGACGGTCCGCTGGACGCCGAGGACATCAGCTTTCGGCTGGCGCCGCGGTTGAACGCCGCCGGCCGGCTGGGCGAAGCGCAACTGGCCCTGGACGTGTTGCTGGCGCCCACCATCGACGACGCCCGCCGCTTGACCGCCGAACTGGATGAACGCAACCGCGAGCGGCAACGCATTCAAGAGACGGTGTGGACGGCGGCCCTGCAGGCGGCCGAACCGCACGCCGGCGACGCCGCGCTGGTGGTCGGCGCCGATGGCTGGCACCCCGGCGTGGTGGGCATCATCGCCGCCAAGCTGGTGGAGAAATTCGCCCGCCCGGTGGTGGTGATCGGCTTCGAAAACGGCCAGGGGCGCGGCTCGGCGCGGACCATCCCCGGTTTCAATCTGTACGAAGCGCTGGTTCAGTGCCGATCGCACCTCACGCGCTATGGTGGCCACGCCGCCGCCGCCGGGATGAGCCTTTCCCAGGAACGCCTGGAGGATTTTCGCCGCAGCTTCGTGGCCGAGGCCGCGCGCGCCTTGCGATCGACCGCGGCGATTCGCTCGGTGGCCGTCGACGCCGTGATTGATCTGGGCGATTTTGACGTGGCGATGGCGGAAGACCTGGTCCGCCTGGCCCCGTTCGGCGCCGCCAACGCCGAACCGTTGTTCGCCTTCGCCGGCGTCACCGCGCAGTCGACGCGGCGGGTGGGGCAGGGGCACCTGCAGCTGACGTTGGCCCAGCGCGGATCGATCAGCGACGCCATCGGCTTCGGTATGGCCGATCGCGATCCCGGCAACGGCGCCAGCGTCGACGTGGTGGCCACCGCCGAGCTGGACACCTTCCGCGGGGAGCGCCGGACCCGCCTCAAGATCCGCCACATTCACACCAGCCGCCCGGTGTAGCCGAAACCGCCCATGCGCCCTTCGCTCGCCAAGCCACCATCGCCAAAGGATGCGCCGCGATCGTGGACCTCGCTTTTGCCTCGCCGCAACTTTCGACGCGCGCTGTTTCTGATCCTGATTCTGCTGGCGGTGCTGGCCATCAAGCGCTCGGGCGGTCTCGGCACGATGTTCGACGCCGTGGCGCCACCAGCGCCGCCAACGTATCAACTGCGGGTCACGCCTCCGGCGCAGACCAAGCCAGCGCCGTAGGTCGTTGCTGCGTCACAACTTCCGGTGGCTAAGGCAAGGCAGACTGCTGCGAACGCGATCTTGATACGCGAAGTCCAGCCGTCCCAGCGCGAACCCTTCGTGGTCACCGCACTCGGCGATGACCGCGCCCCACGGATCGGCGATCAGCGCGTGGCCATAGCTGTATCGTTTTCCGCCGTGCCAGCCGAACTGGGCCGGGGCGATCACGAAGGCCTGGTTCTCGACGGCCCGGGCGCGCAGCAGAAGGTGCCAATGATCTTTGCCGGTCTCGCGGGTGAACGCTGCCGGGACGGTGATGATGCGCGCCTTTTGCGCGACCAGCTGGCGGTACAGCTCCGGGAAGCGGAGGTCATAACAGATGGTCAGGCCCATCCCGCCCCAGGGCGTTTCGGCCACCACCACGTCGTTGCCAGCGTCGACGCTCTCCGATTCGCGGAACTGCATGCCGCCCGGGACGTCGACGTCGAAGAGGTGAACCTTGCGATAGCGGGCTGTCACCGCGCCTTCGGGATTCAGCAGCAGCGACGTGTTGCGAATGCTGCCTGGCCGCAATCCTCGTTCCGGGAATCCGCCCAGCAACAGCCACACCCCGGTCTCGCGGGCCAGCGCGCACATGGCGCCCAAGATGGGGCCGGCCGCATCGTCCTCGGTGGATTCGGCGATGGCGGCCCGGTGGTCGCGGTCGCTGCCGAGAAAAGCGAAATTTTCCGGCAGCCCGACAAATTGGGCCCCGGCGGCGCGGGCTTGCCGGACCAACGCCTGGCAACGCACCAGGTTTTGAGCCACGTCGTCGGTCGAGGTAATCTGGACGGCGGCGGCGACAAGAGGGGTCATCGACCCTGTAACCTAGCACGGTGGTTGGCGCCGAAAACTGCCCGCCGCCAGACAAAAAACCAGCGACGGCCGCGTGTTAGCGCCGGCTCGCTCCCTTGCGCGGTGAAGATCAGCATGTTATAAACCGCGGTCTGAAATTTTGCGTTGCCGCCTGATCGAGGTGGGCCGCGAGCCCGCCTTTTTTTTTGCCCAAAACTTTTGCCCAAAACCAATTCAAACGTCGCTGATGCGAAAGGAGATTCGAGACTTGTGGACGCTGGCTGAGCCCTACGTCGCTGACGCAGGGTTCGACTTGGTAGAGGTCCAGTCGGGGCGTGAAGCCTCGGGGTGGATCGTGCGCCTTTTCATCGACCGGCTACCGCCGGCCGAGGGCGAAACCAAGCAGGTCCCCATTTCTCACGAAGACTGCGAGCGGGTCAGCCGGGATCTGTCGGCGGCCCTGGACGTGGCGGATCTGATTCCCCACGCCTACCAGTTGGAAGTCAGCTCGCCAGGGCTTGATCGGCCCCTTCGGCGAGAGCGAGATTTTGCTCGGTTTGCGGGACAGAGCGCGCGCATTCGGCTCTCTGAGGGCGTGGAGGGGCGACGCAACTTCTCCGGTACGCTTCGCGGGGCTCATGATGGCCTCGTGGAGATCGAGTGTGATGGCCGGTCTTACCAGCTTCCCATCGGCAGTATCGCGACAGCGAAACTGATTCCGGATTGGGACGCAGAATTCCACCGGAGCGCTTCATGAACGATGGTGCCGCCCTAGGCCTGGTCCTGGATCAGGTTTCGAAAGACAAGAACATCGATCGCCAGGTCCTGGTGGAAACCCTGGAACAAGCGATCTTGACCGCCGCCAAGAAGGCGTTCGGTATGCACCGCGAAATGGAGGCGAAGTTCAACGAGGAAAGCGGTCGGGTCGATCTGTTCCAGATCATCATCATCGCCGACCAGGTCACGCCGGGCGCTGAGGGCCGCGAGATCCCCCTCGAGGACGCCACCCGCTTCGGCCTCAAGGCGGAAGCCGGCGACGAGTTGCTGTTCCAGATTTTCTTCGACGAGAAAGATCAGGCCAAGGCCGAGGAGCAAGACGCCAAGTACGGCGAGCTTCTGAAGCTGAACCGGGCCTGGAAGGGGTTCGGCCGCATCGCCGCCCAGACCGCCAAGCAGGTCATCCTGCAGCGCGTGCGCGAGGCCGAGCGGGAAAATGTCTTCAACCAGTACAAAGACCGTCGCGGCGAGCTGATCTCGGGTATCGTGCGCCGCTTTGAACGGGGCAACATCGTGGTCGACCTGGGCGGCGCGGAGGCTATCCTGCCGGTGCGCGATCAGGTGCCGCGCGAGTCGTACCGGGCCGGCGATCGCATCGTGGCCTACGTCGTCGACATCGATAAGACCGCACGCGGTCCGCAAATCATCCTGTCGCGCACGCACAAGGGTCTTCTAGAAAAGCTGTTCGAGATGGAAGTGCCGGAGATCTACGAGAAGATCGTGCGTATCGAGGCCTCGGCCCGCGAGGCGGGGGCGCGTTCGAAGATCGCCGTCAGCTCGCGCGATCGTGACGTGGACCCGGTGGGCGCCTGCGTGGGCATGAAAGGCTCGCGCGTGCAGGCGGTGGTGCAGGAACTTCGAGGCGAGAAGATCGACATCGTGCCATACGACGCCGATCCGGCCCGCTTCGTCTGTAACGCCATCGCTCCGGCGGAAGTGGCGCGGGTGATCATCGACGCCGGCAGCCACACCATGGAGCTGATCGTTCCCGACGACAAGCTGTCCCTGGCCATCGGGAAGAAAGGCCAGAACGTGCGGTTGGCGTCGCAGCTGACCGGCTGGCGCATCGACATCCATTCGGAGACCAAGGTTCGTGAGATGGAAGCGCGGTCGCGCCAGTCGATGGCTGCCATCGACGGCGTCGGCACCGATCTGGCTGACACGCTTTTCAAGCTGGGCTGGCGCTCGGCCGCTGACGTGGCCAACGCCAAGGCCGAGGAGCTGGCCTCGGTGCCGGGATTGGGCGGCACAGAGGCGGCGCAAAATATCATCGCTGCCGCTGGCCGCGCCGCGGAGATCGAGCGGCGCGTGCGCGCCGAGGAGATGGCCCGGGTGGCGCGTGAAGCCGCCGAGGCGGCCGAAGCGGCTGCAACCGGTGAAGCCGACGCCGCGGCTGCCGCGCGATCGACGGAGGGTCCCTAAGCAATGAACGCCCGCGAGGATCAAGATGGCGTCGCCGCAGCGAACATGCGTCGGGTGTCGGAAGCCAGCGCCCGCCGACCAATTGGTGCGCCTGGTCTTGCTCGACGGACGCTTGCAACCGTGGCGCGGCCGCCGGCCGGGCGGGCGGGGTGCGTCCATCCACGGGCATGCAGCGTGTGTGAAGGCGGCGCTCAAGACCGGCGCCTTCGCGCGCGCCTTTCGTTCGCGCATCGAGGATTTGGCCAGCTTGGAACCAGACTCACTCTTGCAGCTGCTGATCGCAGCCACGATTAGGAAGACACCATGATCGGAAGTGGGTACGAAAGACGGTCGGAAGGTTCCTCCAGCGCGCCAGAGGCCCCGCAGGGACCCAAGGTTCGCGTCTATGAGGTCGCCAAAGAGCTGGGGATCGCCAACCGCGATCTGGTCACCAAGATCCGCGCCATGGGGATCGAAGTGGCCAATCACATGTCGCACCTGGAACCCGGCGAGCTGGATCGTATCCGGCGCTCGCTGGATCGGGAGCGGCAAGAGAGCCTGGTCGAAGAGCGCCTGAACGATACGGTCATTCGTCGTCGGTCGAAAGGCGCCCCACCGGCGGCCGCGCGTCCGGCGCCAGCGCCGACGCAAGCGGCGGCCACGCCGGTCACAACCGCGCCGCCTTCCGCGCCGTCGCCGGCTCCCGCCGCTCCGCCCGTTCGCGCTCGCACGGTCGTCGAAGTGAACCCGTCAACCGCGCCAGCAAAACCGGCTCCGCCGGTCGATGAAAAGCGCGAACCGACCATCGCCGCGCCGCCGGTGACGCCTGCCCGGGTGGTGGTCGAGATGACGCCGTCCGCGCCGGCCACCAAGACCGAACCGCGCCCGCCGTTGGAGACGCTGGCCGCCGCGAAGGGGCCGTCGACGACGGTGGTCGAAGTGCGTCCGCCCGCTGCTCCGCTGGCGGCTGCCGCGGCCGGCACCGCCGCGCCAGGGACGGTCATTCGCCAGATCCCAAGCCCGGTCGTCACGGGCTCGGCGGCCACCGGCGCCTTCATCCAATTGCCGGGGCTGGCCCCGCGGGGCGAGCCGGGTGTGCCCAAGATCGAGATCAAGGACCGCGACGAGGAGCTGCGTCGTCTGGGCCGCACCGGCCTTATCAATCGCACGCCCGCCGGAGCGGGTCGCGATCGTTATGGTCGCGCCGCCTTCGGAACGCCGGGGCAGCGTCCGGGCGCGCCGCCGAAGAAGCGCGTCGCCGCCGCTGGCAAGAAGATCAAGCAGACCCAGATCACCACGCCCGCCGAGCACAAGCGCGTGGTGCGCATGGCCGACACCATCGCCGTGTCCGACCTGGCCCAGAAGATGGGCATCAAGGGCAAAGAGGTCATCAAGAAGCTGTGGGCCCTGGGCATGATGGGCGTGAACATCAACCAGGACATCGACCTTGATACCGCCACTCTGATCGCCACCGAGTTCGGCTATCAGATCGAATCGACCGCTTTCAACGAAGAAGAAGTGTTGACCGAGACCGAGGTCGCCGACAATCCGGAGGACCTGGTGCCGCGCGCGCCGGTGGTCACCATCATGGGCCACGTCGACCACGGCAAGACGTCGCTGCTGGACGCCATCCGCAAGGCCAACGTGGCCGGCGGCGAGGCGGGCGGCATCACCCAGCACATCGGCGCGTACAAGGTTCATTCGGATCGCGGCGATGTGGTCTTTCTGGATACGCCCGGCCACGAGGCGTTCACCGCCATGCGCGCCCGCGGCGCCCAGATGACGGACATCGTCGTGCTGGTGGTCGCCGCCGACGACGGACCGATGCCGCAGACGATCGAAGCGATCAACCACGCCAAGGAAGCCGACGTGCCGATCCTGGTGGCGGTGAACAAGATCGACAAGCCGGGCGCCAACCCCGAGCAGATCCGCAACAAGCTGTCCGAGCACGGCCTGGTGTCGGAAGAGTGGGGCGGCAGCACGATCTACGTGAACGTGTCGGCGAAGACCAAGCAGGGCATCGACAAGCTGCTTGAAATGCTGGCCCTGCAGGCCGAGGTGCTTGAGCTCAAGGCGAACCCCAACCGGGCGGCAAAAGGCCACGTGGTCGAGGCGCGTTTGGATCGTTCGCGCGGGCCGATCTCGACGATCCTGGTCGAGGAAGGAACCATGCGCCTCGGCGATCTGATCGTCGCGGGCGAGTTCTCCGGGAAGATCCGCGCCATGCTGGGCGACAAAGGGCAGGCGGTCACCGAGGCCGGTCCCTCGACGCCGGTCGAGGTGCTGGGTATCGACGGCGTGCCGGACGCGGGGGAGATCTTCAACGCCGTCTCCGACGAGAAGGCCGCCAAGTCCCTGGTCGAGCACCGCCGCGATGCCCGTCGCAAGAAGGACATCGCCGGCAGCGCCCGCGTGTCGCTGGAGAACATCCTCGACAAGATCAAGGCGGGCGAGGTCAAAGAGGTGAAGATCGTCCTCAAGGCCGACGTGCAGGGGTCGGTCGAGGCGGTGTCGAACGCGCTGACCAACCTGTCGACCGAGTCGGTGGGCGTGAACGTCATCTCCACCGGCGTCGGCGGCATCACCGAGTCCGACGTCAGTTTGGCCAAGGCGTCGTCGGCGGTCATCATCGGCTTTAACGTCCGACCCGCCGGCAAGTCGCAGCAACTGGCCGAGCAAGAAGGCGTCGATATCAAGCTGTACCAGATCATCTACGAAGCGCTGGACGACGTGAAGAAGGCCATGGTCGGCATGCTGGCGCCGGTGCTGCGCGAGCGCGTGCTGGGCAAGGCCGAGGTGCGCCAGGTCTTCACCATCCCCAAGGCCGGCACCATCGCCGGCAGCTTCGTCATCGACGGCAAGATCCTCCGCAAGGCTCAGGTGCGGGTCATTCGCGATTCGGTGGTGGTCTTCACCGGCAAGATCGGTTCGTTGCGCCGGTTCAAGGACGATGCCAGCGAGGTCGCCCAGGGGTACGAATGCGGTATTTCGGTTGAAGGCTACGGCGACGTCAAGGAAGGCGACGTCATCGAAGCGTTCGAGATCGAATCGGTGGCCCCCACGCTGGACGCGCCCATCGGTCAGGGCGCCAAGCGCTGACCGTCATCGTCGTCCGGAGGTTCCATCGTGACTGTCGGCATCGCGCGCGTCACGCTGTTCATCGCCGGCAGCCATTCGCTGAAGGAAAAGCGCATGGTGGTCCGGCGAGTGAAGGATCTGGTGCGCGGGAAGTTCAACGTGTCGATCGCTGAGGTGGCTGACAATGACGTTTGGCAGCGCGCCGTGCTTGGGATCGTCCTGTGCGGCAACGAGGGCCGCTTCGTCGAGTCTGCGCTGGACGAGGTGCTGCGTTTCGTGCGCAGCAAAGCCGAAGTGACCGGGGCAGAGCGCGAGCTGCAGACGTTCGACGCCACCACGCTGGGCAAAGACCTGCGCCACTGGGAGGGATGACGGTGTCGCAGCGGACAGAGCGGGTGGCCGGCGAAGTGCGGGCGATCATCGGTGAGGTGATTGCCCGACGAGAGATCAAAGATCCGCGCGTGCAGGGCGCCGGGCTCATCACCATCACGCACGTTCGACTGTCAGGCGATCTGCGCCAGGCGTGGGCGTTGTTCACCGTGCACAACGCCGGCGACGCCGAGCTGGAACACGTCCGCGAAGGACTGGAGCGCGCCAGCGGTTTTCTTCGTCACGCCATCGCCCGCCGGCTGCGGTTGAAGGTGACGCCGACGCTGAATTTCGAGATCGATCGGGTGTTTGAGCAGGCGTCGCGAGTCGAACATCTGCTGCACGAGATCGCCTCGTCGGCGCCGCCGAACCCCGAAGGTGGCGAACAATCGACGGACGGTGCCGAGCAGTCGGCCGACAGCGACGGCGCGGGCGACGACGACCAGCAGCGCGAGTAGACGTCATGGACGGCGTGCTGGTGCTGGACAAGCCGACGGGGATGACGTCGTTCGACGTCGTCCGGCGCATCAAGCACGCCTCCGGTGTCCGTCGCGTCGGCCATGGTGGGACGCTGGATCCGCTGGCCTCGGGTGTGCTGCCTATCTGTCTGGGCGAGGCGACCAAGCTGGCGCAGTTTCTTTTGGAGGCCGACAAGGAATACGAAGCGACGATTCGTTTCGGCGTCGAGACCGACACTTATGACGCCGATGGGGCCGAGACCCGCCGCGCCGATCCCTCCGCCATCACCGAGGCGGCAGTGGCGGAGGCCCTGGCCGGCTTTCGCGGGGCGATTCGCCAGAAGGCGCCGGTCTATTCGGCGCTGAAGCGCGACGGCCAGCCGCTTTATGCCTATGCCCGCCGGGGGGAGGCCGTCGACCCACCCGAACGTGCGGTGACCATCCACGACCTGCGTCTTTCGCGCTTCGCCGGCCCCCAGGGAGTGTCGGTCTTCGTGCGCTGTTCGAAGGGCACGTATATCCGGTCGCTGGCCTTTGACCTTGGGCGGGTGCTGGGGCCGGGCGCGCACTTGACGGCGCTGCGGCGGACCCGTTCGGGACCGTTCACCATCGTCGCGGCCCGGGCGCTGCCGGAGATTTTGGCCGCTTTGCAGGCCCGCGATCCGGCCGCTCTGCCGCTGGTCGGGTTGACCGACGGACTGGCCCATTTACCGCAGGCGCAGGCCGATGCGGGCGTCGCGTTGGCCTTGCAACAGGGCAAGGCGGTGCCTTGGTCCGCGCTGGCTGGCGCGCTGTCGCCGCCCTCGATCGGCGGCCAATTCCAGGTAGTGGGCCCCGACGGCCGCCTGCTGGCCGTCGCTCGGACCGACGCCGCTCATATGGTGCGAACGCTGCGCGTCTTCAACATTGGCCCGCCGTCGCCGGAAGCCGGAAAAAGGGCCTCCGTTTGATTGACTCGCTGAGAAATATCTGGGAGATTCGGGCACCTCAAAAGCAAGGAAGAACGGAAAGATAGAAATGGCTCTCGCAGCAGAACGCAAAGCAGAAGTAGTTTCGAAATTCGCCCGCCAGCCGGGCGACACCGGATCTCCCGAGGTGCAGATCGCGCTGCTTTCTGAGCGGATCACGTACCTGACCGAGCACTTCAAGATCCACGTCAAGGACCATCACTCACGCCGCGGCCTGCTGATGTTGGTCGGGCAGCGGCGGCGGTTGCTTGATTACTTGAAGGCCAAGAACGTCGATCGATATCGGACCGTCATTCAGTCGCTCGGCATCCGCAAGTAAAAGGCTTTTCGGGAGAGAGACAAACCCGGGCGAGCCTGCGGTCCGCATCGTTGGGCAAGGGCTCGCCCCAACCGGCCGCGCGTCGGTATTCATCCTTTTTCCCGCTGGTCCAACGCCGCCCTTCACCGGGCCTGGACCGACGAGAAGAGGGACGAAACGTCGCCGCTGCCGCCAAAGGAGCGAGACATGTTCGTGCGTGAAGGAGTCAGTTTCGGTGGCAAGGAATTGACCATCGAGACCGGCCGGATGGCCAAGCAGGCCGACGGTTCGGTGGTGGTTCGTTATGGCGATACGATGGTGCTGGTCACCGCGGTGGCGTCGACCAGCGTGAGACCGGGCATTGATTTCATGCCCTTGACCGTCGACTATCTGGAGAAGACGTCGGCGGCCGGGCGCATCCCCGGCGGCTATTTCAAGCGCGAAGGGCGCATGACCGAGGTGGAAATTCTCACCTCGCGTTTGATTGATCGCCCGTCGCGGCCTCTGTTCCCCAAAGGCTGGCGCTTCGATTCGCAGGTCATCGCCATGGTGGTCTCGACGGATCGCGAGAACCCGTCGGACGTGCTGGCCATGACCGGCGCCTCGTGCGCGCTGCACATCAGCGACGTTCCCTGGGCGGGGCCTTACGCCGGCGTGCGCGTGGGCCGGCTCAACGGCGAGTTCATCGTCAACCCGACGTTTGCCCAGCGCAGCGAATCGGACATCGATCTCATCATCGCCGCCAGCCGCGATGCCATCGTGATGGTGGAGGGCGCGGCGTCCGAGGTGGCGGAAGACGCCTTGATCGACGCCTTGATGTTCGCCCACAAGGCGGCGCAGCCTCTGCTGGACCTGCAGGAAAAGCTGCGCGCGGCGGTGGGCCGGCCCAAGCGCGAGTTCGTGCCGCCCGCCAAGGACCCGGTGATCGTCGAATCGGTGGCCAAGCTGGCCAATGAAAAGATTCAGGCGGCGATGGCCATTCGGGAGAAGCACGCCCGCTATACCGCCCTGGACGCCGCCGGTTCGGAGACAGAAAAGGCGCTGGCCGCAGATTTTCCGGATCGCGCCGGCGAGGTGAAGGAAGCTTACGAGTCGGCCAAGAAGAAACACCTGCGCGAGCTGGTGCTCAGCACCGGTCGGCGCATCGACGGCCGCGCGCCGGCGGACATCCGCGCCATCACCTGCGAGGTCGGCATCTTGCCGCGCACACACGGATCGGCGCTGTTCACCCGTGGTGAGACGCAAGCGCTGGTCACCACCACCCTGGGCACCAGCCAGGACGCCCAGCACATCGAGGCGATCATCGGCGACATCGAGAAGCGCTTCATGTTGCACTATAACTTTCCGCCGTTTTCCACCGGCGAGGTCAAGCCTTTGCGCGGCGCCAGCCGTCGCGAGATTGGCCACGGCCACCTGGCTGAACGGGCGCTGGCGCGCATCTTGCCCCCCGAGAAGGATTTCCCGTACACCATCCGCATCGTCTCGGAGATCCTCGAGTCGAACGGCAGCTCGTCGATGGCGTCGGTTTGCGGAGGTACGCTGTCGCTGATGGACGCCGGCATCCCGGTGAAGACGCCGATCGCCGGCATCGCCATGGGTTTGATCAAGGAAGGCGATCGCGTCGCCGTCCTGTCCGACATCCTTGGCGACGAAGACCACCTCGGCGACATGGACTTCAAGATCTGTGGGTCGAAGACCGGCGTCACCGCCGTGCAGATGGACATCAAGATCCAGGGCATGACGCGCGAGATTCTGGAGACGGCGTTGCGGCAGGCGCGCGAAGGGCGCTTGTTCATCCTCGGCAAGATGGCCGAGGCGCTGGCCGGCCCGCGCGAGGAGATGTCGCGGTATGCGCCGCGCATCCACACCCTGCGGGTCAAGCCCGATCAGATCCGCGAGATCATCGGCCCGGGCGGCAAGACCATCCGGGGCATCACCGCCCAGACCGGCGTGGCCATCGAGGTCGAGGACGACGGGACGGTGCACATCGCCTCGCCGGACGGCATCGCGGTCCAGAAGGCCATCGACATCATCAAGGGCCTGACCACCGAGCCCGAGGTGGGCGAGTTCTACATGGGGGTGGTTCGCCGCCTGGCCGAGTTCGGCGCCTTCGTCGAGATCCTGCCCGGCACCGACGGGTTGGTGCACATCAGCGAGCTGGACGACAAGCGGGTGCGCGCCGTCCAGGACGTATGCAAGGAAGGCGACGAGATGATCGTCAAGGTCATCGGCATCGACCGCGCGTCGGGGAAGATCCGGCTGTCCCGTCGCGAGGCGATGGGCAAGACGCCGGACGTGGTGCACAACTTCCGCGTCGTCGCCGCTTCGTAGGCGGGCGCAGAACAAGAGACCACACGTGAGCGGGCCGCTCCTTCGCTTTCGCAAGCTGCGGCCCGCGGCGCAGACACCGCGCTATATGTCCGCGGGCGCCGCCGGGATGGACCTGGCCTCGGCCGCGGACGAGCCAGTCCGGCTGGAGCCGGGCGGGCGGGTCGGTGTGCCGACCGGTTTGGCCTTGGAGATCCCGGCGGGGTTCGAAGGCCAGGTGCGGCCGCGGTCGGGGCTGGCCTTGCGCTTCGGCGTCACGATCATCAACGCGCCCGGGACCATCGACAGCGACTACCGCGGCGAGCTGGTGGTCTTGCTGGTGAACCTCGGCCGCGAGCCGCACGTCATCAACCCCGGCGATCGCATCGCCCAGCTGGTGATCGCGCCCGTGACCCAGGTCGCGCTGGCCGAGACCGAGGATCTTTCGGACACTGTTCGTGGCGCCGGTGGCTTCGGGCATACCGGATAAAAGCCGCGCTCCTGGCTGAAATAGCCGCGTTTTCGGCGCGCGGACGCCACCGCGTTGTCACAAGAGAATGGTTGCTTGCGGCGAGCGAATGGATAATTATTCACCGCGATGAATAGCCAGGTGGTTCGGGTCGGGATCGTCGGCGTCTCCGGGTACGCGGGGATGGAGCTCGGGCGCATTCTCTCGGGGCACCCGGGCTTCGCGGTCCGGTTGGTGATCAGTGACAAATGGGCGGGCAGGGCGCTCGGGGATTGTTTGTCGGTGGCGGGCTCGCTGGCGACCTTGACCGTGCAACCCCAGGCGGAGGCGACCAAGCAATTGAACGGCCTCGACCTGGTTTTTTTCTGCACGCCGGCGGAGGTCTCGTTGGCGCTGGCGCCGGCCGCGCTGGATGCCGGCGCGCGGGTGGTCGATCTGTCGGGCGCGTTTCGGCTGAAGGCGGCCGATTTCCCGCGCTGGTATGGATTCGAGCACACCCGGCCCGACCTGCTGGCGGAAGCGGTCTATTCGATGCCGGAGGTCACCGGCGATGAGACCACCCGTCAGCTTCGTTCGGCGCGGTTGGTGTCGAACCCGGGTTGTTACCCGACGGCCAGCGCGCTGGCGGTGCTGCCACTGCTGCGCGCCGGGGTCATCGAACCAACCGGCATCATCGTCGACGCCAAGAGCGGCACCACCGGCGCCGGCCGGAAGGCCACCGAAGAAATGTCGTTCTCCGAAACCGACGGCGACTTTCGCGCCTATCGGGTCTTGCGTCACCAGCACACGCCCGAAATCGAACGGGCGCTGGCCTTGGCCGGCGCGCCAGTCAGCCCGATGACGTTCACGGCGCATCTCCTTCCCACGCGTCGCGGGATCCTGGCCACGGCCTATGGTCGCTTGCGCGCGGGCAAGGCGGCGGCGGACGCGGCGGCGGCGGTGCAAGACTTCGTGCGCGGGCGGGCGTTCCTGCGCGCGACGAAGCCAGATGCTGTCCGCCTGCACGCCGTGATCAGCACCAACCGGGTCTTGCTGGGCGCCGACGCCGATCCCGAGCGCGGCATTGCCGTCGGGTTCGGGGCCATCGACAACCTGGTCAAGGGCGCGGCCGGCCAGGCGGTGCAGAACGCGAATTTGATGTTCGGTTTTGAAGAAACCACCGGCCTTTTGGGCCTTGCCGGGAGCACACCGTGATGTCCGAGACCGTCGTCGCCATTCCCACCGGGTTTCGTTTTGGCGCCACCCGCGCCGGCATCAAATCCACCGGCACCAAGCGCGACCTGGCCGTCATCATCTCGGACACGCCGTGCGCGGCGGCCGGCGTCTTCACGGCGAACCAGCTCTGCGCGGCGCCGATTCGCGGATCGTCGGCGCGCCTGCCGTCAGCGGGCATCCGGGCCATCATCGCCAACAGCGGCAACGCCAACGCGCTGACTGGCCCGGGCGGCCTGGAAGATGATCGGGCGATGGCCGCCGCCGCCGCCGTGGCGCTGGGCCTTGGCGCCGAAGAAGTCCTGACCGCGTCGACGGGAGCCATCGGCGTGCGGATGCCGATGGCGGTGATCAAAGCGGCGATGCCGGCCTTGGCCGGTTCGCTGGGAAACGATCTGGCGCCCGCCAGCGAAGCCATCCGCACCACCGATCTGCGCGACAAATCCGCCGGTCGGACCATCGACATCGGCGGGCGTTTGGTCAAGTTGGCGGCCATCGCCAAAGGCTCGGGGATGATTCACCCGCAGATGGCGACCATGCTCTGCTTCGTGGCGACCGACGCGGCCATCACGCCGGGCACGCTGCAGGCGGCGGTCAAGGACGCCAGCGATCAGACGTTCAACACAATCACCGTCGACGGCGACATGTCCACCAACGACTGCGTGATGGTGCTGGCGAACGGCCGCTCGGACGCGCCGATGATTGAAGGCCCGGGGCCGGCGTTCGATCGCTTTCGCGCGGCGCTGACCGAGATCTGCGCCGATCTGTCGCGGGCCATCGCCGCCGACGGCGAAGGCGCCACCAAGTTGCTCATCGTCGACGTCGAAGGCGCTCCCGACCAAGGCATGGCCCGCGATCTGGCCCGCGCGGTGGCGGGCGGCAGCTTGGTCAAGTCGGGCGTCTTCGGCGGCGACCCGTCCTGGGGCCGCATCCTGGCGGCGCTGGGCGCGCGCATCGGAGCGCGGGCCTTCGCCGTTGATCCCGCCGAGGTGACCCTGGATATTCAGGGCACCCGGGTCTATGAAAACGGCGGGCCGATCGCCTTTGACAACGCCGCGCTGTCGGCCCGCATGCGCGAGCCCGAGATCGCCGTGAAAATGGACCTGCGCCGCGGGCCGGCCAAGGCGCGCGCCCTCGGCTGCGACCTCAGCTATGAATACGTCCGCATCAACGCTGAATACTATTCATCTTATGCGGGACCCTCGAAGAGTCCCGCGCCCCCCGCGACGAGCTCGGCGTCCTCCTCGTCGATGGCCGCGGCCACGCCCGCTGTTTCGCGCGCCACGGATCCCGTCAATCGACCGGTGATCGTCGAGGCGCTGAATTACATCCGCAAGTTCGCCGGCAAGCGGGCGGTGATCAAGTACGGCGGCGCGGCGATGGTCGACCAATCGTTGAAGCGCAGCTTCGCCCAGGAGATTGTCCTGCTGCAGTCAGCCGGCTTGCGGCCGGTGATCGTTCACGGCGGCGGTCCGGAGATCACCAAGACGCTGGAACGGTTCGGCCAGAAATCGCAGTTCGCCGACGGCCAGCGCATCACCGGCGCTGACGACGTCAGCGTGGTGGAGATGGTTCTGACCGGCAAGATCAACACGGAGATCGTCGGCCTTTTGAACCTGCTGGGTGGCAACGCCATCGGGCTGTCCGGCAAGGACGGGCGCCTCATCACGGCGAAGAAGCTGGCGCCGCAGCCGGGAAAGCCCGATCTCGGTTTTGTCGGCGACATCGAGATGATCAACTCGGAGCTGCTGGATATGTTCCTTGAGCGTGGCTACATCCCGGTGATCTCGCCGGTGGGCTTTGGCGCCGACGGGGCCAGCTACAACATCAACGCCGACGTGGCGGCGGCGGAGATCGCCGTGGCGTGCGGGGCGACGCGCCTGATCTTCCTCACCGACGTCCCCGGGATCCTGGACGGCGACGGCAAGCTGGTCACCGAGATCAAAGGCTCGGAGCTGGAGGCGCGCCTGGGCGGGGCCATTCGGGGCGGCATGGCGGTGAAGACGCAGGCGGTGCAAAACGCCCTGGCCGGCGGCGTGCAAGCCGTGCACATCGTCGACGGCCGCAGCCCGCACAGCATCGTCGCCGAACTGTTCACCGATCGCGGCGTCGGCACGCTGGTGACCTGATGATGTCGGCCGACGCGCGTCGCGACGCCATCCGCGAGATCTTGAACCGCCATCCGGTGGCGACCCAGGAAGGACTGCGGCGCCACCTGGCCGCCCGCGGGATCCGCGCCGCACAGGCGACCCTTTCGCGCGACATGGCGGCGCTGGGCGTGCAGCGCCAGAAGCGCCCCGGCGGCGGCCGGTATATCGTCGACAGCGACGGCGGCACCTTGCCGATCGAACCCGTGCGTCGCCTGGTCGACAGCGTGCAGACCAACGGCGCGCTGGTCGTCGTTCGCACCAAGGCCAGCGCGGCGTCGACCGTGGCGCGGGCCCTGGACGAAGCCCACGTCAAGGGCGTGCTTGGTACGCTGGCCGGCGACGACACCATCTTCGTGGCGCCGTCATCGGCGCGGGGCGGACAGGCCTTGGCCCGCGCTCTGCGGCGCCTGCTGGGCAAAAGCCCGTCTTAGGACGAAGGCGGCGTCGCCGCTGACATTGATCCCGGGCCGGACGTTGACGGTGTGGTGGTCCTCGTCGATGTCATCGCTTGCAGCAGCGCGTGCGCCGCCTGCAGCGCGCCGAAGATATCGTCGACGGCGGTGAGCTTCTGCAAGATGTCTCGCCGCGAGCTCTCGGTGCCGCCGTTGGTTTGGCCGCGAGCGGCCGCCGATTTTGTAGGGTCGTTCGCCGCTGTGACGTCGTCTTTCTTTGCCGCGGTGGCGTCGGTGACGCCGAAATCGCGTGGCTTCAAAAGCTGCGCCTGCAGCACGCGGTTCAGTTCGTTCTCCACGTTGATGGGCGGGCGCAGCCCGCCGATGCCGGGCAGGGTGACGATCTCGGCGCCGGTTGTCGAAATGTGCTGAGCGTTCAGAGTGAACCCGGCGATGGCGCCGGTGACGGCGTTGCTGCGGCTTTGCGTGGTGGAGCCGTCGACGGCGACGCTGGCGTTGGTGGCGGCCTGGGTCACCGACGGGTTCAGCGATTGGCCGCCCTGGCCGGTGGATTTTTCGGTGACGGTCAGCGCGTCTTCGGGGCGGCCCTTCAACGGATAACCGGTAGCGGAGGCGGCGATGGACAAGCGAACACCTCCACTGTCGTTGACCAGCGTCGCGTTCACGGCGGCGCCGGAGTTCTGGATGTTGCGGCGCACGTCGGCCAAAGTGTCGCCTTCGTTGATCGTCACGTCGGTCTGCTTGCCTTCGACGTTCAACGAAAGCGTGCCGCTTTTCACCGCCGCGTCCGCCGAGGCGTACAGGCTGGTACGAACCTGGGCGGCGCTGGCCAGACTGTCGACGGAGATCCGGGCGCCGATCGGCGTGCCCACCACGCCCCGCAAAAGCTGCGCTGATCGCTGGGTGGCGTCGGCGGTGCCGCTGCTGGCCGTGCTGGCGGGCGGGTTGGTGAGATCGAAGCTGGCCCCGGTGATGGTGTCGGCGACGTGATTGTCGGTCTGTTGCTCGACCACGCCGTGCAAGGTGAAGATGGCGTTGCTGGCCTGGTGGTTGACGGCCAGGCCCAGCATGTGGCCCGTGCTGCCGCTGTCGGTCTCGCTGACGGTCAGGGCATCGCTGGCGCTGCCGCTGGGTTTAAAGCCGGTGGCGCGGGTGGTGATGCCCAGGCGCAGTTTGCCGCCGTCGCTCTCCACGGTGGCGTCGACCGGCGCGCCCAGGCCGCGCACGCCTGCCACCACGTCTTTCAGCGTTTCGCCCTGGGCGATGTTCAGCGTGTATTTGGCGCCGTTGATCTGCAGAGCCAACGTTCCGGCGGTGACTTCGTCATCCAGGCTGGAGAACCCCGACGATTGCGCGTGCGCCGCGGTGGCCAGGCTGGACACGTGCACGGGATCAACGGTCGCGGTGCGGGTGACCGAGAACGCGCCCGACGCCGACGCTGTGTTGGTGCTGCGAAGTGACGACGCGGCCACGGCCGCGGCGCTGAGAAAGTCGGGCAGGGTGCCAGAGGACGAGCGTCTTTGAAACGTCAGTGGCGTCTCAAAAAGCTGCAGTCCGGTGAGTGAAATCGTGCTCATGTCGGTCACGGACCCACTGGGCAAAATTGACCTAGTGGTCCTTGCTCGCGCCATCGGCAGGGCCGCCAGAAACTTGAGAAGAAAATGAATTGCTCTTTTATCGCCGGGGCTTGGAAGGTGCCTGGCGCTTCATGGTAAACCCAGCGGGATGCCCAAGAAGATGCTGGTGCACGAGGTTGGGGGCCCCGAAAAGCTGTCCTGGGAGGACGTCCCGGCCGCTCCGCTGGGGCGCGGCGAGGCGCGCATCCGGCACACGGCGATTGGCCTCAATTTCATCGACGTGTACTTTCGAACCGGTATCTACAAGGCGCCCAGTTCTCCGTTTGTGCCGGGCCAGGAAGCCGCCGGCGTCGTCGAGGAGATCGGTCCCGAGGTCACGGACGTAAAGGTCGGCGATCGGGTGGCTTATGCCGGCGTCCCCGGCGCGTACTGCGAAAGTCGGGTCATCGCGGCGGCGCGTCTGGTGCCGCTGCCCGAGGAGATCAGCGATCAGCAGGCGGCGGCGATCATGCTCAAAGGCATGACGGCGCAGTATCTATTGTCGCGGTGCGGGCGGCCCCAGCGCGGCGACACCGTGCTGTTCCACGCCGCCGCCGGTGGCGTCGGCCTGCTGGCCTGTCAGTGGGCCAAGCACCTGGGCGTCGAGGTGATCGGCACCGTCGGCAGCGCGGAGAAGGCGCGCCTGGCCTTCGATCGCGGCTGCGCCCACGTCATCAACTACAACAAAGAAAACTTCGTCCATCAGGTGAACGACATCACCCACAGCGCTGGCGTGGCGGTAGTTTTTGATTCGGTCGGCAAGACGACGTTTCGCGCCTCGCTGGACTGCCTGCGGGCGCGGGGAATGATGGTCAGCTTTGGTCAGTCGTCGGGGCTGGTGCCGCCGCTGGACATCACCATCCTCAGCATCAAGGGCTCGCTGTTTCTGACCAGGCCCACGCTGGCGTCGTACATCGGGACACGCACCGAGCTTCTGGAGACCGCCGGCGATCTGTTCGACGTGGTTCGTTCGGGCGCGGTGAAGGTGGACATCGGGCAGACGTACGCACTGAAAGACGTGGCCCGGGCGCACACCGACTTGGAAGCGCGCGCCACCACCGGCTCGACGGTGCTGTTGCCGTAAGTCGTTGGCCGCGTCGCGGTTGAATCGGGAGGTTGATTCCGCTAGAACGGCGCAGCCGCGATGATCGCCCGTTACACCCGTCCCGAGCTGGCCGCGCTGTGGTCCGACGCGCATCGATACGACACCTGGCTGGAGGTCGAACTGGCCGCTTGCCTGGCCATGGAAGCCGCTGGCAGCGTGCCGCCCGGAACGGCGGCCAGGGTGCGGGCGGCCGCCGCCGGCAAGCTGGATCCGGCGCGCATCCTTGAACACGAAGAGCGCACCCGCCACGACGTGATCGCCTTTCTCACCCACGTCGAAGAGCTGGCGGGCGAGCCGGCGCGCTGGCTACACCTGGGCATGACGTCGTCGGACGTGCTGGACGCGTCGCTGGCCATCGCCCTGCGCGAGGCCGCCGATCAGATCATCGCCGGGATCGACAGGCTGACCGCCGCCTGCGCGCGGCGCGCCGACGCCGAACGGGCCACACCGGCCATCGGACGCTCGCACGGCATTCACGCCGAGCCGATCACCGCCGGGTTGGTGTTCGCCGGCTTCTTCGCCGAACTGCAACGCGCCCGGCGCGCGCTGGTGACGGCACGACACGAGATCGCCGTCGGCAAGATCGCCGGCGCCGTCGGGACCTACGCGAACCTGGATCCGGCCATCGAAGCCAAAGCGCTGGCCTCGCTGGGCCTGCGGCCGGAGGTGGTCCCGACCCAGATCGTGGCTCGCGATCGCCACGCCGGTTATTTCCAGGCCCTGGCGCGCCTGGGCACCGCGGTCGAACGCATCGCCGTCACCGTCCGGCACTGGCAGCGCACCGAGGTGGGCGAGGCGACCGAGGCCTTCGGCAAAGGGCAGAAGGGCTCGTCGGCCATGCCGCACAAGAAGAACCCCATCTTGTCGGAGAACCTGTGCGGCATCGCCCGCCTGCTGCGTTCCTATGAAAGCGCGGCGCTGGAAGACGTGGCCCTGTGGCACGAACGCGACATCTCGCACTCGTCGGTGGAACGGGTGATCGGACCGGACGCCACCGGGTTGGCTGATTTCATGGTCGAGCGCGCGGTCGGCCTGGTCGACGGCCTGGTGATCAACCGCGAACGGATGCGCCGCAATCTCGATCTCACCGGCGGGCTCTATTTCAGCGAGGCGGTGCTGCTGTTGCTGGTGGGCAAGGGCATGGCCCGCCAGCCGGCCTACGAACTGGTACAGCGCAATGCCATGCGCGCCGCCGCCGGCGAGAAACCCTTTCGCGCGCTGCTGGGCGAGGACGCCGACATCGCCGCCCAGTTGACCGCCGCGGAGATCGATCGCGCGTTCAATCTGGATCATCACCTTCGCCACGCCGGAGTGATCATCGATCGTGCGCTGAAAAACCAGGAGACCTGAGCATGGACGACAGCCTCATTCGCGGGCAGCTGACCAAGACCCTGGACCGCACCCACTTTCCCGAGCTGGGGGCCAAGTACGAAGGCAAGGTGCGCGACTGTTATACGCTGGACGGCCGCCGCACCATCGTGGTCACCGATCGCCTGAGCGCCTTCGACGTGGTGCTGGGCACGATCCCCTTCAAAGGCCAGGTCTTGAACCGCATGGCCGCCTTCTGGTTCGAGGCCACCGCCAACCTGGCCCCCAACCACGTCATCAACGTGCCCGATCCGACGGTGATGGTGGCGCGCGAGTGTCAGCTTTTGCCGGTCGAGTTCGTCATGCGGGCGTATATGACCGGCGTGACGTCGACGTCGATCTGGTCGCACTACCAAAAGGGCGCCCGACAATTTTGCGGCCACGATCTGCCGGACGGCATGCGCAAGAACCAGAAGCTGGCCAAGGCGCTGCTGACGCCGTCGACGAAAGCCGAAAAAGGCGATCACGACAAATCGGTCTCGCGGGCCGAAGTTCTGGAGATGGGTTTGTTGTCGGCCGGCGACTTCGACGAGGCGGCGCAGATGTGCGCGCGCCTCTTCGCCTTCGGCCAGCAAGAGGCGTTGCGGCGCGGACTCATCCTGGTGGACACCAAGTACGAGATCGGCCGCCGCCCCGACGGCGCCCTGTGCTTCATCGACGAGATCCACACCCCCGATTCGTCGCGCTACTGGTATGCCAACGACTACGACGAGCGCTTCGCCCGCGCCGAGGAGCCGCGCGGCCTGGACAAGGAGTACGTGCGCCGCACGCTGGCCGACCAGGGCTATCGCGGCGACGGACCGGCGCCGACGCTGACCGACGAGGTCCGTTGCGAAGCCGCCCGCCGTTACATCCAGGTCTGCGAGCTCATCACCGGCCGGACCTTCGTCCCCGACACCGAAGAGCCGATCGCCCGCATTCGCCGCAACTTGAAGCTCTGACCGGCGCGCAGGCGTCGCTATTCGTGCGGGGGATCGCTGGCGCTGTGGTTGGTCGTGTCGTCCTCGACCGGCGGGCGCGATTTTTCTGTCGCCG
The DNA here is from genome assembly GCA_036268875.1 of Polyangia bacterium. Classification (GTDB taxonomy): domain Bacteria; phylum Myxococcota_A; class Polyangia; order Fen-1088; family Fen-1088; genus DATKEU01. The sequence continues at coordinate 201,825 of DATATI010000074.1, read as the reverse complement.
GGGCGACGCGGTCGGCCTGGGTGTTGGTGATCTCCAGACTGCGGTACGCGCCGCTGCGGCGGCGCGCCGATGACGGATCCAGAAGGCGTGGCAACTCGGCCAGCGCTTGCGCCAGGGTCACGGTCTCCGCCGGCTCGGGTCTGAGCAGTTCGTCGAGCTCACTGTCCGTCGGGTTGTTCACCATCCAGCGGTGATCGACCGCCCGGCGCAGCGTCGCTTCATCGATGCCGTACTCGGCGGCCAGATCGATCGACGTGTCGACCATCGCCACCGGGCCGGTGCCGTTGCGCGCGCCGTTTCGACCGCTGTCGGGGCTCCCGCGCCGGACCTTGCTCTTGCTTTGCAGGATGCGGTTCAGCGTGCCACGCGTGGTGGAATCGATGTGGATGAACTGCACGCCCATGCCGTGAGGCCGCTGCGGCGCCGAAGGATCGAACTCCTTGACCCAGATGACCTTGCCCTCGCCGGCCAAAGCCAGCTGGCCGGTGGACAGCTGCACCTCGAAGGCGAACTCCTCGCCCACGGGGCGCGGCGCGCGCGTGGCCAGAAAAATCCCGCCCCGCGTGACGTTGGGAGCGAACCGCTGCACGAAGGTCTCCAGATCCCCGTAACGAAGGCGAACCCGAACTGTCGCAGAGGAGATCACGGCTAGCAGGCGAGTATGCCGCCGGCGGCTGCGAAATCAAACCGGCAGTTTGAACAGACGCCGGGTATTTTCCGTGGTCGCCTGGTCCATCGCCTCGACGCTCGCGTTGCGCACGGCGGCCAGGACCTCCAAGGTCTTGCCGATGAACGAAGGCTCGTTGCGCTTGCCGCGGTGGGGGACGGGCGCGAGATAGGGCGCGTCGGTTTCGATCAAGATGCGATCGACCGGGGCGAAGGCCGCCGCCTCGCGAATGGGAGCGGCGGTCTTGAAGGTGAGGATGCCCGAGAAAGACAGGTGATGGCCGAGGTCCAGGTAGCGGCGGGCGTCGTCGACGCCGCCGGTGAAGCAATGAATGACCCCGCCCACCGCGGCGGCGTTCTCGGCGGCCAGAATCTCGGCTGCGTCGAGGTGGGCGTCGCGGATGTGCGAGACGATGGGCAAACCGACCTCGCGCGCCAGGGCGATGAACCGCCGGTAAGCCGTCCGCTGAACATCGTGCGGCGAGTGGTTGTAGTAATAGTCGAGGCCTGTCTCACCAATCCCTACAACCCGCGGGCGACGCGCCAGTTCGGCCAGTTCGGTCCAGTGGTCTTCCGCCATGCGAGCCACGTCGTGCGGGTGAATGCCCACAGCGGCGTAGATATCTGTCTCCGCGGCGGCAAGTAGGGTAGCGTTCCGGGCGAACGTCATGTCTCCGCCAGACCCGATGCAGATCATGGCGGCAACCCCGGAAGCACGTGCCCGGGCCAACACCTGAGGGCGGTCTTCACCGTATTCGGCGAAATCGAGATGACAATGAGAATCGATCATCCGTGTTGTTCTAAACCTCTTGCCGCAAGCAACCGATGCGGGATGCGAAGAGGGTTATCGCACGGGGATATCGGTGCTACCAAAAGTGGAAGACTACGATAAGACCAGGGCCCTTGGGCCCCACCAGTCGCCTGCGGCGGCGCCGACGTCGGCGGTGGCCGATCCGGATGCGATGCGCCCAGGCACGGCCGCCGGCGCGTACCTCCTGACGCGCGAGCTGGCTTCGGGCGGCGGCGGCACGGTTTACGAGGCCCGGCACAAGTTACTGGGGCGCAAGGCGGCGGTGAAGATCCTGCGCCGCGAGCTGGCGGCTTCGCCGCAGATGGTGGCCCGCTTCCTGCGCGAAGCGCTGGCCGTCAACATGATCAAGCACCCCAGCATCGTAGACATTTATGAATTCGGCGAGCTGCCAGACGGCCGTCCGTTCTACGTGATGGAGCTTCTGGAAGGCCACGACCTGCGCAAGCTCCTGACCGAGCGCGGGCGGTTTCCTCCCGAGGAGGTGCTGCAGATCTTGGGGCCCGTCTGCTCGGCGCTGGAAGCGGCGCACGCGCAAGGGATCGTCCACCGCGATCTCAAGGCCAGCAACATCCACATCGTGAACAACAATGGCAAACGCGAGGTGAAGCTGCTGGACTTCGGCATCGCCAAGCTGATGCAGCCGGAGAACGCCGAGGCCGGCCTGACCATGGTGGGCACGCGTCTCGGCACGTCGTACACCATGGCGCCAGAACAGATTCGCGGCGACGGCGTCGATCCCCGCACGGATATCTATGCGCTGGGCGTGGTGACGTATCACTTGCTGACCGGGCAGTACCCGTTCCGCGCCGAGACCATGACCGACATCGAGCGCCAGCACCTGGAGTCGCCGCCGCCGCGTCCGAGCCACGCCGCCCGTGTTCCGCCCGCGCTGGACGGCGTCGTCCTGCGCGCCATGGACAAGAACCCAGATCGGCGGTTCCCCACCGTGAAGGCTTTTTTCCAGGCGCTGGAAGACGCCGTGGGAACCAAGTCAGCCGTCGCCGAGACCCGCGCCCGCGCCGCTGCCATCTACGTCGAGGTTCGCATGAGCGAGTCCGCCGACGCCGACAGCGACGAGATCCTGGACGACAGCTCGGCCGTGCTGGACGCCGCCGAGCAAAGCTTTCGCGCCGCCGGCTTGCTGCTGCCGCTGCAGACCGGCAACGCCATCATCGGCGCCAAGGTGCTGTCCGCCGACACCGCCCAGTCACGCCAGGAATCGGACGAGATGTTGGCCATCGCCACTGCACTGGCCGGCGAATTGGCCGGCCGCCCGACCGCGCACACCGACATCCACGTCAACGTCGCCTTCCACGTCGACGCCGCCGCCGTGAGGGATTCCGCCGAGGCGCCGGGCGGCCGCGAGATCGTCGGCGGCGAGATCATTTCCATCGGCAGCTGGGCGCCACGCGACAACGTCGACGGCGTCCACGTCACCGCGTCGGGCAGCGACGGCTGACGCGCACGAGTCGCGTCGCGTGATGCGCGCGCCGGCTGCGCTATCGCGGACCCCGACCATGCGAAGCCGGCGGACGCCGCAATATCAAAACAAACAAACAAACAAACCGCTAGAACAGCCCGCTGGCGATCAATGCAGCGATGATGACGCCCATGATTGACTCGCCCGCCATCCCACCCGCCGCCACCGCGGCGACGGTGTTGTCGTCCACGTCGGGCCGCGCCTTGCGCACGGCCGCCAGAACCAGCGCGCCCAGCACCGCGGCGATCGACAGCGACGCCGGCATCAACATGGCGATGCCCATGACCATCGGCGAAGGCAGGAACCGCCCGGCCCGCGTGGGCGCGCACAGGCACATCAACACGCCGAGCGCGATCCCCAGCCCGCCCGCCGCTGGACCGTAAGGGGGCATCGCCGCCAGGCCACCGCGCACCGCTTCGGCGGTGGCCTTCCACGAAATCGCCGACGTGGCGGGCATGGACTCGGTGCCGATGCCGTATGTCTTGACTATGATCAAGTACACCGGCACCACCACCAGGCCGCCCACCACGGCGCCGATCATCTGCCCGATGATCTGCGCGCGCGGCGACGCCTTCAGTCGATGCCCGGCCTTCAGCGCCCACAGCGTCTGCGCCGCCTGGCTGCTGCTGCCCGAGGCGATCGCTCCCGACATGATGGACACCACCGGGCCAAAACCGGCGAACAGAAGTTGCGTCACTGTGCCGGCGTTGCCGATGGGGGCGATGTCCGTCTCGCCGGCGGCGCGGCTGCAGACGCCGGCCAGGATCACCGACAGCAGCACGCCCGCCACGGTGGCTGCCGGGTGAATGTGAAAGACCGACTGACTGATGGCGATGACCGCGCCGACGCTGACCACCAGCACCAGGTTGCGCATCGGAAACCAGCCGATGGACGAGGCGCCGCTGGACAACGGCCGCCGCACCAGCTGGGGAAGATCGCGGAGAGAACGGCCGATCGATCGCCACCCCATGAGCAGCGGCAACAGCGTGCTGGACGTCATCAACCCCAGGCCCGGCCACACCAGCCACGAAACGAACGCGCCGTAGCCGCCGCCCTGGATGATCCCCGCCGCCACCAGGCGCGGCGCGATCAGCGCCCAGGTGATGATCGCTCCCAATCCCAAGCTGAGCGCGTTGCGCAGGCCGATGAACATGCCCGTCGACGCCATCAGCGGGCTCCAGTTGATCCCCAGCGTCAGGCTGGCCGCCGAGATGCCCAGGATCGTACCCGGCAGCATGGTGGCGCCCGGAATGATCGCCGGATGGCCGTCGCGAAACCAGGTCACGCCGGCGCCGATCAACGCGGACAGCAACAGCAATCGCGCGCGCAGCAGCGCCGTCTCGCGACCGACGTACATGGTCTCGATGACCTCGGCGGTGGCGGCGCCGGTGGGAAACGGCAGCCCTTCGACGATCACCAGCTTGCGCCGCAGCATCGCCGCGATGAGGATCCCCATCAGCGCGACGCCGATGCCCCACGCGCACAAAGCCCAGGCCGGAAATTGCCGGCCCATCAGCGACAGCGCCGGGATGGGCGCGCTGACGCCGACCACGAACGCCATGATCGCCGCCGACGAAGCGGTGGTCTGGGTGATGTTGTTCTCCAGCGCCGTGTAAGGCCGGTGGCGCGAGAGCTGCTTGAACGTGCTGAAGAGCGTGAAGCTGAGCAGCGCCGCGGTGATGCTGCCTCCGTCGATGAACGCGGTCTTCAGTCCCATGTAGACGTTGCCGGCGGCCAGCACCACGCCGATCCCGCTGCCCACGATGATGGCCCGCACCGTGGCCTCGCGCGGACCGACGGCGGCGGTCTTGGTGGGATCGGCTGAGACAATCTCGCCCGCCGACGCGGGGCTTACTGTCTGGGCCGGGGCCGGCGTCGCTTCAGGAAGCGGGAGAGGGAGCGCCGGCATCGGCGGCCCTAGGCGGGATGCTCTTCGTTGTCGCGGACGGTGGACTCACGCGTGCGCAGGCCGTGCTTCCACAGCAAGCGGTAGAAATAAATGCGGTCCACCCCGGCGGCGCGGGCGGCGGCGCTGACCCGGTTTTCGTGCACCCGCAGCAATTGTTCCAGGTAACGTTTCTCGAACGTGCTGACCCAGCCTTCGCGCGCTTCGCGCAGCGACTGGCCGATGTTCACCGCCGCCTCCGGGCTGGTCACGGACCTCGGGGCGTCGAACGATTGTGGCGGCGAAAAATCGCGCAGGGCCACGCAGCGTTCCAGATAGTTGCGCAGCTCGCGGATGTTGCCCGGCCAGCTGTGGTGGGTCAGCGCCGAAAGAAATTCATCGGAACGAATCACCGTCGCCGTCTGCTCGTCGATGGGGCCGAGGTTGCGGGTGACGTGTTCGACCAGCAGGGGCAAGTCGGTGGCGCGCTCGCGCAGCGGCGGCAGCTTCAGCTCGACGACCGCCAGGCGGTAGTAGAGATCCGAACGGAACTTGCCGGCGCCGACCTGGTCGCGCAGGCTGCGATTGGTGGCGGCGATCAGGCGGACGTTGACCGGAACGTAGTTGTTGGTGCCGACGCGCCGGACCTCGCGCCGCTCCAGCACGCGCAGCAGCTTGGGCTGCAGCTCGATGGAAAGCTCGCCGATCTCGTCGAGGAACACCGTGCCCCCGCTGGCCGCCTCGAAGACGCCCTGACGGGCGACCACCGCGCCGGTGAAGGCGCCGCGCTCGTGACCGAAGAGCTCGCTTTCCAGAAGCTGCGGCGGCATGGCGCCGCAATCGACCACCAGAAACGGTTTGTCGCGTCGGCGGCTGCCGCGGTGGATGGCCTCGGCCGAGACCTCCTTGCCGGTGCCGGTCTCACCTTCCAGCAAGATGGTTGCGTCGCTGTACGAAGCCTTGCCCAGAACGTCGAACACGCTCTGCATGGCGTGCGAGCGTCCGACCATGCGGCCGAAACGTTCGCGCTCGGATGCCAAGCGAGCAGCAGCGGCGGCGGCAGCGGAGGCAGTGTCATCGAGATTCGACCGACCCTCGCCGACCAGCGCAACGCTGGCGCCCTGAGGCAGATTTCCCACGAAAGGGGACATCGACCGATGTCGCGAATACCTTGACCATTTGGTGCCGCAATGCGCCCGTTGGCGCGACGTCGCGATCGACCGTTGGTCACCGCCGCTGCACATCGCGGATCGCCCTGCGCCGCTGTCGTGTATAAACCCCTGCACGTCCTCATGTCTGCCGACACGCTGATCGTCATCCCCACCTACAACGAGCGCGAGTGCTTGCCCGCCATCGTCCCCGCCGTGCGGGCGGTGGTGCCGGCAGCGACGGTGCTGGTGGTCGACGACAACTCGCCCGACGGCACCGGCGCCCTGGCCGATGAGCTGGCGGCGCGCGACGCCCAGGTGCAGGTTCTCCACCGCGCCGGGAAGGAGGGTCTGGGGGCCGCGTACCTGGCGGCGTTTCGACTGGCGCTGGCGCCGGGCGGGCGCTGGCGGCGGGTGGTGCAGATGGACGCTGATTTCTCGCACGATCCGAAGGACGTGCCGCGCCTGCTGACCACCCTGGACCACGGCGCCGACCTGGCCATTGGCTCTCGGTATGTGTCGGGTGGCGGCACGCAGAACTGGGGCCTCGGTCGGCAGCTCATCAGCCGGGGCGGGGGATTTTATGCGCGCATGGTGCTGGGCATCGGCGTGCGCGATCTGACCGCCGGTTTCAAGGCCTGGAAGCTGCCGACGCTGGCGCGGCTGGATCTGGATTCGATCAGCGCCAAGGGCTATGGGTTTCAGATCGAGATGACCTACCGGACGGTGCAAGCCGGCCTGCGCGTCGTCGAGCTTCCGATCCGTTTCATCGATCGGCGGGTCGGCAACTCCAAGATGGCCGGATCGATCTTCTTCGAGGCGCTGACCCTGGTCTGGAAGCTGCGGGCGCAGGTGAACGAGAAATCCGCCTGATCAGTTTGAACGGCGGATCAGGCGCGCCCGGCCAGACCGTTCATCTCCGACGGGCGACGTACATCAGGCTGGGGCTGGCCGAGCCGTCCTCACCGGCGCGAATGCTGCGGCCTTCGCCGTCGACCACATCAAGCAGCTGAAACCCGGCGGCATCAAGCTGCGCGGTCTGATGTGCGCTGGTTATGTAGTAATGAATCAGTCCGAAGTCGTGTCCCGGATCATCAAATAGAGCGTAGTCGTCCCTCTGACAACAACCCTCCACGGTTCGCCGGTGGTTGGCCCAGCAGCGCAAATAGCGTCCCACCAGGAGAACCTGCGTGATCGGATTGCGCGAGTATTCCATCTGGGGGCCGCGCCCAGCCTGGCGAAAGGCACGATTGTGGGAAGAGAAGACGAAAACGCCGTCGGCGGTGAGCACGCGACGAACTTCACTGAGCACCTTCAAGCGGTCGCGGTGAGACACCGCATCCAGCACGTTGCTGGTGGCGAAGACAAAGTCGAAGGCGTCCGCGCGCCACGGCGACAGATCGCGCATGTCGGCCCATCGGACGTCCACATCAGGGTGATTGCTGCGAACGTGATCGACCATCGGACGGGAGTAATCGAGACAGACATAGCGTCGTGCCAGCGGTTTCAGGTAGGCAATGGTCCTGCCGGTTCCGACTCCGAGATCGAGGACATCGCGATCAGCAAAGCGGGGTTGATATCGCAGCAGAACCACCGTTTCGGCACGACTGAGAGTGGTCGCCGTGTAGTGACGGTCGATCCCAGGCGAATGATAGATCTCCCAATTGATGGCGAACTGGGAGTCACCGTGTCGAGCCGCCTGTTTCACGCTGTAGGACCGGGCCCCTTCCGTCCTGAATGTAGGTCGGCGCCGTCGATTCGCCATACCTGCCCTGACCGCCACCTCCCACTTATAAAGAAGGCAGAGTCTTGGCGGCCAGGGCAGGGGGGCGGCAGTATCGCCAGCCGAACATGACTCGCGCCAATAACCGGAGCAGGACCATGACCAAGCACGCGGTGCTGATCGCGGGAGGAGGACCGACGGGACTGATGTTGGCGGGCGAGTTGGCGCTTTCGCGGGTTGACGTCGCCATCGTCGAGCGGCGCGAAAGCCAGAGTCTCGCCGGCTCGCGCGCAGGCGGTCTGCATTCACGCACCATCGAGGTGCTCGATCAGCGTGGAATCGCGGAGCGCTTCCTCTCGCAAGGACAGGTCGTGCAGGTCGCAGGCTTCGCGATGATTCCGCTCGACATCAGCGATTTTCCGACTCGCCACAACTATGGGCTCGCACTATCGCAGGAGAGCATCGAGCGCACGCTGGCGACGTGGGTCGAGGAACTGGCGGTACCGATCTATCGCGGAGTCGAGGTGACAGGTTTCGCGCAGGACGACATCGGCGTCGACGTCCAGCTGTCCAGCGGCCGTTCGTTGCGAGCGAAGTATCTGGTCGGATGCGACGGCGGTCGCAGCCTCATCCGCAAGAAAGCCAGCATCGACTTCCCGGGATGGGCCCCGTCCATCAGCTACTTGATCGCCGAAGTCGCGATGACCGAACAGCCGGCGTGGGGCGTGCGTCGTGACGACAGGGGGCATCAATGCCCTGGGCAAACTGGAGGACGGGAAGCGGGTGCGGGTGGTGTTGAACGAGCCGAACGTCAGGCAGGGCGACGAGCCAAGCGACCAACCGACTGTGGATGACCTACGCGCGGCGCTCATCGCCGTCTATGGAACTGACTTCGGCGTTCACAAAGTCACGTATCTATCGCGGTTCACCGATGCGGCCCGGCAGGCGGCGTCCTACCGAGCCCGACGGGTTCTCCTGGCCGGCGATGCGGCGCACGTGCATTCGCCGGCAGGCGGACAAGGACTGAACCCCAAAGGTCACGGTCATCGAACTCCGCCATCTGCGCTACTTCGTGGCGATCGCCGACGAGCAGCACGTCGGCCGCGCCGCCGTCCGGCTGCACGTCTCGGCCTCACCGCTGAGCCGCCAGATCCACGAGCTAGAACGCGAGGTGGGGGCGCCCCTGTTGGAGCGGGTGGGGCGGGGCGTGCGGCTTTCGCGCGCGGGCGCCACGTTCGCCGCCGAGGCGCGGGCCATCCTGGCCGCTGTCGACCGGGCCGTCCGGCAGGCGCAGGCCGCCCAGCGAGGCGAGGTCGGGCACCTGGCCATCGGGTTCGTGGAATCCCCCGCTGTGACTTGGCTGGTTCCGCAGATCGCCGGACAGTTTCGCGGCCGCCATCCGGGCGTCACGCTGGAGTTGCTCCCGCTCACCAGCGACGAGCTGCGCCTGGCACTGGCGGGCCAGAGGATCTCCGCGGCGCTCACCTTCGTCGTGGTCGATCCGGACCCGACCCTCCCATCCGAGATACTGTTTCGCGAGCCCGTCCGGCTGGCCGTTCCGCGCGCGCACCCGCTGGCCCGCCGACGGAGCGTCCTCATTCGCGATCTGCACGACCAGCCGTTCGTCTGGTCACGTCGTCCCGAGGGGGCGCCGTTCCTCGACACGATGTGGGCGCCGTTGCGCACGCACGGTGTCACTCCGCGCATCGTGATCGAATCCCGCTCTTCGGTGACGCGCCTCAGCTTGGTCGCGAGCGGCGTCGGCATGACCTTCGTCTCCGAGGCCGCCCCGCGTTCCCCGCAGGTGGTGTTCCGCAACGTCGCCGACCTGAAGATCGAGGCGCGCGCCTACCTGGCCTGGCGCGCCGACGAAGAGCGCTCGCCGCTCATCCAATCACTGCGCGAGCTCACCCGCGCCGCCGCGCGCCGGCGATCGCGGTCGTGACCCTTGAGCCAGCAGGGGCCTGAACCAGCTCGGGCAGGACCGGCGCGTCGATGGCGAGGCTAGTGCGAACTCGGAGTCCTTGTCAGCCGAGACGGCGATCCGAGACAATGGCGCTTCGATGCGATCAGAATCAAAAATGGTGGTAGTGGCCGTACTGGTGCTGGGATGCGCTCGTCCGTTGTTTCTGGACGAGGGGGCCTTGCGCGCAACCAAACCGAAGACGCTGGCGCTGGTCGTTCGCGATCCGGCGCCATTCGAGGTGCCTCAGTTCAGTCAGAAAATATTCCACGACTGATGGCGCTCGCGACTGGCGCGCCGCCCCAGTGGCCAAGAGCGCCGGACGCTATGGCGCGGAGGTGATTGAGCGCGCGGATCGTCGCCACGATCGTCGCGACGACCGGGGTGGTGCCGCGGGCCACGCCAAAGACCGATGATGACACGCCCGCCGTGAGCTCGACATAAGCCACGAAGGCCTCGTCGGGCGCGCGCAGCGGATCGGCCGACTCGTGCGACACAAAGACATCGAGGCCCGTCTCTGCGTACAGTGCCGCGATGAGTGCCGCGGCCGGCGCCGCACCCGCGCAGGAAAGTCGTCGTTTGTCGCCGCCCCGGCTGACGGAGGTCGTGAAGGCGACGGCGCCCTTCGGCGAGGCCGTCGCGGCGAGAGACAGCTCGTCGAGGCGGAAGACGCCGGCGCCCGCGTCGTCGGCCCGGTCGAGGTACTCGGACTCGAACAGCGCATAGATCGTAGCCGGCGAGACCTCCTCACCCGAGCGCTCGGCCTGCGTCTGCACGCGCCGGCTGAACTCGACCAGCAGGTCGCGCGGCAGGCGGAGCCCGAAGTCTGCTTCGAGCACGTAGCCGACGCCGCTCTTGCCGGACTGGCTGTTGATACGGATGATCGCTTCGTACGTGCGGCCGAGATCGGACGGGTCGACGGGCAGGTACGGTACGGCCCACTCGACATCGCCGTTCTTGCGGCTTGCCGCGAAGCCCTTGCGAATCGCGTCCTGGTGCGAGCCAGAGAACGCAGTAAACACGAGACCGCCCGCGTAGGGGTGCCGCGGGTGGACGGGCAACCGATTGCAGTGCTCGGCCACCGCGACCAGCTCGTCGATGTCGTGGATCTCCAGTTCGGGATCCACACCTTGCGTGAGCAGGTTGAGTGCGAGCGTCACGACGTCGACGTTTCCGGTGCGCTCGCCGTTGCCGAACAGCGTACCCTCGACCCGATCGGCGCCGGCCATCACGCCCAGCTCGGCGGCGGCGACGGCGGTGCCGCGATCGTTGTGCGGGTGCAAACTCAGCACGACCCAGTCTCGGTGCACGAGGTGCCGGCCCATCCACTCAATCTGATCGGCATAAACGTTGGGCGTCGCCAGCTCGACCGTCGCTGGCAAGTTGAGGATCACCTTGCGTTCGGCGCTCGCGCCCCAGGCGTCCATGACGCCCTCGCAGACATCGAGGGCGAAGTCGAGCTCCGTGCCCGTGAAGCTCTCGGGCGAGTACTCGAATCGGACGTCGGTGCCGTCGATGCCGGCCGCCAGCTGCGCGCACAGCTCGGCGCCGCGCACAGCGATGTCACGGATCGCGCGGCGATCAAGGCCGAACACCACGCGGCGTTGTAGCGTCGACGTCGAGTTGTAAAGGTGGACGATGGCGCGCTTCGCGCCGCGCAACGCCTCGAACGTGCGGCGGATGAGGTGCTCGCGAGCCTGGGTGAGCACCTGGATGGTGACGTCGTCGGGGATCTGGTCCATCTCGATGAGCTCGCGCACGAAGTCGAAGTCGGGCTGCGACGCACTGGGGAAGCCGACCTCGATCTCCTTGAAGCCCATCCTGACGAGCTCGACGAACATCCGGCGCTTGCGGTCCGGGCCCATCGGCTCCACGAGCGCCTGGTTGCCATCACGTAGGTCGACGCTGCACCAGAGGGGCGCACGCGTGATCGTGTGCGAGGGCCAGGCCCGATCGGGCAAATCTACGGGGGTGAACGGGCGATACTTCTGGATGGGCATCTTCGACATTGGCTCCGGCCGCCTTTCGGAGGCAAGCTAGGTGCGAGCGCGAGATTAGTCTAATTGATTCGATCATCAGTTCAGATAAGCAAAAATTATGACCCAACTTCGCCCGGTATTTTCACTCTTGGTGGCATCGTCGCTGCTTTGCGCCTACAACCGGATGTCCGATAAGATATATTATGTCAACTACGTGGCTTTTTCGCGGAGGCGCAGGTTGGCAGTCCGGGAGCCAATCGGCGGCACGGTCACGGGTCAGCCCTGCTCTGAAGCTTCGGCGTCCCGCGACCCCGCAGCCGCGCGAGCCTGCGCACGACGAGCGCAGCCACGCACAGCCAACCCACCCAGTCCCCCCAGCGCGCGGCGAGCGGCAGGCCCGGTCGAGCGGCGACGTCGGCGACGAGCACGGCCTCGCTCCCCCCGGGCGTGACGACGCTCGCGAGCATCGCTCCATAGCCGTCAACGAGGGCGGAGTCGCGTCCATACTCGGACTTCACGACCGCGGAACCCGTCTCGAGCGCGCGGAAGACCGCGAGGACGTAGTGCTTGGTCGAGATCTCGGGCCAGTCCGCCGACGGGACGAAGAGGATCTTCGCGCCGTTGCGCGCGAGCTTGCGCGGCGTGTCGGTGAAGTCGATGTCGGCGCAGATCACGGCGCCGACCACGCCGAACGGCGTCGCGTACGTGGGGTAGGTCCCTCGCGTGATGCTCGTCCCGCCGAGGAAGCTGACCGGGTGATCCTTGCCGTAGATGCCGAGGAACGCGCCGTCGGGGGCGATGGTGACGACCTCGTTGCGACGACCCGCGGGCGTCTCGACCAAGTAGCCGACGAAGAGATAGGCGCCGACCTCCTTCGCGAGCGCAGCGAGCGGCTCGCGATAGACGATCCGAGGATCGGCGTGCAGCGCCGACTCGGGCCAGACGATAAATCGCGCCCCTTGCGCGGCGGCGCGCCGGGTCTGATCGGTGAGCGCCTCGAGGATCGCGCGATCGCGCTCCTCTCGCGAGTGGACGTTCCGCTTCCATCGATAGCCGGGTTGCAGCGCCGCGACCCGCACCGTGGGCGCGCCCGCGCCGCGCGGAAGCATGGCGACGCTTAGCGATCCCCACAGCACGCACGCGGCGGCGACGCCCGCACACCAACGCACGGCGAGCGGCATCGGGACGAACGCGCCTTCTCCTTCTCCCGGACGGCCGTCGCGACCTCTCCGTCGATCGAGCCACGCGAAGAGCAGGAGGGCGAGCGCGTAGCTCACGAGCACGACGAGAAGGTCGAGCCCGAACGTGCCGAAGATCGCGACCGGCTGCAGGAGCCAGGTCTGCCTGTAGAGCGCGTAGCCGAGGAAGCCCCAGGTCCCGAGCGCGGGGATGAGCGAGCGCACGAGCTCGACGGCGACCCAACCAATCGCTCCCTGCAGCGGCCAGTACCCATAGCCCGCGCGTGCGCGATCCGCAGGTCCGCCGAGGCTCGAGAGCGTTGTGATCAGGCCCACCAGCAGCGGAAGCTGCTTCATGTACCAGCCCGCCCTCTCGGGGAAGACGCCGCCGAAGCACCCGGCGACGAAGCCTCCGACGGCGATACCGGGTGCGAGCGCCGATAGACGCCCGGGCAGGACGCGATGCTGCGCGACGAGCATCGGCACGAAGCCGATCCACACGAGGTACCACGCGCGATGCGGCGCGAAAGCGAGCGTGAGCATCCCCGCGCTCAGCGCCGAGAGCGCGCACCCGAAGGCGACGCGCACCGCCCGGGCGGCGGAGACGGAGCCGGCGCGAGCAGGCGTGCCCACGGCTCAACCCGTGTGCTTTCGTCCCCAGACGAGGAGCGCCTGGAGGGCCGGACCGAGGTCGCGCCCCTTCCGCGTGAGGACGTACTCGGCGCGCGGAGGGTGCTCCTCGTAAAGACGACGCGTGACGATCGCGTGCTCCTCGAGGTTCTTCAGCCGCGCCGAGAGAGTGTTCGGGCTGATGCCGCGGAGGGACCTCTCGAGATCTTGGAAGCGGCGCGACGGGTTCGTCAGCAGTTCACGCAGAATAAGGATCGTCCAGCGGTCGCCCATGATGTCGAGCGTGCGCGCAACAGGGCACGGCTCGGTGCTCTTCGGAGGGGTCACTATTCGAGTTATAGTAACTACACAGTCGATAGTAAATGGTAGTTTTACGGCTCGAAGCTCGCGCCGAGCTTGTCCATCAACACCTGCGAAGAGGCGCACGCGCGCTGCGCGATTCAACGGACATCGCGCTCCATCAGCGCCGGATCAGGGACGGAGGCCCAGGAAGGCCACATAACTGTCAACCACGCCGTTCCCGGGCCTTGGTGATACCTCCGTCACCTGACGCCGCGCTTTCGCTGCGGCGTCAGGATTCAGGCGGCGGCCGTGAGCACTCGCGGCCCGTCGTCGGTCACCGCCACCGTGTGCTCGACGTGCGCCGACAGGCTTGCGTCCGCAGTGACGACCGTCCAGCCGTCGTGGAGCATACGAACGTCGGCGCCGCCGGCGTTCAGCATGGGCTCGATCGCCAGCACCATCCCCGGCCGCAGCCGAAGCCCCGAGCCTTCGCGGCCATGGTTCGGCACGCTCGGTGGCTCGTGCATGGCGCGGCCGATGCCGTGCCCCACGAAGTCGCGGACGATCGAATAGCTGAGCTTCTCGGCGTGCTCTTGGATCGCGGCGCCCACGTCGCCGAGCCGCGCGCCCGCAACGCAGGCGCGAATCGCGCGCTCGAGGCATTCCTGGGTGGCCGAGATGAGCGCGCGGGCTGGCGCGCTGATGATTCCGACCGCGACCGTGCGAGCCGCGTCCGCGCAGTAGCCATCCTTGTAACAGGCGAAGTCGATCCCGACCACGTCCCCTTCCCGCAGCACCTGACGCCGATCCGGGATACCGTGAACGACCACCGCGTTCACCGAGGTGCAGAGCACCGCCGGATACGGCGGCGCTCCGCCCGGAGCGTAGCCAAGGAACGCCGAGGTCGCCTTCGCCCGCCGCAGCTCGCGCTCGGCGATCGCGTTCAACTGCGCGGTGGTTACCCCGGGCAGGCAGGCCTCCTCGACCGCGTCGAGCACGGCCCTCACGATGAGTCCCGCCTCCCGCATCTTCGCCAGCTCCCTCTCGCTCTTGAGCACGATTCCCATGAGCCAATTGTACGCATGAAAAGCCGTCCTGCCGACTCGTGATGGTCAGTCGTAGATGGTTTCGGCGTCGGGTGAGAAGGAACCGACGGTGACGTTGCCGTGATTGTAGACGGCGTCCAACATCTCGCAGCGCGCAGGCTCCGCTTTCGGATCGCAGGTGCGCGTCTGATCTTGCAGATACAGCAACGGAACCTGCTCCGATGGCAGCGGTCGAAAGACGCTGGACTCGAAGCCCTGGGTGAAGGTTACCGACGTCGACTGCACCTCGTCCCGGTGGCAGCCGCCGCAGACGGTGCCGGCTTTCTCGCGGATGGAGTCGTACGGGTCGGCCAGCGGCAGCGGCGCGGTCAGCGGGAATTCCATCTGCGCTTTGATCGATCGGGTCGGCGATGTCGTGTATTCGGCCAATTCGAGAAACGGATTGCCGGCGCCGGAGGGCGCCACCGACATCACCAGCGATCCGCTGAAGAGAAAAATACGCGGGCTGCGCGCGCCGTCTGCCGGCTGCAAGCTGATCTGGCCAGTCACTGCAACCGTCGACAAAGGCCGAGCCAGGCGCTGAACGAAACAAGGCAAGGTCAGCGGATCGTCGTCGTGAATGCGCGCGGCATAGAGGGCGTTGGCCATCGCCACCGCCTCGGCGATGCTGCCGGGCGAGCCAGAGACGCCGGGCGCAGACGGGCAGTGATCGTCAGCCGACGATGGCGCTCCCCCGCACCCGGCCAGGGTGGCGAAAGCCACGAAAACCGTCCAGCGGCACAGGCGGCTGATCTTCACCCTGGGATGGGAATGCAGCTGATGCTTCATCGACCCCCCGACTAAACAGCAAGGACCATGCCTGTGGAGCCGGCGCCGTCATTCACCGGTATGGGCCAGTTTGCGCCACAAGGTGCTGTGGCCAGTTTTCAAGATCCGCGCCGCCCAGCCGCCGGACATTGCCTGGCCACGAAAAATTTTCCAGCCAGCGAGCGGCGCGCGCAGCAATTTCCGGTTCCGGAACGCCCAGTCGCTGACCGAACAGGGGCACGTCCCTATCTGGCCGTGGCCATCGCGCGGCCGGGACTACTCGCCGAACTTGCAGGGCCCGATCGACTGCGCCGGCGGAACCGCCACGGGCGCGTTCCAGGTCAGGCCGGCGTTGGCGTCGTCGGTCGCCGAGAGTTCGACGAGGCCCGTCGGAACCGTGATGGTCGAGCAAACGGTTTTCGCGCACACAAAATAGTCCGACGGGTTGGCGATGAACTGGTATCCGCCGCGGGAGGTCTGGACGCTGCCGAACATCATGTCCTTCATTCCGTTCAGCATCGAGAAGATGTCGACCTTCACGTTCTGTTCAAGTTTTCCACTCGAATCCAAGATCTCCCCGAACACGCCCTGGGTGATCGGCTTGTGCGGGCAGATGTTGTCGACGTTGATGCAGCCGACGAGGAGCACGGCGAAGGCCAGGCCGATGATTCTCAGCAGTGGTTCTTTGCGCGCAGAACGGACATCAGAGATAGAAAACACGCCCGCGATCATCCGCCGGGCCGCCCCCCGTCGTCAAGGTCAATGGAGGTAGACTCCGTCGGAGACTACGGCACCATCGCGAAGCAGTAGATCGATCCGTAGCCGCCGCCGGAGCCGACGATCGGGTTGGCAGTCGTCGACCCGCCGGTCTGGATGAGGTTGACGCCGGCGCCGCATCCGCCTTCGTCCTGGCCGGAGATCCAGTTAATGCGCGTGTCTTCGGGCCAGGAGAATCCGATTCGCGGTCGGCTGGTGCTGTCGTGCGCGGCGCTGGTCCAGTTCTTACACGTGCTGTCGAGGCCAGCGCCGGTATAAAGCCGCCCCATGGCATCCGAGCCGGTCAGCACGTGGTGATTGTCCACTTCGGGCATGGCCGGATCGGGCCGATGATTGGGGACGCCGTATTCGTTCGGCAGATCGTTGATGATGATGGCGTCGGCGCCGGTTGGCCGCTGGCCCAGCAGTGCCGCCTTGTTCATCGCCAGTAAACGTCCCAGCCGATCGTACCAAGGCCCTGCGCCGATGCGATCGATGGCGTTGACGGAACCGCCGCCCGGACCCTGCGTCACCGACAAGAACGCGTGCCAGCCCTTGGCGCCCGCGCCCGGGGCCACGAAGTCGGCGGTGTCGGTGCAGATTTTGTCGGCGCCGGTGAGGCCGTCGGTCTGGCCGTAACGAAGGTCGCCGCCGAACCCGTTTTGGCTCTTCGAAAGACGGCGCATGGTCTCGAGGCTGGTCACGAAGAAGCTGAAATGACCGAGGGGGATCGGTTTGTCGTCGGCGGCGCCGGGGCTGTCGGAGGCGGCGTCCGTGGCGCCCGCGCCGCCGGATGCGCCGCCATCATCGAGCGCGCCCTGCCCGCCCGCTCCGCCGCTGCCGCTGCCGCCCGTGCCAGCGCCGCCCGTGCCGGCGCCGCCCGTGCCGACGGTCCCGCCGCTCCCGCCGCTGCCGCCGTTGCCGTTTTGCCCGCCGCTGCCGGCCGCTGTTCCGCCGCTGCTGCCGCAGGCAGCGGCCAGAGCGGCCAGCAAGGCCAATGAAGAAATTCCCGCTGCTCTTTTGATCACGGCATTCCTTTCGTCGCGGTTTGGCGCTGGGCAGCGGTGGCACCGGCGCGCCGGCCCGCGCGGTCAGCCGGCAATCGGTCAAGCCCTCGGCCTGCCCACGTGGATCCAGCCGACCGCCGCCCGTGACAGGCCTGATCGAAGGATAGCCGGCCACGCCCGACGCCACCAGCACGGTGATCAATGGCTCGGGAATTTCCCACGCGCCGCTATTCGTGGCGTAGGGCCACCAGCGGATCCAGCGCCGATGCGCGGTGGGCGGGATAAAAGCCAAAGAAGAGGCCGACCGCGACGGAGAACGCGCCAGCCAGGACCACGGCCTGGACCGAGATCGCGATCGGCCATTGCAGGAGCCGTTCGACGAGGAACGCGCTGCCCAGGCTGAGCAGGACGCCAAAGGCGCCGCCGAAGAGACTGAGGATGATCCCTTCGGCCAGGAACTGAACCTGCACCGCCCGCCGGGTGGCGCCGACCGCCAGGCGCAGGCCAATCTCGCGCGTTCGTTCCGCCACCGACGCCAGCATGACGTTCATGATCCCGATCCCGCCGACCAGCAACGAGATCGACGCCACCGCCAGCAGCAGCAGCGCGAAGGTCTGCGCGGTGGCGATCTGCACCTTGATGATCTCGTCCGGCCGTCGGATGTTGAAATCGTCGTCCTGCCCAGGGCGAATCGCGTGGCGCTGGCGCATCAAGCTGACGATCTTCTTGACGGCCGGTTCCACCGCCTCGGGCGCGACCGCCGAACAGAGAATGTCGTCCAGCCAGTCGTACCCCTTGCCGCGGATCTTCTTTTGCGCCGTGGAGACGGGAATGATGATCGTGTCGTCCTGATCCTGGCCGTATCCCGTCTGGCCCTTGGCGCCCAGAACGCCCACCACTTGAAACACGTGCTGCTCGACGCGAATCATCTGCCCCAGCGGCGGCTCGTCTCCGAACAGTTGTTGCCGCACGGTGCGCCCGATCAAGCAGACGTTCGCGCTGGCGTCGACGTCGCGCCCGGAAAAAGCGGCACCCTCTTCAACCTTCCAGGCCTTGATGTCGAAGTATTCGGGACCGACGCCGCGATAGTGCGTGGTCCAGTTGCGCCGCGCGAAGGCCAGGTGAACCGTGCCGTCGACGTTGGGCGTGGCGCTTTTGATCAGCGGCACCTCGACGCGGATGGCCTCCAGATCCCCGGGCGTCAACGACGTGGTCCCGTGGCTGCCGGTGCGAACGCCGTTCACGTTGCGCGACCCGGCCTCGACCCAGACCAGGTTGTCACCCAGTTGTTTCAGCTGGTCGGCGGTTCGATCGGCTCCCGCGCGTCCAATCGCCACCACCAAGACCACGGCGGCGATGCCGATGGTCACGCCCAGCGTGCTGAGGCCGCTGCGCAGTTTGTGGCGCCACACCGCGCGCACCGCGCACAGAACGATCGCCCATGTTCTAGCGAAGGACAGGTTCAAAACTCTCGATACGTTTGGCTTTGCACCCCGATGGGAGTGCCCTCAGCGATTCAAAACCTTCGCCAGCGAAAGCTGCTGGCGTCGCCGTGCCGGAAATATAGCCGGCGTGGCCGCGGCCACGCCCGCCTCCAGCGCCAGCAGCAGCCGCTTGCGATCCAGACCGCCGCCGTAACCGGTCAGCGATCCGTCAGCCCCGATCACGCGGTGGCACGGAACAACGATCGCCAGTGGATTGCGATGATTGGCCCCGCCGATGGCCCGCACCGCCGCCGGCTGGCCGATGGCCCCCGCGACGTCGCGGTAGCTGGCGGTTTGCCCGAAGGGGATCGCCACCAGCGCCGCCCAGACGGCTTTTTGAAAGGGCGTGCCCCGCGGCGCCAGTGGCAGATCGAACCGCGTGCGCCGGCCCGCGAAGTATTCATCAAGCTGCTGCGCCGCCGGCTGCAGACGGCGATCGTCACGCGCGCCCTGCCCACGTCGGAGCGCGCCGATCGGATCGCGGTCGAAATAAAGCCCGATCAGATCGTCATCGGCGTCGGCGACCAAGGTCAAAGGGCCGACTGGGCTTGGCATGGTGGAAAAGAAGATGGTGTCGCTCATGGTTGATCAGCTCCTGCGGTTGCTGGCGCTTGGTGGTGCGATCGGGGTTTGATGCCCGCCCAGATGTGCGTGGCGCCGTAGGCGCGCCAGGGTCGCCACGGTTCGGCCAGGGCGCGCGCTTGCGGTCCGGAGATCCCGCCCAACGCTCGGCGCAGCACCAGATCGTCCTCGGGAAAGGCGTCGGGCCAACCGAGACCGCGCATGGCCAGGTAATGCGCGGTCCAGGGACCGACGCCCGGCAGCGCGCTCACCTGCTCGACCAGGCGTGCCGGCTCGCCGCCGTTGTCGAGAGAAAGCGCGCCGCTGCCCACCGCCTGCGCGATGGCGCGCAAGGTGGCGGCGCGGCGAATCCGCATCCCCGCCCCCGCCAGGTCGGCGACCGAGGCGCCGCCAATCGCGCTTACCGGCGGGAACAAGCGGCCAAGCTCCGCGTGGGGCGTGGCGATCGCCTCGCCGATACCAGCCGCCAGCCGACCGGCCAGCGTGCGGGCGGCGGCGACGCTGATCTGTTGGCCCAGCACGGCACGCGCCGCCGCCTCGAACGGATCGAAGGCGCCCGCCAGACGCAGCCCGGGCCGCGCGCGCACTGACGCCGCCAGGCGCGGATCGCGGACCAGATGCGCGGCGATGGCCGCCGGTTGGGCATCGAGGTCGAACAGCCGCCGCAGGCGCGCCACCACCATCATCAGCGCGCCCGTCAGCGACGTCGAGATGGTCGCCTGCAGCGCCGCGCGCCCGGGAACGGCGCTGACAGCCAGCCAGCCGCGGTGGGCGCCGACGGCGACGGTGCGCAGGTAGATCCCATCACGCACGCATTCGACGCCAGGGATGGCGCGCGCGCCGAGGTGACCCAGGATCGCCGGCCAGTCGTAAGGCGGGCGATAGGGCAGCGTCACCGCCAGCGTCTCGCCGGCGGCCGCTCCTTCGCGCGGGGTCCGGCGCATCGCCGACGGCGAGCGGGCGTAGCGCGCTTTCAGGGCGGCGTTGAAACGGCGCACGCTGCGAAAGCCGCTGGCGAAGGCCACCTCGGTCATCGGCAGCGCGGTGTCGACGATCAGCTGTCGCGCCAGCGCCATACGCCGGGACTCCGCCAAGGCCAGCGGGCTCACTCCCAGCTCGGCGCGCATGGCTCGGCGCAGATGCCGGCCCGATACGCCGAGCTCGCCGGCCAGACTGTCGATGGTTCCGTACTGACAAAGCGCGCCCTCTTCGATCCGGCGCATGGCCGCCGCCACCACCCGCGACAGGGCGTCGACCGGCGCGGCGCCGGGCGCCAGCTCGGGCCGGCAACGAAAGCACGAACGAAAGCCGGCCGCCTCGGCCTGGGCGGCAGTGGGAAAGAACACGCAGCGGTCGCGGCCGGGCGTGCGGGCGCGGCAGACCGGCCGGCAGTAGATCCCGGTGGTCGTGACGCCAACGAAGAAAATCCCATCAAAACGCGTGTCGCGGGCGACCAGCGCCCGATAGCAGACATCCGGATCCAAAAGCCTCACGCCCCTAAGATGCTCTGTCCGCCCGTCACGCGCCGGCCACTTTCGGACCTGGCGGCAATTTCGTTTTTTTCGGCGCCTGGCGGCGAGAGAAAGAATTCTCTTTCTTAAATTCGAGCCGTGCGCAGGCTATGTCCAGGTCATGGCGGCCAGCAAGACCGACGCCCAATCACAGCCGCTCAACCCGCCCGCGCCGTCGACGCGGATCGTTCCCTGGTTGGTGGCGGTGGCGTTCTTCATGGAGGCCCTCGACAGCACGATCCTCAACACCGCGGTGCCGACCCTGGCGGCCGCGCTGCACGTGCAGCCGCTGTCGATGAAGTCCGTGTTGTCGAGCTACACCCTCAGCCTGGCGGTGTTCATCCCACTCAGTGGGTGGGTGGCGGATCGCTTTGGCACCCGTCGCGTGTTCGGGGCGGCCATCGCCATCTTCATGCTCGGCTCCTTGCTTTGCGGTCTGGCGACGGACATTCACGCCCTGGTGCTCTGTCGCATCCTGCAAGGCGGGGGCGGCGCGCTGATGGTGCCGGTCGGACGGCTGACCATGGTCCGCGTCTTTCCCAAATCGCAACTGGTGCGAGCGATGGCCTTCGTGGCCATTCCCGCCCTGATCGGCCCGATGCTGGGCCCGGTGGCCGGCGGGGCTTTGGTGCGATTTTTCTCCTGGCGGCTGATCTTCTTTTTGAACCTGCCCTTCGGTCTGGTCGGCCTGGGCCTGGTCGTTCGCTTCATGCCCGATTTCCGTGGCGCGCGGACCTTCCCGCTCGACATCGTCGGCCTGGTGTTGTTCAGCGCCGGTGTGGCCCTGCTGTCTTATGTGCTGGAGGTCTTCGGCGAGCACGCCCTGAGCGCCTACGAGATCCTGGGGCTGCTGTCTTTGTCGATGCTGCTTCTCTTCGGCTATGTCTGGCACGCCCGTTCGGAAGCGCACCCGCTGTTGCGCCTGGACCTTTTGCGCATCCGTACGCTGCGGGTGGCGGTCGGTGGCAGTTTCCTCACCCGCCTTGGCGTGGGCGGGATGCCTTTTTTGCTGCCGCTGCTGTATCAGACCGGCCTTGGCTATAGCCCGCTGCAGTCAGGTCTTCTGATCTTGCCGCAGCCGCTGGCCGCCATGAGCCTGCGCCTCCTGATGCCGCACATCTTGCGGCGGGTGGGTTATCGCCGCGTGCTATTGCTGAACACCATCGCCCTCGGGATCCTGATCGGCCTTTTCGCCATCGTCGGGCTACGAACGCCGGTGTGGATCATCGTGCTGCAGGCCTTTGCTTTCGGTTTCTTTTCGTCGTTCCAGTACACCAGCATGAACACCCTGGGCTACGCCGACGTCGCGGATGCCGAGACCAGCCTGGCCAGCACCATCGCCAGCGCCGCCCAGCAGCTTTCGATGAGCTTTGGCGTGGCGTCGGCGTCGCTGGCAGCGGCGCTGTTCATCCCCCACGGCGCGCAGACGGCGCCGCTGCAGATCATTCACGGCATCCACATGGCGTTTTTGGCCCTGGGCGCCTTCACGTTGCTGTCGTCGATCACCTTCAGCCAGCTGAAAAGCGACGACGGCGACAACGTCAGCCTGCACAAGGTGGCCGTGCCGGCCGAATAGCGCGTGCCTGGCCCGCGTGGTGTGGGCTGACGCCCCACCCAACGGGAGCCGGCGATGCTGCGCTGTCCTTTCAAGCGGACAAGGGTTTCCACCGATGCATATTTCGTGGACGCTGGGAACCGTTTCAAGCAGCCCGCTCCGAAACGGACGCCGACCCCGGAACTCCCGTTCGACCTTCGCGAGCGCCAGAATGTCGCCCGCATCATCCGCCGAGCGCGGGTCAGCAATTTCATCGGCACCGTGGCGCTGATGATCCTCTTCGTCAGCGGCGTGTTCGCGCTGTCCGTGATCCGGCTGAGCGCCGATCCAAACTACGTAAGACCCTGGTAGCCAGAGCGAGCAGTGAGAATAATCGCTGGTGCCACAACCGACGTGCACTCGAGGACCGTGCATTGTCGGACGTATGCTAGTCTTGTGAGGTCGCATGGACTTTGAGGAATTCGAACAGCTTGTTTTAAAGGTGCTGTTCGAGACCGACGTGCCTATCACCGCCGCCCACGTCGCCTATCTGGGCCGGGTCTCGGTGCGCACGGCCGAACGCCACCTGGCGCGCATGGTGGAGCAGGGCACGCTTCTGGTGCGCAGCGCCGCCTCGGGCATCGTCGAATATGTCTATCCGGGTCGCAAGCCGCTGGTGAACGGAGGCACCTCGCAGGCGCTGACCGTCGGCCCGCCGGCCATCACCATCGGTGATTCGTTCCTGTCGCTGCGGCCCAAGCACAGCCCGGTGACCGCGGTGCTGCTGTCGATGCTGATCCCCGGTGCTGGCCATATTTATTCGGGCCGCGCCGGTGCCGGCGTTGCCTGGATGGCCACCACCCTGATGGGTTACGCCTGCTGTTTTCTGCCTGGGCTTTTCCTGCACGGCCTCTGTCTGGTCAGCGCCGCGCAGACCCGGCAAAACTGAGGCGAGCCGCAAATCCGTCGGCTCGGCCACCCCCGTTAGCGGCGGATGTTGATAAGGTCGCTGGATTCGCCCGGATCCAGACTTTCTTCCTTCCGTTTGCGCATCAGGCGTAGATCATCCAGCGTGCGCTGCAACGGTGAACTGGACCCGCGCGCGTCCGGCGACGTCTCCAGCGCAGAGATGGCGTTGCCCAGGACGCGCACGTCCTCTTCCGTTCGATCGCGCAGCGACTGGTGCATCTCGCGGAAGGACGAATAGAAATCCTGCAGCTCGTCGCCCTTGCGCAGACTGGGCGGCGACGGTCCCAGGCGATTGTCACGCACCCGCCCAAAGATGCTGGAGATCTTGTACAGCGGCCCCGCCACCTTGTGCGTGATCAGAATGCCCACCGCGCTGACCGAAAGCACCAGCACCACACCGAAGCCGACGATTCCCAGCAGCACCACGTGATCGCTGTTGGAGAACTGCGCCTGCAGTTCTTCCGCGCTGGACGGATCGACCAGGCTGGTCCACAAGATCACCTTCGAGACGTCGCGCGTCGCCTGGTACATCTTGAACCCCAGGCCGGCGGTCAGAAACACCGCCACGATCACGATGGTCGCCGTGTACCGCAGCTGCAGACCAACATCCAGCAGGTAGTTCCGAACTTTCCGTTTGTACGCCGGGCGTGCCGGCGCGGCCGCTTCAGGGCTGTTCATAGAGGCCTCCACATCCGCTATCCATCATGACCCTATCCACCTTGGGACCTAAAAAACTTGCTCAAATCTTCGCTCAGCTGGCCGGCGGAAGCCTCGAGGCAGTCCCGCCGGGCGTTCTCCTTGTCACGAACGCGCGACCCTGACTGCAGGCTGGCGCCCGCGTTGGTCCACAAAATGATGCTCTTGGTGGGCCAGCGCGCCACCATCACCTTCACGTCGCACGACGTCTCGGAAGATCCGCCGGCCGGCAGATCGTCGAGGCGCGTGATGTTGCCGTCGATGTAAAAGCCCAGCAGACCCAATTTGCCGAACGCCTTCGGATCGCCATTGGCCAGGGCCAGGGTCACAAGCTGCAGCTTGCCCAGTTCCCGCGCCAGCGCGTCGTGGATGGTCTTGGCGTCGTCGGCGCCGGCCGACTTCACGCCGCCGGTGAACGGTCCGAAGTTGAGATAGATCTTGGCGCGCTTGTTGGGCAGGGGGCCGCCGGCGCTGGCCAAGATAGCCAGCGCTTTTTCGGTTTGCGTGCGCACGAAGGTGTCGCTCTCCCGACGCAGGAGAGCCTTCAAGGCATCGGTGGCCGACCGATCGGCGATCTGTCCCAGGGCCTGCGCGGCGATGGCCCGCACCGTCTTGTTCTGGTCGCCCAACGCCTGAGTCAGCGGACCGATCGAGTTGGGATCGCGTAACCGCCCCAGCACCAGCGCCGCCTGAACCCGCACCTTGTAGTTGGCGTCGTCGAGCAGCGCGCCGCAGAGCTCGTCGACCTTGCCGGGTGGCGCCGCCGCGTGTGCCGCCGGCTCGACGACCAGCGAGAGCATCACCAACGTGGCCAGGAACGCCGGACGGAGCAGCCGAGCGAGCCGCACCGCCATTCCTTCGTGATTCATTCCCGGCCTGCCCGACTGCTGGGCATCCCCGCGCCGCCCCGATCCGCCACCGCCGCCACCGCATCATCTCCGATCTGCAGCACCAGCGCCGAGCCGGAAGGCGGCTCTTGTTCCACCCAGACCCGACCGTGGTGCAACTCGGCGATGGTGCGAGCCATGGCCAGGCCGAGACCGTATCCGACCGAGGCGGCGCTGGCCGGCGCGTACGGTTCGAACATCGAGCGCCAATCGAGGCGCAGCGGTTCGCCCGGCATCGACACCGTCAGGCGCGCGCCACTGCCCACGGATTGGGTGCGCAGCGTGA
This sequence comes from Polyangia bacterium, assembly GCA_036268875.1. Taxonomy (GTDB): domain Bacteria; phylum Myxococcota_A; class Polyangia; order Fen-1088; family Fen-1088; genus DATKEU01. The sequence continues at coordinate 176,515 of DATATI010000074.1, read as the reverse complement.
TCGCCTCCGCCGATTGCCCGCGCAACACGGCGTGCAGCACCAGGTTCATCACCGCCCGTTTGACCAGCTCGCGGTCGGCCACCACGAATCGATCCGTTCCCTTGCTGGCCGGGCCCAGGGCGAGCTTGCGGCCGGCCAGGGCGGCTTGGCGGCTGATGTCGCGGTGAACCTCCCGCGCCACCTCGGCCAGGGTGAAGGTGGACTCGCTGACGACCAACTGCCCACCCTCGTTGCGTTCGAAGTCGGCCACCGTGCGCACGTTCAACATCAAGAGGTCGAACAGCGACCGGGCGTCCTCGACGCTGTCTTGAAAATCGTCGCGGCGCGGATCGCCATGCGGCGGGGCGAACCGGGCGATGAAGTCCACATCGGACTGCAGCGCCGCCACCGAGCCTTGCAGGTCTTGCAGAAATAAATTCAGCCAGCGGCGGCGATCGACGATCTCTGTCCCCTGGGTGCGCTGCTTGCGCTCCATTTGCCGGAACAGCGCCCGCGTGCGCAGCAGGGCCCATAGCCGGGTGCGCCGCTCCTGCGCGTCGGTGGTCGGCGTGAAGACCGCGTCGGCGCCGGCGGCGGTGGCGCGGAGGCGAAAGTGCCGCAGGTCGTTCAGCACGAAGACGATCACCGGCACGAAATGCGTGCGCACGTTGGCCTTCAGACGCTGGCACAGGTCGATGCCGCCGGTGGGCAGGATGCGATCATCGATGAGGATGATGTCCGGCGGGTGCAGCAGCGCCTCTTCGAAGGCGCCGTCGGTGTCGGTGGCGGTTTGAACGTTTATATTCTGCGAGCGGAGAAACGCCACCAGCGCCTTGGCCACGCCGCGGCCGGGGGCCGCCACCAACGCCTCGACGTCGGTGGGCAGCGCCAGCGTAGTGCTATGCGTGGTTCTCTCGTCGGGGAGCATCGAGGCTCGACTTTCGGTTCATCATAAGGCAGCCACCGTTTTTCATCTATGCTTGCGGGCGATCGATTCGCTTCCGCGCGCGAACGATGACCAGCAGCGACAGGGCGGCGACGCCGATGACCGAGCCGACCAGGTCGGCCATGACGTCGTGAATATCGCAGCTGCGGCCGGGCGTCAGCAACTGATGAAGCTCGTCGCTGATGCCGTAGATCGTCGCCAGTCCAACGGCCAGCGTTGCCGCCACCGCCGCCCGCAGACGCCAGGTTGCCAGCACGGCCAGCAAGCACAGCGCACCCAGCACGCCATAGACCGCCGCGTGGACCAACTTGTCGAAGTTCTCGGCGGGCATCGCGGGCAGATCGCGGCCCGGCACAGACGACAGAACGAAAACCAGCAGACACCACGCGCCCACCGCGGTCCACCACCAAGCTCGCCGGGTCACGCGTCGGCAGCCTAGCGACTGCGGGCAGCGGTCACAAGGTCGCAAAATTATCTTCGCAATCATATCGACAAGTTAATTCTGACCTACATGTAGGATTTTTGACTTCATTACGGCACACTGTACGATGCCATTCATGAGCAGCCCTTCGGATTCTTCTTCGCCTGACATTGCTGCGTCCAGCGATGGCGCCATCGTCGAAGCCACCGACGATATGTTGATCGCATCCACTGAAGATGCGGAAAAGCGCGCGCACCTGCGCTTCGACAAGATGTTCTCGGTGCGGGTTGAATCGCTGCTTTTTGGCGAGCTTTACTGCGTCGCCCGCAATGTCTCGGCGGGCGGGATCTTTCTCGAGCTGCGCGATCCACTGCCGCTGGGAGCGAGCGTGCGCGTCTGCTTCCCGGTGCCCGATGGTTCCGGCGATGTGGTGGCGACCGGCGAGGTGAAGAACCACTATTTTATCAACTTCACCCAGGGTGGCATCTGCAAGGCCGTCTCGGGGATGGCGGTGCGCTTCACCTCGTTTGAAAACGAGAGCCATCACGTGCTGCAAGATTGCCTAAGCCGCATGCGCGTCCTGCACTGACCGGCGCCCGCGCAGATTTTCTGGCCCGCGTTTCACTCTTCCGATGGCGACCGCACCACCACCGGCTCGGGCAGATCGACGGTGGCCCCCGGATCGATCGGAACCTCCACCTCGCGCGGCCCGCTGGCGATGGGCAGAAGGCGAGATCCCACTCGCAGGCTCAGGTCGTAACGGCCCGGCAGCACCCCGGTGACCACGAAATGCCCGTCGCGATCGATCTCGCCCACTGCCTTGCGCGGCAACGCCAGGGGCGAACGCCCCAGCAGCACGGCGCGCGCCTCCGGGTCGAGCAGCCGTCCACCCTGCTGCGGCTTTATCACCCCGCGCACCCGGGCGCCGCGATGGGTCAGCTTGAGGCGAATGTTCGCGCGTAGGTTAGCGTCCGTGATTTCGATCTTCTCCGGCGGATAGACCAGCATTTCGCCGTGGCGCGCCCAGAGGTAGTACGTCCCGGTCTGAAAGCGATCCTGCGCGAACGTCCCCTGGCTGTCGGCGCTCCAGATGATCGGCGAGCCGGCGATCCCGCCCGACGATAGCAGCGCCACCACAGTGGCATTCGGCTGACCGTCGCCGTCGCTGTCCACCACCGAGCCGCGAATCACCCCGGTGCGGGTGAGCTTGATGGTCACCCGGGTCGGGTTGGTCGGCGCCGGCGTCGCCGCTTTCAGCGTCACCGGCAGCCAGCCGAATTTTGAGCCGCGCAAAAAGTAACGCCGGCCTTTGAGGCCGCCCAGCACGAAGTTCCCATCCTCCCCGGTCTGGGTGGCATTGGTTTCGATCTGATCCTCCGGATTGCGAAGCGCGGCGACGGTGACGCCGCCGACCGGGGCGCCGGCGTTGTCGATCACCCGGCCTCGAATCAGGTTCTCCGGCTCAAGGTGAAACACCCGCGTCACTGTGCCGGCCTTGTCCAACTTCAGCTCGGCGACGTCGGTGGCCAACCCGGGTCGTGCAATGCTGACCGAATAGGTCCACGGTCCGGCGCGCAGACGAAGACGGAAGGCGCCTTCCTTGCCCGACGTCTCGTCCATGACCCGCGTTCCCTGCCACCAGACGCGAATGTGCGCCGCCTCGACCGGTTTTCCGGCTTCATCCAGGATTCGGCCCTGCACCAGGACCTCGGGACGGTCGGAGGTGTCGCGACGGAACAGCTCGCGACGAAATTCTTCCTCCGACGGCAAGAGGCAACTGCCGCCGCTGTGCCAGGGCGCGGCGCACTCTGGCATCAGCGACGAACAGAAGTCGACGCAGTTGCCCGGATCATTCGGATCGCACAGCAACGCTGGCGGGCCGTCCGGGTCCACCAGCGCCGGCACGGTGGTGCGGCCTTCACACCAGATGCACCCTTCCGGTCGTTCCACGCAGCGAACATCGCCGGCTTCGGTGGTCGACGGAGGCGCATTGGGTGCGGCGGACTTGCCGGGCGAGCGACGGCAACCGCCCGCCGCCGCCAAGACGGCAACGCTCAGCGCGGCGAACAGCAGGCACCTCTTCGTTTCTCTGGAGGCCAAGGGCAAGTCCGTGTAGATCGGAGGGCCAAGTTATAGACCAGCGCGGTCACGGGTGATACTTGACGGAGAGCAGGCAAACGCAGTGGCCGATTTTCGTGGTGCTGGAGGGTATCGACGGCTCCGGCACCACCACCCAGTTGCCGCGCCTGGTGGCCCATCTGCAGGCGCGTGGCCGCAAAGCCGTCGCCACCCGCGAGCCCAGCGGCGGCCCCGTGGGCCTGCTGCTGCGCCAGCTCTTGACCGGCCAGCACCGTGGCCCCGACGGCGCCCCTGTCGACGGACGGGCCATGGCCCTGCTGTTCGCCGCCGATCGCCGCGATCACCTGGCGCGAGAGATCCAGCCGGCGCTGGCCGCCAGTACTGACGTCGTTTCTGATCGCTACCTGCTGTCATCCCTGGCCTATCAGGCTGAAGAAGCGGAGCGCGACTGGGTGGCCAGCCTGGCTCGGCAGGTGCGGCGTCCTGATCTCACATTGCTGCTGGACGTGCCGGTCGCCATCGCCGCTGACCGCCGACGCGCCGCCGGACGCCCGATCGAACGTTACGACGCTGACCCGTTGCAAGAACGGGTGGCGGCCAATTACCGCCGGCTGGCCGCCGCCGATCCGGTGGGCGTGGTGGTGTTGGACGCCGCGCGCGCGATTGACGACGTGACGGCTTCGGCGGTAGCGGCCGTCGACGCCTTGCTGGACGCGACCGCAAGACCGCCGTGACAAAAACTGGAGGCGTAAGGCAATTGGAAAAACAAGGCCGCGCAGCAGGACTAATCGTGTTTGCCACGCTGGCCAGCGCCGCGCTGAGCGGCTGCGCGGAGAATCCCGCGCCGGCGCCGGCCTCTGCAGCAGCCACCCCGCCCGCGCTTGCGGCGGCCGACACAGCGTCCTCGATCGCGCATCAAACTGAACCAACGGAACCGGCGACATTGCCGCGGGCGTCGGTGGCCAGCTGCGAAGCGCGCCGGGGAACCGACGGCCTGCGGCGGGCAGCCGTGGTGCGAACGCTGGATGGCGGTCTTGGCCACTGGCTACAGAACGTCGACGTTGATCCGAAACTGGACCACGGCCGCTTCCGCGGCTGGATCATCCGCACCTTGCCGGCCGAGGACGCCTGCTATGCCGATCTCGATCTGCGCGCCGGTGATGTCATCACGCGGGTCAATGGCCGCCCGGTCGAGCGCCCCGAAGAAGCCAGCGACGTGTGGGACGGGCTGCGCACATCCTCGGCGCTGGTTATCGATTTCACGCGCGCCGGGCAGCCGCACACGTTGCGCTTCAAGATCGTCGATGCGCCTTGACGATGGCAAGGGCGGCGGTCCGCTTTTGCGCGTCACCGCCACTCACCTGCTGGTCGGCGTGTCCGCGGTACGCGCCGGCGATGCGGTGGCAGTTGTCGACGGCGGCCCCGGCCCACGACGGGTGTTCGTCCCCTCACCTTTGCCGTGCGGCGAGTGTCCCTATTGCCGCCGCGCCCTGACGGCGGCCTGCCCGAACCAGCGAACGCCGATCTCCCTCGACCAGCACACCGCCGTCGATGTTCCGGATCGTTTTATCACCGAACTTGGCGAACCTGCCTGGGGGGAACTGCGCTCGGAGGTGGTGGCTGGAGCGGGCTTGGTGGCGGAGATCCTGGACGCCACCGCCCGCAGCGGTCTTGGTCCGGGCGACACCGCCATCTGGATCGGCGACGAGCCGTGGGTGTCGCTGGGCGCCGCTTTCAGCGCCCGGCGCAGCTGCCGCACCTTCACCGTCGGCGTGGTCGGTTCCAGCGAGCGCAGCGAATCCGCTGCGTCGGCCGCCGTCGGCGAGCCGATCGTCACGCTGCCGGCGACGGAGACTCCGGGCGGCTGGCAAGCCACCATCGCCGCCGCCGAGGCAGCCAGCGGCGCCGGCCCCGGGCGTCCCGAGCGCCGCATCTTCGTCTTCAGTGCTGAACCAGCGTGGGCCACGATGGCTTTACATCTGGCCGCACCGGGCGCGACGCTGGCCTTTCGCCGCGGCCTGCCCGGTCAACTGGTCGGTTTCGATGGTCTGGTGGCCACGCGGGTCCTCGTCGGAGGTGGCTACCACCCGGATCTCATCCCCGAGGCCTTGGCCGTATTGGCGCGTGGCCAGCTGGACATCTCTCAAGCGATTCGGCTGGTTGCCGAGGCAGATCGAGACAGCGCTTTAACCTTGTCCGGCACAAGCACCGACCGCCGATTCCCTCTGGTCAGCCTCGTCTAGGCGCGCGCGGGCGCCGGCGCGCCGCTCAGTGCTTTTTCTTGGCGGGTGCGGCGGCTTTTTTCTTGGCCGCTGCTTTCTTGTGGCTGGCGACCGCGGCGTGTGGCCTGGGGGCGGCTTCCTTGGGCGGCTCGGCGACGGGCGCTGCCGGCTCGGCAGCGGGCGGAGGCGTCGGCGCAGTCGTGGCGGGTGCCGGTTTGGGCGGCGGCGTCGGCTCGGCGGGAGCTGCCGCGGCGGGCGCCGGCGCGGCGGGGGGGCGCTCGCTTTTGCCTTTGATGGCGACGATCAGCACGACGATCAGCGCGACCACTGCCGCCGCCGCGCCGACGATGATCGTGGTGCGTTTGCCGCCGCCGATCTCGTCCAGCATTTCATTGTCGCTCATGCGCGAGCCGGGAACCGCCGACGCCACCGTCGGCAGCGCGGTCGAGGTCGCCCCGCTGCGCAGGGAGAACTTCTTGCGATCCTCGACGGTCAGCGAGCCGTCGTCGACATAGCGATCTTCCAGGGGCCGGGCATCCTCGACGGGAACTTCGGCTTCTCCTGGCGCGGGTGTGGCGGAGCGGCCTTTCTGCGCGGCAACGACCTTGGCCTTGGCGTCGGCGACCATCTGATCGACGTCGCCCTTCTTGAACCACAATGTCTCGCGAAAGTTTGGGTTGCCGGGCGAGCCGCCCTTGCCGGCGGCAGCCTTTTCGACGCCCACGGCCGGGGTGGTGCCTTTGGCCACCGGGGGCGGGGTCGCTGCTGGCATGGCCACCATGGTGGCGGCGATCGCCGCGCCGTGAGCGCGTCGTCCGGTCGACGGGGTCTCGGGAGCAGCGGCGGGACTTCCAACCGAAGCCGCCGCTGCTGCCGGTGCGGCGGCTGGCGCTGCCGCGGCTTCCGCCGGTCCGGACTCGGCGGCGTTGGCCCCACCGGCGGCGACGGGCGCCGCGTGCGCACTGGCGCCATTGGAAGCGTGCGCCTCGGCGCGTGCGGCGGCGGCTTCTGCCACCAGCTTTTGAATCTCAGGCGCGCCGCCGGCAAACATCATCGTCCGGGCAAAGTTGTTCCCGCCCTGGCCCGTCCCTACGGTCACGCCACCGGTTGATCCGGGCGTGGCTCCTGGCGGCGGCGGAGAGAGACCGGCCACGTCGTTGAGAAACTGGCGCAAGGTCAGCGGCCGGCGACTGGAGTTTCGTTCCAGCGCCTTCCCTACCAGGCGGTCGACATCCGCTGACAGACCCGGGTTGCGGCGACTGGGCGGCACCAACTCGTCGTGCAGAACACTGTGTAACACCGCTTGCTCGTCGGGGCCGGTGAAGGGCGGCTCGCCGGTGAGCATCAACATCAGGATGGCACCCAGGTTGTACGTGTTCGAACGCTGATCGACCAGCTTGCCTTCCGCTTGCTCGGGCGACACGTAGTCGGCCACGCCGAAGACCGTCTCGGACAGCGGACGGGGCGTCGGAAAGTTGATCACCCTGACGTCGTCGTTGGCCGCGACCAGGATGTTCTTGGCCGCCAGATCGTGATGGATGACGCCGACCTTCTGGCCTTCCAGCAGCGCCTCGCCGATCTGGGCGCTGATCTTCTTGGCCCGCTCGAGGGGCAGCGGCCCTCCCTGCCGGACCACCTGATCCAGGGGCGTGGCGGCCAACAGCTCGCTGACCACGAACACGCGACCGTCGGCACTCTTGCCGAAGTCGAGCACGCGGGCGATGTGGGGGTTTTGGGCCCGGGTCAGTTGCTTAAGCTCGCGCAGGGCGCGCTCGACTGACGTCGGCGTGGGCAGGACGCCGGCGGCCACCAGCTTGTACGCCACCTCGCCGCCCGTTTGGGTATCCGTCGCCTTCCAAACCTCGCCGCCGCGGGTGCCACCGATGCGGGTTTGCCTTTGGTATCGCTCCGGCGGTGCTTCTTCGGGGGCGGCAACCAATCGGCGCGGCCCATCGGCGGTAGCGCAGGACTCCTGCGGGCAAAAATTTCCGTCGTCAGGATACTTGGTTTGGCAGTTCGGGCAGACTTTCATCCAGCTCCTGGCCAGTCATGACTGAAACAGCTGTGTGACGACTTGCGTGTCGTTGCGCGATGTTAGTCGATGTTAGCCAAATTTGCCCGCATAGATTGACGTCCGGGGGGACCGGGCTGGAAATTGGGAGCGAAGGGACCGGTCGGTCCCAAATCTTCAAACCGGCTTACCAGGTTCGCCCAAACCGGCGAAAAGCTTCGCCGCGGGCAAGGTCGAGCGCTTGCTGTCGATCGCCTTGCGCTTTTTTCCCAGGTTCGAGTGCATGCGGCTACGCCGTTTCCAAGTCTTACGCGTGTTAGAGGCCATGGCGGGCCGTTTTTTAGCAGGGCTGCGCGGCCACGTCAAACCCGCGTGGCCGTCACCACCCCGGGGATTCCCTGGATGCTGCGTAAAACGGTTTTCAGCTGGTCGAGATGACCGACCGTAACCTGGAAGGTGTTCACGCCGCGGCCGTCATCGGTGGTGCGGCACTTTGCCTGGGAAATGTTCACCCCGTGCTCGGTGAACGACTTCGAGATCGACGCCAGCAAGCCCGGTCGATCCTCGCAGGTCACCTGGATGGCCACCGGACGCAACGTCTTGGAATCGTCGTCCCACGAGACGTCGACCCGGCGCACAGGATCCAGGTCCAGGGCCTTGCTGCAATCGCGGGTGTGAATGGCCACGCCCTGACCGCGGCTGATGAAGCCGATGATAGAATCGCCAGGGACGGGGCTGCAGCACTTGGCGAATTTGACCAGGATGTCCGCCTCGCCTTGCACCTTGATGCCGCCGATGGACCTTTTCGCGGTGATCGGTCGGCGGATGGCCTGCGGCGCCAACTCGGGCGTGGGCGTGCCCTCTTCGTCGGCGTTGGGTTTGCGGTCGGGCAGGATGGCGTGCGCCGCTTGCTCGACGGTCAGCTTGCCGTAACCGACGGCGACCAGCAGATCTTCGGCGGTGCCGATGCGCAGGCGCTCGGCGGCGGCGTCGATCAATCCTTCGCGCTCGACGGCGGCCAGCGACGAATCCAGCTTGCGCAGCTCGCGGGTCAAAAGATCGCGGCCCATCACCCGGCTGCGATCGCGCTGCTCCATGCGGATGAAGTAACGAATCTTCGTTTTGGCCCGACTGGTGACCACGAACTTCAGCCAGTCCTTCGACGGCTTTTGGTTGGTCGAGGTGAGGATCTCGACGGTGTCGCCGTTCTTCAGCGCATAGCGCAGCGGCACGATGAGGCCGTTCACCCGCGCCCCCGAGCAGCGCTCGCCCACCTTCGAGTGAATGGCGTACGCCAGATCGATGGGCGTCGACCCTTTGGGCAGCGCTTTGACGTCGCCCTTGGGTGTGAAGACGAAGACCTCGTCTTGAAAGAGATCGATCTTCACGCTCTCGATGAACTCGGTCGGATCTTTCAGATCGCGCTGCCACTCCATCAGCTGGCGCAGCCAGGCGAAGGACTTGTTGTCGTCGTCGCCCAGCGGCTTGCGCTCTTTGTATTTCCAGTGGGCGGCGATGCCCTGCTCGGCGATGCGGTGCATCTCCTGGGTGCGGATCTGCACCTCCATTCGTTCCGAACGCGGGCCGATCACCGTGGTGTGCAGCGACTGGTAAAGGTTCGGCTTGGGCAGCGCGATGAAGTCTTTGAAGCGGCCAGGGATCGGCGTCCAGCTTGAGTGCACCTCGCCCAGCACGGCGTAACAGTCGCGCACCGATTCGGTGATCACGCGGAAGGCGACGACGTCATAGATCTGCTCCAGGTCGCGCCCGGTCTTTTTCATTTTTTGATAGATCGACCACAGGTGCTTGGCTCGGCCCGATACCTGGGCGTTGATCTCCGCTTCGGCCAGCGTCCCGCGCAGCTTGGTGCAAACGTCATCGATGTACATCTGGCGGGCCGTCGCCGTATCGGCCATGCGCCCGACCAGCTGCTTGTGGTCCTCGGTCTCGAGGTAGGCGAAACAAAGATCTTCCAGCTCCAGCTTCATCCACTGGATACCCAGGCGGTTGGCCAGCGGCGCGTAGATCTCGCGCGTCTCGCGGGCGATGCGCTCTTGCTTGTCCCGCGGCATGAACTGCAGCGTGCGCATGTTGTCCACGCGATCGGCCAGCTTGATCAGGATGACGCGGATGTCGCGCGCCATGGCCAGTAACATCTTGCGGAAGTTCTCCGCCTGCCGCTCTTCGCGCGTGGTCCAGGGGATCTGGCCCAGCTTGGTCACGCCCTCGACCAGGAACTGGATCTCGGTGCCGAACAGGTGGCCGATGTCTTCCGCCGTCGCGCTGGTGTCTTCCACGCAGTCGTGCAAAAGGCCGGCGCAGATCGACGGCACGTCCAGGCGCAGATCCGAAATGATCCGGGCCACGCCCACCGGGTGCACGACGTACGGATCCCCGGAGCGGCGTTTCTGGCCGGCGTGGCGCTCGGCGGCGAACTCGAAGCAGCGCTGGATCAGGCCCAGGTCGGCGGCCGGATCATAGCCAGAGACCGAGGTGCAGATTTCTTGAACGTTCGTCATTGCGTGGGAGGCGGCAGTCCTTCCGTTTCCGTTTCCTCGGCCAGGCGCGCCTCGCTAAGCAACGCCTGGCCCAGGTGTGCGCTGCGCGAACGGGCGCAGCGAGCCGCAACATATATCGATGACAACTCCTTCAGCGCGGTTTCAAGGTTGTCGTTGACCACCAGGTAATCGTATTCGCCGTAGTGCTCCAGCTCGCGCTTGGCCATGGCCAGGCGGCGTTCGATGGCCTCGTGCGAATCGGTGGCCCGGCGGCGCAGGCGGCGTTCAAGCTCGGCCATGGACGGCGGCAGGATGAACACCAACACGCTCTCTTCCGGCCACTGCTGGCGAATCTGGGCGCCGCCCTGATAGTCGATGTCGAAGAGATAGTCTTTGCCGTCGTCGAGGGCCCGGTTCACGGTGTGGACCGCGGTGCCGTATCTTTTGCCGTGGACCATGGCCCACTCGGCGAACTCCTTGCGGCCGATCATCTCGGTGAACTCGTCGTCCGTAACAAATTTGTAATCGACGCCGTCACGCTCGCCCGGCCGTGGCGCCCGGGTGGTATACGAGACCGAGAACTCCAGCCGTTCCGACTGGGCCACGGCCCGCGCCAGAGTGGTCTTGCCGGCGCCCGACGGTGATGAGATGACCAAAAGAATGCCGCGCCTGTGCCCTGTCTCCGCCTCTGTCATTGTCCCTATTTTGCCTGATTCGGCGCCGGCCGTCGCGCCGGGGACGGTCTTGCCCACCGGCTATTCGATGTTCTGCGCCTGCTCGCGCAGCTTCTCCAGCTCGACCTTGCCGTCGATGACCAGGGCGGCCACGCCGGCGTCCTGGGCCTTCGAGCCTACGGTGTTGAGCTCGCGGCCGACTTCCTGAATGATGAAGTCCAGCTTGCGACCGACGGCGCCGTCCGCGCGGCAAATGTCGCTGAGGTGCGAAAGGTGCGTGCGCAGGCGGACCAGCTCTTCAGTGACGTCCAAGCGCTCGGCCAAAAGAGCGATCTCCTGGGCCAGCCGTCCCTCGTCGATGCCGGCCTGGCCGCGCACGTTGGCCAGCCGTTCGGTCAGTCGCTGGGCGAACCGTTCAGGCAGCGCCGCCGACTCTGACTGCAGCCGGGCGGCAATCGTTTCCAGGGTTTTGATCCGACCATGAATGTCTTCGGCGAGGGAATGGCCTTCCCGCTGGCGGGTCAGCCGCAATTCTTTCAGCGCCGCCGTCACCGCCGGGCGCAGCGCCTCCCAGAGGGTTTCGCCGCCCAGGCTTGAGCTGCGCGTGGCGCCCATGAACGCCACGATGGTCTCCAGATTGATGGCGGCGGTGATGTTCAGATCATCGCGCAGGCGCTGCAGCTCTCGGTACGTCGTCTTGGCCCGAGCGGCATCGATGCCCTCGTTGGTGGGTGTGTTGTCGTCGCGCAGGTGCACGGTGACGGCGCCGCGTTCGACGGCGGCGCGCACGGCGCGGGCGATCTCGGCGTCGCAGGTGGCGTCGGGTTCGCGGGTGCGGATCTTGAGATCCAGGCCGCGGTGATTGACCGACCGAATCTCGACGTGGAAGCGGCGCCCCCCCACCTCGGCGGTGCCGCCACCGAAGCCCGTCATGCTCAGCACGCGGTGTTGTCCTGCAAGGGTTGGCGGCGATTCAATCGGTGGGCGATCACGCCTTGCTTCTATACCACTCGACGGTGCGGCGCAGCCCTTCGGCGAATGAAACCGCCGCGGTGTACCCCAGCCGGCCGCGCGCCGCCGAGATGTCGGCCAGCGAATGTTTGATGTCGCCGGCCCGTTCGGCCTCGTGACGTGCGTCCAGTTTCTTGCCCAGCACGTCGCCGATCTGCGCCACCACCTGATTCAAATCCGTGGCCACGCCGCACGCCACGTTGAAGACGCCACCCGAGACCAAAGCCGCGTCGACCGAGGCCGCCTTGAAGTTGGCTTCGATGATGTTGTCGATGAAACAGAAATCGCGCGATTGGCTGCCATCGCCGAAGATGCGCGGCGTCTGACCGCCCAGCGCCATGGTGATGAACTTCGGGATCACCGCCGCGTACTCGGACGCTGGATCCTGGCGCGGGCCAAAGACGTTGAAATAGCGCAAGGCCACTGTCTCGAGACCGTAGGCCTTGGCGTAGACGTGACAGTATTGCTCACCCGCCAGCTTCGAAGCGCCGTACGGCGAGATGGGCATGGGCGGCATGGTTTCGACCTTTGGCTGCGTCGGCTCGTCGCCGTACGCCGCCGACGAGGCCGCGTAGACCACCCGGCGAACACCCGCCTTTTTCGCGCGGTCGAGCACCTTCAGTGTGCCGGTGGCGTTGGCTTCGTGATTCTCCACCGGCTCGGCCATCGACTTCGGCACCGACGGGATCGCCGCCTCGTGAAAGACCACCTCGACCGCGCCCAGCGCGCGCGTCAGCGCCGCTTCGTCCAGGATGTCGCCGGCGATCAGCTCCACCTTGTCGGCAAAGTCGGCGATGTTCTCGCGCTTGCCCGACGAGAAATTGTCCAGGATGCGGACCTGGTCTCCGCGCGCCAGCAGCGCTCGCGCCAGCGAAGAGCCAATGAATCCGGCACCGCCAGTGATGAGATAGCGCGCCACGATTACTTCTGCCTGGCCAGCGCCGCCAGCCGGCTGATCCGACGCGCCAGCGCGACGTCCTTGATCTCAAGCCGCGGCGCCGCGGAGGGCATCACGCTGACCATCAAAATCGGTGGCGGCGCCATGGCCACCGTCACCGTCGAGGCGGCCAGCGTACGCACCGCCAGCCACGAACCAACCACCGCCACCGGCAGCACCCACAAAAGTCGAGCCTTGAGCATTACTGACATTGGAACACCTTATCCTACCTGCGCACCGAGGCAAAAAAACAGCCCAAAATTCTCACCGCAGTGGCAAGCCGCCGACGCCCGCACCGGCAGACACGGGCAACGTAATCATCTTCTGCGGACTGATCTCGATCTGCACGCTGGGCGGCGCACCAGCGCGGCGCCCGTCGCGCGCGCGCAGCGGACACACGCCCGCCAGCGACACCTGGCTCGTGCTGCCGACACCGTCAGCGGTGAGAACCAACGTGTCGCTCGACTGAGGGCGCCCTCTCGCGTTCGGGCGCAGCGGCGGTCCCGCCAGCAGCGCGCCGCCGTCGGCTCGAACGATGAAATTTCCGCTGCTGCGATCGCCCGTGATGTGCAGCGAAAACGCCCCGGCCGCCGTTGCCTGCGCTTCGATCCGCGCAACGTCCCCGGTGACACGGAGCGGTTCCGCGCTGGCCATCGTCGTCAGATCCATTCGGCGCAGCGCCATCCCGCGCAGAGCGCCTGCGTCGTCGCGGGCGCCGGAACGGACCAATTTTTCCGCGGTGAAATAAAGAACGTGCCGCCGATCGAGCGACACCAGCATTCCGAGCACGCGGCCGTCGTCGGCGGTCAACTGGCGATAGCGGTTGGTGGACGGCGACCAGGCGAAGATCTCCTGATGCGGTCCCAGCACGAAAACGCCCGCGTCGGTGGAAGGAATTCGCAGCGGTGGCCGCAGGCGCGCGACGAAGATGAGATCGTCGGAAAGGCCCGCGCTCCATCGTTGGGCGCTTTTGGCCAGCGCGGCGCGCACGATGGCCATCTCCGGCCGCACCTTCAAGGCGCCCATGTCCGCCGCCTCGCTGATCTCGCGCGCCCAGGGCACGTAGGCAGCGTCCAGCAGACGCGCCGCTTCCGCCGCCGCTTCGGCGAAACGCTCCTGCCGCACGAACGAGCACGCGATGTTCAAGCGCGGCGCCAAAAAAGCGGGGTCGGCGGCCAGCGCGTCACCATAAAGCTTGCGCGCCTGGTCCCACTGTCCGCGGCGATAAAGTGTTTTCGCGTCGGCGTTCAAAACCCTCGCCTTGGGATCGGGCGGGCGAAACGGATTTGCCACGCCCGGCCCGGGCGTCGGGGCGGCGGGAAAACAAACCGGCGCCGCCGCATCCACGGAACCGGTTCCGACGACGAACATCTGCGCTGCGAGGACCGCCAGCGCTCGGCCAGCCGTCACGTCAGGGCTCCAGCCACACGCGCCGGAAGTCCAGGCGATCACCGACGGCGGCCAGACCGTGCACGCGCTGGGACACCAGCAGCGGCACATCGTGACGGTAAAGAAAAATCACCGGCTGATCCGCGGCCAGCAACGCCGCGATCTGGGTCAGCACCGGCCGCCGCGCCTCCGGGCCGGCGGCGCGGTGAAGAGCGTCCAGCAGACCGTCCAGCGCTGTCGAACGATAGCCGCCGAAATTGAAGGCGCCGCCGGCGCCGAACAGCGGCGCCGGATCTTCGTCGTCGCGTCCGTCCCACACCATCGGCGCCAGATCGAACTCGCCCCGTTTCAGCCGCGCCAGGATGGTTGGCCCGTCAACTGTCACCACGTCGATCAAAATGCCGGCCTTGCGCGCCTCCAGGGCGAAGGCGCGCGCCTCCAGGGCCAGGGCGCGTGCGCCGGCGGTCTGAAGCAGCGTCAGCCGGATGGGCTGCTGATTCTGATCGCGGACGCCGTCGGCGTCGCTGTCGCGGTAACCGGCTTCGTTCAGCAGCGCCACCGCGCGCGCCCGATCGAAGGGCATCGGCGCTGGCGCCCCGATCGCCGCGCCGAACGTCGGGCCGCCGATGGGCCGCGCCAGATCGCGGTGCAGCTCTTGAGCGAACCGCTGGCGATCCCAGAGCATGGCCAGACCGCGCCGAAACCGGGCGTCGCCAAGAGGAAAATGCCGGTGATTGGCCACCAGGAACGAATAGCGATCGGGCGTCGCCTTGTACAACTTGGTGGCGTCGTGCAACGTCGACGGGTCGACCTGATCGGGATAGTGAACGTCCAGCACGCGCGGCAGAATGTCCAGGTCGCCCCGCCGCGTGCGGTTCAAGGCGCGGACAGCGTCGGAGTCGATCTCGAAGACGATCTCGTCGGGCGCACCGGGCGTGTCCCAGGTGTCGGCCGCGCGCGCCAGGCGGATTCGCTTTCCGCGCTCCCAGGCGACAAACCGATATGGGCCCGTGCCGATCGGCTGGCGGGCGATGGGCGCAGCGTCGGGACGGACGTCGCGAATCAGGTGGCTAGGCAGGATCGGCAGGTCGCACAGCGCGCGCAGCGCCAGATCCGAGGGACGCTTCAGGTTCAGCCGGACGATGCGCTCGGCGGCGATCTCGACGGTGGCGATGTCGCCCAGGTCGGCGCGCAGCAGCGGCATCGTCGAGCCGTTGCGCAGGAATGGTTCCAACGAGGCCTGCACGTCCAGCACGCCGAAGCCGTGGCGATCGTGCCAGCGTACGCCACTGCGCAGGTGAAGCGTGATGCGCAGTCCGTCGCTGGACGTCTCCCAACTTTCCGCCAGACCCGGCCGGTACGCCCCGCCCTCGCAACGAATCAGCGTCTGGTAGACGAGGCCGCTGACCACCAGCAGCGCCGCTGGGTCAGGATCGTTCAGCGGGTGCAGGTGCGAAGGCTCGGCGTCCAGGTGAACACGCAGCGTGCCGCCCGCGTGCCCGGCGGGCGGCAGCGGCACCGACTCGGGCGACGGCAATGAAGCGGCTTGCAGAGGCGGTTTGGCGGCGAAGGTTTTTCCCGGGCCGGCCGCTGATTTTGCCGTCTGGCCGTCCGTATTCTTCGCCGGGCGTCGCGGGTTTGAACGACAGGCTCCCCCGGCGACGGTCAACGTGGCCAGCAGAGTCAGCGCGCCTCGACGGGCGCGTGCGGTGCGCGTCGCCCACCGCCACGCTTGCCGGTCCAAAATGCCCGTGTTATTCAGGACGTTCCCACACTTTTGGCAGGAGAGGTTTCATGATGCGACTTCCGTTCGTATATCACTTGACGGTGCCCCTGGCATTGGCGCTGCTCGGACCTCTCAGCTCGGGCGTGGCTTTGGGCCAGGGGACAGAGCTGCCGCCGGTGAAGGTCGATCTGCCTCCCCCGCCTAATTTCAACGTGCAGACCGCGCCCGAGCAATATCCCAGCGGCGAACTGTCGATCTTCGGCCTGCGCAAGCACATGAGCAAGTACCTGGACAAGGACGTTCAGGTAAAGGCGTACATGCTGCAGGTCTATGAATGCCCGGCAGAGCTGCGCAAGTGCAACGACGAACTGGCGGCGAAATCGAAGAAGGAAAAGCGCAAAGAGGCCAAGACCGGCGCCCCGCCGAAGGCCGCCGCGCAAGCCGCCGCCGAGCAGCTGAAGAACGGTTGCCGCCCCTGTGATCAGCCGCATTTCTTCCTCGGCGACACGCCGACCACCAAGCTGGACCACGGCTTGTTGGTGGCGGATTACCCGGTGAAGGATTGGAAGACCGGTAAACCGAAGCCACTGGTGGCCAAGGCCGGTGACCCCTACGTCGTCACCGGAACGTTCGCCATCAACTCGATGGCCGGGTTCGCGGCATCGGACGGACTCATCATCCACAAGAAGCTTCAGGACGGCACCGGCAAGGTCATCACCGAGGGCAACTCGATCCTTCCGCCCGAAGCGCAGGACATCAAGCTGGAAGGCAAGGCCGCCGAAAAAGTCGGCGGTGCTCGCATCGACGCCGAAGGCGGCACGGGCAAAAAGAAGAAGTAACGTCGAGCGGGTCGGCTCGCTCCAACGACGGCTGACGATCCGACCCGCTGGGGGCGGCTTGTCAGCCGCGTATCGACGAACGCCGATCTGGATCTGCGATCAGCGGTTCGTAATGATTAATGCGGCTCCGAGGCCGGCGGCAACGATGGCGGCGACGCCGGCGATCACCCAGGGGACGACCGGGGGTTTTTCGGGGCGCGCGCGGCACATCTTTTCGAGATCCTCGTTCGAGACCGCCAGCGGACCACTGGGATCGGGTGGTTTGGGGGCCAGCGGTTGGTGAACCTGGGCGGAATTCAGTTCGGGCGTTTCGTCGGTGGATTGTTCAGCCAACCCCTCGTCGACGATCTTGATGTACTCACCGGCCTCGGCGCGCTGGCGCGGCGATTCGGTCTCCTGCTGCAGGAACATCTCGTAATAGCGTTTGGCCTTCTTCAGATCACCGGCGCGGCGATAGCTGTGGCCGATGTTCATCAGGAATCCGGTGCGGGGTAAAACGGCGTAGCCCGCTTCGAACTCGTGCGCGGCTTCGCGGAACTTGCCGTCGTCGAACAGCTTGGTGCCGCGGCGAAATCGGCGCCGCGCTTCCGCATCGGCTTCGTCGTCGGGGGCGCCGTTGGCCCGGCCCGCCAGCGCGCTCAGAATCAGCGGCACGGCCAGCACGGCAAAAACAGATAACGATCGCTTGGTCGAAACAGCGGCGGTCATTCCAGTCCCCGATCGCGTAAAGAGCCGTCATCCTCCCCGCGCAGGTGCCCTGCTTCGTGCAGCAGCGTGCGGGTGATTGCTTGATCCAGTTCGGCCGCGTCGCGCACGGTGCGCAGCAGGTTGCGGCGGTACAGGACCACGGCCCTTTCGGGCACGGCACAGTTGGCGCCGTCGTGATCCACCGGTTCGTCCTGACCGCCGGACACCGGCGCACGGCGGCTCTTGCCGGCCCGCACGGCTTGCGCCGAGCGCGGTTCTTCCTCGGACCAGCCGAGCGGTAGGCCGCGGAACAGGCCCAGGATCGTCGGTGACAGCGGCGGCCGCTCGGCGACCAGATCCTCCATCAGCGGGATCTCGGCGGCCTGAACCTGTATCTGCGCCAGGTCGGCCTGCACGTCGGCGGGCAGCGCCGCCACCGCCCTGCGCACGCGATCGGCAAAGTCGGCGGGCGAGACATCGGGCGGCAGAGGGAACGCTTTCGGATCTTGCGCATGCGCTTCGTTGAGGCGTCGGTTCGCTGCGGCGTCGTTTCCCAGGCGTTCGGCGATGAGGCCCAGATGGTAAAGCGCGTGGCTGTGCTCGGGCGTGGAGTCCAGCACCTTCTCGAACATGCGCTGCGCTTCGGGAAAGCGACAAAGCTCGAACAAGGCCACGCCGCGTTCGTACTGCGCCGGCGCCAGCTTGGGCGTGGCGGCCAGCGCGGCGTCGATGCGCCGCAAGGCTTCCGACGCCCGCCCGAGATCGATCAGCGCCTGCCCTTCCAGCAACGCCAGGCGCGCCGCGCGTTCGGCGTCGTTGTGGCCGACGTGCCGGCTGCCGCGGCGGGCGTATTCGAGGCCAATGGCCGAACGATCTGCCGACGGCGGCAACTGGTTGATGTTCAGATCGGCGGCCGCTTCCAGCGTTTCCGGATCCATCGGGTTCAGCGCCAGCGCCAGCGCCATGGCGTCGCGGGCGTCGTCCAGGCGGTCGAGGTGCATCAGCGCGACCGCGCGGTTGTGGTGCGCCTCGACCGAGCGCGGGGCCTGACGGGCGGCCTCCTCGGCGCAAGCCAGCGCGCCGTCGAAGTCGGAGGCGTCGAACAACTCGCCAGCGCGGTCCAAAAGGTCGCCGACCGGGGCATCAAGCCACGAAGGCCGATCGGGAAAACAACGGTGCAGCGGGCGCGGGTCGGGATCCTTGGCTGGTTTTGAATCGGGGGAGCCATTGTCGTCGCCGGTCCGGGCGCCGCCCGTGATCACGCCGACGCCGTTTTCCTTCGCCGCCACGCCGGCCGCCGATGCCGCCAGCGGGCGATCCGCCACCCGGCGGCAGCCAGCGCCCAGCGACAGCGCCCCGAGGGCCGAGCACAGCGTCAGGAGGGAAACGCGGCGGCGCATGAAGACACATCATCATACTCACAAAAGACTGCGGGCCATGAACTTTTGTCTCGTTCAGCCACCGTGCGCGTCGGCCCAGGTGGGACCGGCGCCAACGTCGACGACCAGCGGAACTTTCAGGGGGTAGATGGTCTCCATGACGCTCTTGATCCAATCCTTGAAGGAATCCAGCCGCCCGTCGGGAACCTCGAAGACCAGCTCGTCGTGGACGGTCAGCAGAAGGCCGGCGTCCGCCGCCGGCGATCCCGGGATCGCGGCGGCGTGCTCGACTTTGATCATCGCCATCTTCAAAAGATCGGCGGCGGAACCCTGGATCGGCGTGTTGCGGGCGATGCGCTCGGCGTAGGCGCGATCCTGCTGGCGGGCGGCGCGGATCTCCGGCAGCGGGCGGCGGCGGCCGAGCAGCGTCCCCGACTCGCCGGAGGCGCGCGCGTCGGCGATGGCCCGTTCCATGTACGCCCGCACGCCGGCATAGCGCTGAAAATAGCTGTCGATATAGGTCCGGGCCTGGGCGCGCGGAATGCGGAGCACCTGTGCCAGGCCGAAGTCGCTTTGCCCGAACACCAACCCAAAGTTGATGGCCTTGGCGATGCGCCGGTGTTCAGGGGTGACTGACGTCGGCGGGATCTGGAAGACCTCGGCGGCCGTGCGCAGGTGGATGTCCTGGCCAGACCGAAAGGCGTCCAGGAACGCCGGGTCTTCGGAGTAATGGGCCAGGATGCGCAGCTCGATCTGTGAATAGTCCGCCGACACCAGCACGTGCCCGGGTTTGGCCACGAAGGCGCGCCGGATACGCCGGCCCACCTCCGAGCGGATGGGAATGTTTTGTAAATTGGGATCGCTCGACGACAGCCGGCCGGTGGCGGCCACGGTCTGGTTGAACGAGGTGTGCAGCCGCCCGGTCGACGAATTGACCAGCGCCGGCAGCGCGTCGATGTACGTGCCCTTCAGCTTGGCCAGCATCCGATACTCGACGATCTTCGCCGGCACCGGGTGCAGGGCGGCCAGCTCCTCCAGCGTGTCAGCGTCGGTGGAGGCGCCGGTCTTTGTTTTGCGCACCACCGGCAGGCCCAGGCGCCCGAACAGCACGTCCCCGAGCTGTTTGTTCGAGTTGATATTGAAGGGCGCGCCGGCGGCGGCGTGAATCTCTTTTTCCAGCGCCAGCAACGATCCGCTGACTTCGTTGCCGAGACCGCGCAGATACTCGACGTCCAGACGAATGCCCCGGCATTCGATGGTGGCCAGGGCGTGCGACAGCGGCAGATCCATCGTGGTGTAAAGCTCGCCCAGGCCAGTGGCGGCGAGCTGGCGGCTTTGCGGCGCGGCCAGGGCCAACGCGGCGGCGGCTTCCGCGCCCAGCTGGCGCGCGGCTTCCTCGATGGGCACGTCGCTGCCCTGGCGGGCGTTGCGGCCGGTGCCCATCCACGTCGGCCGCGCGGTCACGTCGGTGATCCCTTCGCCGGTGGCAATGACGTCGAGGTCATAACGTGTACGCGACGAATCCAGCAGGTAGGCGGCGATCATCGCGTCGGACGACTGGCCTCCCAGCACCAGGCCGCGCCGGTGCAGGAGCACCTCGACGGTCTTGATGTCGTGGCCGTGTTTCTTCAGGGACGGATCCGCCAGCGCGGCGGCCAGGACGGCCAGAGCGTCCGCTTCGGGCAACATGGTCGGCGCACCCAGATAGCGATGGCAAAGCGGCAGGTAGGCGCGGGTTCCGTCGGGCAACGCCAGCGCCAGGCCCACCAGATCGGCGTTCACCGGCGACGGCCCGTCATACAGCGCCGCCAGGCCCACCCCGCCGGCGGCGACAAGCTGCGCCGCCAGTTCGCCCAGCGACGAGCGATCGAGAATCAGTCGCGCCGGCTGGGCGGGAATCGCCGGAACCGCCGGCGGCTGGACGAGCGGTGCGACGGGTGACGTCGCCGCTGGCGTTTCTGGGTCGGTCGTCGCCGCGACCGCCGCCGACGAAGCCTGCGCCGGCGGCCGGGCGCTGAAGATCAACGTCTGGGTCTGCGCGCCGCCGGTGTTCAGCGAATCCAGCAAGCGGGTGAACTCCAGCTCGGTGAACAGCGCGCGCAGTTGTTCTTTGTCGGGCTCCACGCGGTGAAGCTCGGTCAACGTCTTTGGCAGCGCCACGTCCTCGCGCAGGCGGACCAGCTCGCGCGAGGTCAGCACCGCCTCGCGCGCCGCCGCCAGCGTCTCGCCCCGCTTGCCTTTCACTTCGCCCACTCGCGCCAGCAGCTCGGTCAGCGACCCGAACTTGTTGATCAGCTCGGACGCCGTCTTCGGGCCGATGCCGTCGACGCCCGGAACGTTGTCGATGCTGTCGCCCATCAGGGCCAGCACGTCGCCGACCTTGTCGGGGGGCACGCCAAATTTTTCCTGCACCTCGGGCGGCCCCAGCCGGCGGTTCTTCATCGTGTCCAACAACCACACCGACGGCGAGCACAGCTGCATCAGGTCCTTGTCCGACGAGCAGATCACCACCTCCATCCCCGCCGCCACCGCCTTGCCGGTGACGGTGGCGATGACGTCGTCGGCTTCGAACCCCGGCACCGACAACCGGGAGATACCGAAGGCCGCGATCACGGTGTGAAGGAGATCGACCTGCACGGCCAGCTCGGGCGGCATGGGGGGACGGTGGGCTTTGTATTCGGTGAAGATCTGGTGGCGGAAGTTTTCGCCGGGCGCATCGAACACCACGCACCAGTGCGTGGGGCGGTTGTCGCGATCGATCTTCAGCAGCATCTGGCAAAGGCCGTACACCGCGCCGGTGGGAACGCCCTTGCGGGTGGTCAGCGGCGGCAGGGCGTGAAACGCCCGAAAAAGAAAATTCAGCGCGTCCAGGATGTAAAGGCTGGGCTTGCCGCTGATGCCGGGCGAGGACGCGCTCATGCGAGGCGTACCCTACAACAGTGACCCGGCGCCCACCACGCGCCCGGCTCGGCGTGGGTCAGGCGCGCGCCGCTGTGGCAAAGTAATGCTCCGCCGTGCCCCGCTCTCGCCTCGCCAAGATCAGTTTATACGCGTGCGGCGGCTTGCTGGGCTTGCTGGCGGTCGCGGTGCTGGCAGCGTCGGTCATCCTGCAGGGTCCGCGGCTGGGCAGCCTGGTGCAAGGCGCGCTGCCGCACAACCGCGGCAAGCTGGAGATCGGCGGCATCGGCTGGAGCCTGCGCGCGCTGGCCGATCTGGCCACCGACGCGCCCAGCCCGATCTCCCTCGACGGCCTGCGCATCATCGATCCCGAAGGCACGGTGGTCCTGGACGTCCCGCACCTGACGGCGCGGGTCAAGCTGCGCACGCTGATCGGCGGCAGCTTTTCCATCCACGACCTGCGCGTGCCCAAGGCCACCTGGCGCTTCGCCGAGATGAAGAACGAACCGCTGATCGGGTTTCTGGCCGCGCTGGCCCCGCAGACGCCGCCGCCGGCGCCACCGGCCAATACACCGCCCGCGCCCGGCAGTTTTTTCCAGATCGTCGGCGCGCAGCTGGACGATCTGAACGCCCTCTTCGATTTTCCCGGGTCCTGGGGTCTGGAATTGCGCCACGCGCGCGCCACCGCCTCGCTGATGCAATCGACGGTCGATCCCGCGCACCCGATCTTCGGCTTCGACGCCGCGCCGGTGGTGGCCGAAGGCGGCGGCTGGCTACGCATCCTGGAGGACAACCAGCTGCCCTTCGACAAGGTGACGATCAACCGGGTGGCCACCACGCAAGATCGACCCGACGACATCTTTCTGGATCTGGCGGCGGCGAACACCGGACGCTCGACCTTGACGGGCAAGGGCTATTTCACCGGGATTTACGGTGAGACTTCGATCCCCGGGATCGCCTTGCGCGCCGATTTCACGCTGCCCGGCGACGCGCTGACCGCGGTTGCGGCGGGCAAGGGCATCGAGGGCTTGACCGTCGGTGGCGAAGGCGCAGCCAGCCACATCGGCCTCGATCTGAAGGACACCTTCGCCAGGCTGAAGGTGGCGGCCAAGGTGGGCGGCCTGGACGTGACGTTCGATCAAGACGGCGCGCAGTACCGGGCGCTGGATACGGGATTGGACCTCAGCTTCGACGCTGGCGCCGACCGGGTGGCGGTCAGCAATTTCGGCCTGCGCGCGCCCGACGGTGGACGCCTGGCGCTGAACGCGCGCCTGGCCACGGACACGCTGAAGCTGGACGCGGACCTCGTCCTGCACGACTTTCGCACCGAAAGCTATCTGCCGGCCGCCTTGCGGGCGATGGGTGGCGGCGCCATCAACGGCAAGGTGGTGGCGCGTGGCGATCTGGCGCGCAAGGCGGTCACCGTCAGCGCGCTGGACCTGACGCTGGCACGCACGCGCGCCGCCGGCTTGCCGCGAACGGTGCGCATCCACGGCAACGCGCGCGTGTCGCCGGAGGAGGCGCGCACCAGCGGCCTCACCGTCGAGATCCCGGGTGCCACCGCCACCGCGAAGGGCTCGCTGGAGCTGGAACGAAAGCTCGTGCAGCTGGGCCTCGACGTGGTGGCGTTCGATCTCGGGCGCGTGCTGGAGAGCCTGGGCCTGCCCCGCTGGGCGAAGGACGCGCGTCTGTCGGCGGCGGCGTCGGGCACGCTGGATCAACCGGCGGTGACGGGCGACGCCGTCGTTCACGGCGTGGGCCGCGGCGCGCGAACCGTGCCCGAACTGAAGGCGCGTTTTGGCCTGCGCGACGGCAGAGGGCGGCTGGAGTCGCTGTCCGGCGGTCTGTTCGGGGGAACGCTGGCGGCCAGTGGGCAGATCGAGCTCTTCAAGAAGAACACCCGCCATCCGCTGCGCACGCCGGTGATCGACGCGCAGCTGGCGGCGCGTGACGTGGATCTGGCGCAAGTCACCGGGCGGTCCGATGTCGTCGGCCGGGTGTCGGCGGACGTCAAGGCGCGCGGCCCCCTGGACGCCATCAGCGCCGACGTTCACGTTCCGGCCGGAACCGACGTGCAATTTCAAGGGACGCCCTTTCGGGTGGGCCCGATCGACGCCCAGTTGGTGGCCAACGTGGCCACGGTGCGAGCGCTGCACGTGGCCTTGAAGACCGGCGGCAGCCTGGACGTGACCGGGACGGTGGCGCTGGCGCCGGCGAGAGCCAAGAGACAGGAAAAAAACGCCCTGAACGTCGACGTCGTGCTGGCGAAGGTGCCGCTGGCGGCGCTGCCCGGCGTGGCCGACGCCGGCGTTCCCTTGACCGGCACGGTCAGCGCCCGCCTGCACGTCGGCGGAACCATCGATCACCCGGCGATCGGCGGCACCGTCGATCTGGTCGAGGTGATCGCGCGCGGCGTGGCCCTCGGCACCGGGCACCTGACCCTGGCGCCGGTCGACGACAAGGCCGGCCCCGGCGTGCGCATCGATGGTTCGCTGTTCGATCGGTTCGGGGTGCACGCCCGGGTGGCGCTGGACAAAGACGGTCCGTCCGTGCACGGGGCGGTGGATTTTCAACGACTGGCGCTGGAGACGCTGGTGCCCGAACTGGCTGGCTTCGGCGACGCGCGCGGCGTGGCCACCGGTCACGTCAGCGTCGACATCGATCCCGGCCAGCCGCTGGCCGTCGACGCCCTCTTGCCCGAGCTGTGGCTGTCCATCGCCCGCGCCGTCGACGGCAGCGACGGCGAAACGTCGTTCCAGCGCGTGCGCATCCAGACCGCGCAGCCGCTGCACCTGGAAGTGAAAGGCGACCAAGTGGTGCTGGACGAAGCGCGCTTTCAAACCGACGGCGGCGAGCTGCGCGCGCAAGGCCGGCTGGACGGTCAGCGCATCAGCGGCGACGTCAGCGGCCATCTGGACCTTGAGCTCTTGCAACCGTTCCTGCGCGGCAGCGTTGACAAGATCAGCGGCGACTTGAAGGTGGCGCTGAGCGCGCGCGGCACCCGGGTGGCGCCGCAGTTAAGCGGCCAGATCGACGTGGTGTCGCCGGTAAAGCTGCGGCCGAAAGACGTGGACGCCGACATCGCGTTGGCGTCGGGCCATTTTCAACTGAACGGCGATCAGGTGAAGGTGCAAGACGTGCTGCTGACGGTGGAAGGCTCGACGGTGCGCCTGACCGGCAGCGCGGCGCTGGGCCCGTCGTTTCAGCCTCACGACATTGCCGTTGATCTGGACGGTGAGATCAACGCGCGCCTGCTGACCTTCGCCGCGCCTCAGGCGGTCACCGACGCCCACGGCAAGGCGCGCATCAAAGGGCAGATGCGCGGGTCGCTGACCAAACCGCAGATCTTCGGCAGCCTGGAGCTGGGGGCCATCACCTTTCGCCTGCGTGACACCGGCACCGAGGTGGCCGTGCAAAGTGGCGCCGTCGAGCTGAACAACGCGGGCGCCGTGCTGCACGACGTGCGGGTGCGGCTGGACGATCAAGGCCTGCTCATCATCGGCGCCTCGGGCGTCCGGGCCGGACGGGTGAATTTCACCAACTTGATCCCGTTTGAGCCCGGCGACGTCGACCTGCCCTTGCACGGCGAGCAGCTTTCCTACCGCATCCCCAACACCGCCGAGATCGACGACCTGGCGTTCGATCTCAACCTGCGCGGCAACGTCCACGAAGGCTTCACTCTGGGCGGGGAGGTGCGCCTGGTGTCCGGGCGCTACCTGCAGGACTTCAAGGTGCAGAGCCTGGTGATCAGCCCCCGCGTCGACGAGACCGACGTGCGGCCCTTTTATGAAGGCAAGCCGCTGCTCGAAGGTCTGTCCCTGGACCTGGGCGTGCGCACCATCGGCGAAGGCTTTGTCGTGCAGAACAACATCGCGCCGGAGATCCACATCGACGTCGCCCTGCACATCGGCGGCACGCTGGCCGAACCGGCGCTGGCCGGGACGGTGCGGCCCACCGACGGGCGTTTTTCCTTCCCCGGTTTCCGCGGTGAATTCGAGCTGGTGCCGAACGCCAGCTACGCGACGTTCGTCGAGACCAAGTCGCTGACCTACGGCGACACGCCCGACCTGAACATCGAAGCGCAGAACCCGGTGGTCGACGCCAGCGGCAACGAGCACAACGTGCGCATGCACATCCACGGCCCCCTGCGCGAGGCGCAGATCGATCTCACCACCGACGACGGCCTGGACCGCAACCAGACCGCCCTGTTGTTGCTGACCGGACGAACCACCACCGATTCGCAACGGATCAGCACCCAGAACCCCACGGTGGGCGCCAACATCTCGACCGGCGCGGACGTGGCCGGCCAGCTGACCCGCGACACCATCGCGAATCTCATGGAGCCGTACATCGACAACACCTTCCAGCGTCTGACCGGCCTCGACCTGCGCCTCACCGTCGGGCCCGACGG
The DNA here is from genome assembly GCA_036268875.1 of Polyangia bacterium. GTDB lineage: Bacteria > Myxococcota_A > Polyangia > Fen-1088 > Fen-1088 > DATKEU01. Next base: position 150,408 of record DATATI010000074.1, on the reverse strand, counting down.
CTTCGAGGGCCGGGTCCGCAAGCGCATCAGCCGCAAGGTGAACTTCCAGGCCGACACATTGTTCGGCTTTCAAGGGCAAAGCCGCAAAAGCGCCCAGTTGAATTTCTGGATCGTCGACTACGTCAGCGTGGCCGGCACGCTGGAGTGGCTCACCCTGTCGTCGCAGCAAGGCGTGAACGAGACGCTGCCCCCGAACGGCAGCTTCGAATTGCGCTGGGATTTCCCGATAAGACGGTGATGATATCGCGCCACCCTTGCCGACGAGACCAGCCCACCCCTCGCCCGCCGCCGCCTTATTGATCGCCACCGCCGTCGCGCTGGCGCAGAGCGCGTTCGCGCCTGGTCGGGCGCGCGCGCAGGAGCCGGACGTCACCGCCGTCGAGCCGCGCAACCCAGCCCTGCCGCCGCCCGCCGACGACACCGGCCGCCTCATCACCGGGTTCGACCTTTCTGGCACGCGCCCCGACGAGGCGACGAAGGTGCAGCAATTGTTGACGGCGATCTTTCCCATCGGCGCGCCCTTCGTGGCGGCCGGCCCCGCCGATCGCGCCGGCGAGCCGGTGGGGACCATCCCGCGCCTGCGCCAAGCGATGGACCAAATCGGTTATGACGCCGCCGTCGCGACTCGCCGCGACGGCGCCGGCCTGCGCCTGGTGGTGACGGTGCGGCCGTACGACCGGGTCCGCTACATCTTCGTCCGCGGCAACGGCACCCTTCGTCAGGACGAGATCCAGCGTCGCATCACCTTTCGTCCCGGCCGCCCGCTGCCCCTGCCCGGCCTGGACCGCGACGCCGCCCTGGAACGCGAGCGCGGTCGGGTGGTGGAATACCTGCGCGGAGAGGGTTACTTCGACGCTGACGCCCACCTGGTGCTCGAGCCCGCCCGTGGCGTCGACGGCGCCACCGACGTCACCATCAACGTCACGCGCGGGTCGGCGTATCCGCTGGGGCCGGTGACGGTGATCGGCAACTCGCTGTTCCCCAGCGACGAGATCGAAAAGATGTTTCACCACCGCGACTGGCAGGCGGCCTGGTTTCTGGCCGCGCCGTTCACCGCCAAACAACTGCGCATCGACATCGACGCCCTGACCAAGAAGTACCGCGACAAGGGCTATGTCGGGGCGCGGGTGTCCAGCGATTTCAATGTCGCCAGCAGCATCGATCGGCAAGCAAAGAACGTTCACCTCACCATCACCGTCAACGAACGCAAGCACATCGTGGTGGTCTTCGAGGGCAACCGCCACGTCTCGTCCAGCACCCTGAAGGACGAGCTGACCTTGTTTGACCGGGGGTCGTACGACGACCACGAGGTCTCGGTCAGCGCCGACACGCTGGAGCGGTATTACGAACAACAGGGGCATTTCTTCGCCCGCGTCGACTGGCGGCGCGAGCACATTTCGGCCGGCGATGATCGCATCGTCTTCAGCATCGACGAAGGCCCCGAGCTGAAAGTGCGCGGCATCGAATTCGTCGGCAACCAGCACTTTGGCGCCGACGATCTGCGCGATGTCGTGACGGTGCGGACGTTCCCGTTGCTGGGATACATCGGTCTTGGCGAAGGCGGCTACGTCACCGGGCGCCAGCTGCAGCAGGACGCCGAGCGCATCGTCCAGCACTACCGCGGGCGCGGTTTCCCCGACGTCAAGGCGCGCGGCGAGGCGGCCACAGCGCAGGCGGCGCTGGGTCTGCTGGGCGCCATCGCCGCCGGTGCCGAGACGGCGTCGCGCGACGCCTCGGCCATCTATGTGCGCTTCACCATCGAAGAGGGCCCGCTGGTGACGCTGGCGTCGGAGAACTTTCGCACCGACGACGGCAGCAGCCTTCCCTACAGCACGGATTTTCTTCGCAACAGTTTGTCTTTACGCCCGAACGAACCTTATCGCGTGGGTCTGGTGCGCGAGGACGGCCGCCGCCTCGAAAGGCTGATGGGCGACGCCGGCTTCCCCGAGGCCACCGTCGATCCCGACGTCAGCCGCACCGGCGACAAGGTCGCGCTGACCTGGGTGGTCAAGCCCGGCAACCGGACCGTGGTGGGCCCGGTGTTCGTGCGCGGCAACTTCGTCACCAAAGACAAGACCATCTTGCGGCAGATCCCGCTGCGCACCGGCGACACCCTGACCACCACCGCGGTGGAGCGCGGCCAGCGCAACCTGGGCTTCATGCAATTGTTTAACAACGCCGAGCCGCTGTCCTTCCCCGGCAAGGACGAAAAGCGCCCGGTGGTGCCGATGGTGGTCGAGGTCGAGGAGCGTTACGAGCAATACAGCTTGATTCACGTCGGCGTGGGCGCCTCGACGGAGCAAGCGCCACCCGATTCCGTGCTGGGCGTGGGCATCTACGGACGGGTTGGCTATGAGAACCGCAACCTTTTCGGGCACGCCTGGAATTTCTTGAGTCAGGTCCAGTACGGCCAGTCGCTGCTGCGCGGGAACGCCGACTTTCTCGACGGGCGCTTCCTGGGCACTCTGTTTCGCTTCGACGCTTCGTTCACGTACAACCGGCAGGCGACGGCGCGCCTCGGCGACATTCGCTCGGGCGGCGGCTCGATCGGTTTTTCGCGCGAGCTTTACCCGGGGGTCGACGCCGGCGTTCATTACAACCTGCGCAACACCACGCACACCGAATCGCTGCTGCGCCCTGCCGGCGCCGACGAGCTGCAGACCACCGTGCAGCTGGGAACCACCGTCGGCAGCGTCTCCACCAACATCGAGTGGCAGCGCCTGGACAATCGCTTGCTGCCCACGCGCGGTTTCAAGCTGGAGGCGACGGCGGAGATGGCCTTGCCGGTCTTGTCGATCCCTCTGCGTCCGCTGCCGTTCGCCGTCGGTGACGACACCTTCCTGAAGGTGGCGGTGCGCTCGACGTCGGTGATTCCGCTGACGCCGTGGCTCTCATTGCGCCACGGCCTGCGCTTTGAAGAGGGGTTTCCGCTGGGCGGCCCGCAGGTGCTGCCCAAGGTCGAACGGTATTTTGCCGGCGGCGACACCACCATCCGCGGCTTCCGCCTGGATCGTGCCCGGATCGAGGTGGTGCAGTTCCCGCTGATCCCCGTCGACGCCGCCGCCCCTGGATCCACCGGCCTTTACGGCGCCGAGTACCGACCCATCGGCGGCAGCCTGCGCATCCTGCAAAACATCGATCTGCAATTTCCGATCAGCGCGCCCTGGTACGGATCGATCTTCATGGACAACGGTGTGGTCGCCGACTCGCTGAACGGTTTGACCGCCAAACAATTCCGCCACGGCGTGGGCATCTCGCCCCTCTTGCTGAAACTGCCCGTCGGCGATCTGGCCTTCGCCTGGGCCTGGCCCCTCGACCCGGGCCCCGGCGACACCAAGATCGGCGTCTTCCACGTCAATATAGGATTGCTGTTCTAGCCCGTGCGGCGCTATCGAGCGGCTACATACGCGATGACGTTGTGCTGCTTTTCGAAGTTCGCCTTGGCGTTGGTCGCTTCTTGCGCGGAGGCGTAGTTGCCCACGCGCACGCGGTACCAGGTGCCCTTGCCGGGGATCTCTGAGGTGATGATAAAAGCGCCCTGAGCGGCGAACTTCTTGGCGAAGGCGTCGGCCTCGGTGCGGTCGGGGAACGAGCTTAGCTGCAGTGTGAACTTGCCCTTTGCCGCTGGATCGACGGCGGCGGCCACAAGGATGGTCGATTTCGGGGCGGCGGGCGTCCTGACGACCAGGGGACCGTTGCTGGCGCTGGCTTTGGCGGCGATGGGCGTCGGCGCCCTGGCAGCGGCGGCGATCGGTTTCGGCGCCGCATGAGCGGCGGCTGGCTTGGGCGGTGTCGCTTCAGGCGCGTGCGTGGCCACGGCGGACGTCGGCGGTGCGATCGGCGGCGAGGGCGGCCGCGGCGACAGTCCGATCGGTTTCGACTTCGCGCCTGCGCTGCCGATCAACGCCTTCGGAAAGGCCAGTCCCTGGTCGGCGGGCGCGGCCGCGGTCACCGTCGGCTGGTTCACCCGATCAAGCACGGCCAGCGGATCTTGAATCTCCGGCGCGTCGGCGCGACCGCGCGATTCGATGCGCTTGCCCACGATGACGCCCAACACGAACAGCATGCACGCCACCAGCGCGCTGCCAAAGAAGAGGAAAAATACCTGGCGGTTGTCCAGGCGGACTTCGATTTTGTCTTTCCACCGCTCGACGTCGCGGAGCGCGGGCTCGTCCATGTTCGCTTCAGCAGTGTAACGCAGGCTCATGTTTCGTCTTCTTTCCTGCCACTTTGGTCGGCGATGGACGCCCGCGCGCAAAAGCACAATGTCGTTTTGAACAGCCAACCAGCATTCAGGCACAGGCAGCCAAATCGCATAAAGACCTACATGTAGTCTCCGTGCATACCGCAGCGGCGTCAAGTTCGTCACGCCGGGCTCAAAATGATCCGCGCAAAAAGCGCTATTCTCTTCCGCCTACAGCGCGGCTATTGGATCGGAAACAGCCCGGCGCTGGCAGTCAGATCGTCGTAGATGAGCAGCGGTGGCAAGGTGGTGTCCGGGTTGTACCGTTGCGGATTGATCCGCAGAACCTGCCCGCGGGTGGCCCCGCCGGCCAGACGATTGAGCCCCACCCGTCTTTGATCGACGACGAACAAATACGGCGCGCTGTCCGGCTGGGTTTGGGGGTCCGGTCCCTGGAAGAGAGATGGCAGCGGACTGGTGAGTATCCGCGCCGGCAACCCGATCTCCACTGTGGCTGGTGCCACGACCGCCGCCGGCGAGAAGCCGCCGTGCACGTCCATCCGAAGCTGGGCGACCGTCGTGTATTGCTGCTCGAGGTTGGAGAGAATGAACTGGATCTCGGTGTTCCGGAAGCGGGCGCGCACGTGCTGGACAACGTTGGCCGCGGTCGGCGCCCCGCCGTTCGCCCCACCATCCGCGCCACCGTTGCTGCTGCTCGTGGGGGTGACCGTCGGATCGCCCTCGTTCGGGCCAGCGACGTAGAGACACGGGTTCGGATCATCGCGCTCCTCGCTGGGCAATTGCCGCAGGAAATTGAGGGCAATATATCCAGCGTCAAACGAGCCACTGGTGGGCAATGCGTTTGAATCGACGGCTATCCGCTTCTCCATGGTGTCCAAGCCTGGAGCGAAATGCTGGTCGGGACACAGCGGCGCGTCCAGCGGGATGCGATAAGCCAGCGGGGTGTTGGACGGGGTGGGCGGCACGCAGATAAGAGGGCTGTCGTTGGAGTTCAGGTTCTGATCCCGAAGCGGATCCATCGGATCGGTGGCGAACACCGGAAACGTTGGTGGCGGATTGCCCGCCGCCGGCGGCGTCGCACTTGGATCGAACGTCGGCACGTTCATCGGAATGCCGGTGGCGGTCCCTTGCACCAGGAAGCTGCGTCCGGCCTGGACGCTGTACGTGGTCAGCTGCGGAAAGCAGCCGTGCGCGCTGGGCTGTTCGGTCGCCTCGGAAGGCGCGTCGGCGCACAGGCGGCCGCCCCGGCTGCCGAAGTCGACGCACTTTCGTCCCGGACGACAATCGACGTCTCCCTTTTCGATGGTGGGATGGGGATCGGTGTCGGTGGGTTGTCCGCAGGGGTTCACGCACCGCAGATCATCGTGGTCTGGCCCGCCGACGTTCTTGCACCGGAAGGCGCTGTACGACGGATCGATCGCGCTGGGCGGCCCGCACGGGACGCCGTTTCCCTTCTCGTCGGTTTCTCGCATGCAGCGAGCGGGATCAAGCGAGCTTTGCACCACCTCGTCTTTCAGGGGACGCAAGGCCAGGCGATCCGGATGGGGAATGACGACCTCGTAGCGGCGCACGCTCTCCAGCAAGCGGCGACACGTCTTCAGTTCCGTGGCCTGGGTAGCCGGATCGGGGTTCACGCACAGGCCATTGATGGCCAGGCCGTTGGCCGAGGGCGCCACCGTGTCGCTGTGAACGCAGACCAAGCCGGCGCCGCACTGAGCATCAGTCGAGCAGCCCACCATGGTGACGATGTCGCCCGCCACAACGCCCGCCTGGCAGAACCCACCACCGGCGTCATACAGGAACGAATCGACGTCCGTGTTCGTCTCGGGCGAGGTGTACGGACCTTTGCGCAGGCCAGAGAAACGCAGGCCGATGAGGCCTCCTTCCCAGGTCGCGGTCCAGGTCTGCGGCGTCACCACTTCTCGATCGGGGAAGTACGCATACGTCTTCACCGGCGGGCCGACCGCGGTGATCAAGTAATTGTCGGCGGTATCTTCCGCCCAGAAGCCTTCGATGCGCGCCCCATACACCGGCGCCACCGGCACCACGTCCAATCGCGGTGGACCCGACGACAGATCCAGGGTCGTGTTGTAGTTGACGAAGTTCTGATCGCGCAGGCTGTTGGGCAGCGGCGGCACTTGTGGAATCTCCGCGACGGCTCCGTTCACCACGCCGGTCACGAAGTGTTTGGTCGGATCGGTGACCGGATCGACATTGGTCAGATACACCGCGCCGCTGTCCGTGAGGATGAACCCGAAAGCACCCTCCAGTCCGTTGCCGGTGACGCTTTGGGCCTGCCCGACGTTGGTGAACACGACGTCGCGTGGGTTCGACGGCAGGCGAATGCCGGGCCCCGGAACCAGCGGGTTGTGCAGCCCACCGGCGGCCGCGTCGGCCACTGTCAGGCACGGACCTTTGATCATCGTGGCCCGATCGTCAGCCGTGGGAAGCAGCTTGGGGTCGACGTTGTTGTCGCACTCTTGCTGCGAATCCACGTCCACCACCCGGACGGTGCCGTCGTCGGCGATGACGTAGAGGAATTTGCGGTCCTGGGCCTGCGGGTTGCGGCTGACGAACGGCACGTTCTTGGCGGTACTGAACGGGTCGACCGACAGCCGCACTCGCCGCACTCCCAGCGCGTCGACCAGCGGAATGGACGCGCCGACATCGGCGGGAGCGATCAGCGCGCCGGTGTCGGGCTCGACGTCGATCGCCGCCACGATTGGCGCGTTGGTGAGCCCGACGTAAGCGCGAAAGCCCAGGGGGTGCAGGGCCAGCGGACCCACTCCCAGCGCGCCGCCGGTCGCGACGGAGGGCCCGATGGGCGGCGGACTGTCGGGTGCCGCCGAGGCGTCGCCGGCGTCGACGACGATCGTCGCGCCGTCATCATCGCCGTCGGTGGTGGCGTCGCTGTCAGTGGCGTCGGGCACGCCGCCGTCGGCGGTCTCGTCATCGCCAGCGGTTTCGGGTGCGCCGCCCCCCGGCGCGTCGGGAGCGGCCGTGGCGTCGCCACCATCAGCGCCGCCGTCGACGGCGGTCGCGGGCCGTGGACCGACGCCGCACTCGATCGGGCAGCTCGGCTCGGTGCCGGTCGGTTCCAGAATGGCATTTTTGCCGTCGGTGCGCACCTTCACCGAATCGACGATCAGCCCCGACGGCAGATCGACCAGCGCCACCAGATCGCAGTTCGGAAAGGTCACCATCGCCTTCCAGCCGGTCTGCGCCAGCGTACCATCGGCTTTCCAGCCCAGCGGTGGCGCCAGCGGGTGATCGGCGGGGCAGAGCTTGCTGATGTCAGGAGGGTCTGCGCGGGTCATACCGCTGTCATCCACGTGGGAAGTGGCCAGCGTGCTGGTGTCTTGGGGCAGAAACTGAATTTCGAACGGCGACGCCGCCAGCGCCTTGCCCGAGCCAGTGCGCACCACCACCGTCTGCGTCGGCGGCCGCGCCTGTTGCTCTGGAACGCCGGCGTCGGCGGTCTGGCGGGCGATGGTCGGCGCCACCAAGAGGCCGGGATCGACCAGGGTCAGATCGCACGAGCCGCGGTTGGCGCTGACCACTCGACAGCCATCGTCGCTGATGGCCAGCGCCTCCGGCAGTTCGCCCAGCGGCACGGTGCTGAATCCGGCCACCGCCAGATCCAGATCGACGAGCTTGCCGACGTCCATGTCGATCACCGACAGCTCTCCGCGCGCGCTGTTGGTGACGAAGGCGAAGGTCCGATGAATCGACGTCACCGGCAAGACATTCTGGCACGCCCCCATCGGCCGCCCGGAAGGCTGCGCCTCGGCCGCATCCTCGCCAAGCGGGATCAACCCCACGCAGCCGAACACCATGTCCGTCGGTCGATCCAGATCGTGCGTCGATACCACCACCGGCGTCGACGAACAGGCGGTCGCCACCAACGTCAGCAGCAGTACGCCCAGCGCGCGGATTCGCAGCGTGGTCATCGTGGCACCGGGCTGGGGTAACCGATTCGCTGGATGACGTGATTCTCCGTCGGGCTGCCGGCTTCGATGTCCACCACCGAAATGTTGTTGGCGCCGAAGCCCACCACATAGACATATTTGTTGTCGTACTTGCTGCCCGCCGGCGGGAAAGCCAATCCAGCGGGGCCACGCCCGACCTCGATGACGTCCACCAGCCGTGGCACGTGCGGGTCGAACACATAGACCTCGCCGTCTTCGAAACAGGTGACGTAAAGCCGCAGGTTCACGCCGCTGCCGTGCTGGTCGATGAAGGTCGGGCTGTTGCAGGTCTCGATGACATCGACCGGCGCTTGATTGAGCGGGTTGTTCACTTCGAAGCGCAGCAAGGCCGGCGGCACGCGCTGCAATACGAACGCCTCCTCGCCGGCGAAGGGATCCGTTGGGCTTACCGGCGGAACGAACTGGATCCCGCGCGTCTCGCTGCCCGGCAAGCTGCTGACGTATTGCTCGCCGCTGTCGACGATGGCGACGTTGTCCAGGACCTCGGCGGTCATGCCGTTATCCTGGCCCGTCGTCACCACGCCCATCACGCGCGGCACGTAGCGAGAACCAGCAAAGAACTGTCCGCCGTGCCGGAGCAGCGACGTGACGCCACGCAGGCCGTTGCTGTCGGCCGGGACCAAGGCGCCGTAATAGCCAATCAGCGTGGGCGTCGGCTGGCTGATGTCGATCAGAGAAATCGCCCCCCCGCGAAGATGACCAACCAGAAGTTGGGTCTTGGTTTGGGTCATGTCGGTCACGTCGTCCGTGCCGTTCATCGCCAGGGCGTACGGCTCTTCCGGCAGGATGATCTTGTTGGCGTCGTTGGGCGGCGGCGGATCGACGCCCTTGACCGGCGTACGTTCGGTGACCCGATAATTGGCCGCGCATTCGGCGAAGGGCGCCCGATCGTCGCTGCAGAAAAACCGGCGATTGTCGGCTCCAACAGACGGATCAATCTCGGTGTCAATCTCGGTGATCGAAGTGTTGCCCCGCGCCGACACCAGCAACTGACCGATGCAGGGAAGCGGCGTCGTCTGGCCGTGACAGGTGCTCCGGGGATTGAACACCATCGCGGCCGCAAAGCTGCCGATGCGCACCGTGGCGTCGTCGTCGATATAGTTGCGCGAATCGCAGTTCAGCGTCTCAGGATCCAGAACGTCCCAGCAGCACTGGTGAGTCGTCGAGTCGCCGCGCGCCGGCGGCGCATAGGTCGGCGTTACGTACTGGAGGCTGGAACAGGTCGGCCAGGGGGTCGGCGGTTTCTGGTAATCGTCAACGACCGAAGCCAGGTCGACCACCACCATCGTACCGTCGTTGTAACGCAGGTCCGAGTTCGAGTTGGCGACGTACAGCCAGTCGCCGGTGAAATCCACCAGGGCGCCGCCGGGATAGTAGATCTCGTTTTTGGGCGGCGGCACGCCCTCCTGGTTCAGCGCGCAAGCCGCCGCGCCGACCGTCATCGCCAGCGCAAGCGCCAGCAACCGCGCGCGCGAACGGGCGGCCGCCGCCGATCCACGCGACGCAAGGCTCGGGCGTCTGCCGCCCACAGCGGCGCTGGCGCGGATCGCAAGACCCATACTGTATAGACCGACGATAGGCCTTCTAGGTTGTCTTCAAGGCCGCCTGGGCGGCGGCCAGGCGGGCGATCGGCAGTCGATACGGCGAGCAGGACACATAGTCGAGCCCGATCTCGTGGCAGAACTCGACCGACGACGGGTCGCCGCCGTGTTCGCCGCAGATGCCCAGCTTCAGCTTGGGCTTTTTGCCGCGACCGCCCGCCACCGCCATCTTCATCAGGCTGCCCACGCCGGCGCGGTCGATGCTGACGAAAGGATCGACGGTGTAGATCTCATGTTCCAGGTATGACGCCAGCACCCGCGGCACGTCGTCGCGGGACAGGCCGAACGTCGTTTGCGTGAGGTCATTGGTGCCGAACGAGAAGAACTCGGCCGAGTCGACGATCTCCGCGGCGGTCAGCGCCGCCCGCGGAACTTCGATCATCGTGCCGATGAGGTAAGGCAGCTTCTTGCCCTTCTCGGCGAACACGGCGCCGGCGGTCTTGCGCACCACCGCCGCCTGCAGGTCCAGTTCCTTCTTGGTGCCGACCAGCGGGATCATGATCTCCGGGATCACCGCCTGACCTTCCGACGAAACGACGATGGCCGCTTCAAAGATGGCGCGCGCCTGCATCTCGGTGATCTCCGGGTAGGTGATCCCCAGCCGGCAGCCGCGGTGGCCCAGCATCGGGTTCGATTCCTTCAGCTCCTCGATGCGGGCGTGGACGGCGTCGACGGTCTTACCCGTGGCCTTGGCCAGCTCGCGCACGCCGGCTTCGTCGTGGGGCAAAAACTCGTGCAGGGGCGGATCCAGCGTGCGCACGGTGACCGGTCGGCCCTTCATGGCCCGAAATAATCCCGCGAAATCGTCACGCTGCAGCGGCAGCAGCTTGGCCAGCGCCGCGCGGCGGTCCGCCTCGTTCTCGGCGACGATCATCTCGCGCATGGGGCCGATTTTCTCTTCGCCGAAGAACATGTGCTCGGTCCGGCACAGGCCGATCCCTTCGGCGCCGAAGGCCACCGACGCCTCAGCCTGGTCGGGCTGGTCGGCGTTGGCGCGCACTTTCAGTTTGCGCGCCGAATCGGCCCAGGACATCAGCTTGGCGTAGGTCTGATAAACCGGCGCCTCCTTCGGGTTCAGGTTCTTTTCGATGAGAACGCGGATGACCTCCGACGGCGCGGTGTCGACGCGGCCGTTGATCACCTCGCCGGCGAAGCCGTCGATGGAGATCCAGTCGCCTTCCTTGACGATCACGGTGCCCTTGGCCGTGTCAACGGTCATGGTCCGCGCGTGGTAGTCGAACGACAGCGCATCACAGCCGACGATGCAAACCTTGCCCATCTGCCGGGCCACCAGGGCCGCGTGGCTGGTCATGCCGCCGAACGCGGTCATGAATCCCAGCGAGGCGTTCATGCCGCGGATGTCTTCCGGACTGGTCTCGTGGCGGCAGAGGATCAGGTTGGTCTCGCCCTTGGCGGCCAGCGCCTCGGCCTCGTCGGCGAAGAACACCACCTTTCCCGTCGCGGCGCCCGGGCCGGCCGGCAGGCCCTTGGCCAAAAGGCGCCCTTCCTCGATGGCGGCCTTCTTGGCCGACGGCAGGAACACCGGGCGCAGGAGCTGGTTCAACGCTTCGGGCTCGACGCGCCGGATCGCTTCTTCCTTCGGGATCAGCTTCTCGTCCACCATCTCGACGGCGATGCGCACGCTGGCGAAGCCGGTGCGCTTGGCGTTGCGGCACTGAAGCATGTAGAGCTTCCCGCCTTCGATGGTGAACTCGATGTCCTGCATGTCCTTGTAGTGCTTCTCGAGCTTCTTGCGGATGTCGAGCAGCTCTTTGTAAGCCTTGGGCATGATCTTGCCGAGCGCCTCGATCTTCTCCGGCGTGCGAATGCCGGCCACCACGTCTTCGCCCTGGGCGTTCACCAGGAACTCGCCGTAGAACATGTTCTCGCCGCTGGCCGGATCGCGCGTGAAGCAGACACCGGTCGCCGAATCGTTGCCCTTGTTGCCGAACACCATGGCCTGGACATTGACCGCCGTGCCCCACTCGGCCGGGATGTTGTTCAGGCGGCGGTACAGATTGGCGCGATCGTTCTGCCACGACTGGAACACCGCCTTGATGGCGCCTTCCAGCTGGGCGTACGGATCCTCGGGAAAGTCGACCCCAACTCGGGTCTTGATCTCGGCCTTGAACTCCTTGACCAACTCCTTCAGCGCATCGGCCGGCAGCTCCGAGTCCAGCTTCACACCATAGGCTTTCTTCTTTTCGCCCAGGAGAACGTCGAAGGGATCATGGTCCTCCTTCTTCTCGGGCTTCATGCCCAGCACGACGTCCCCGTACATGGCGATAAAGCGACGATAGCTGTCGTAAGCGAAGCGCTCGTTGCCCGACTTCGCCACCAGGCCGGCAGCGGTGCTGTCGTTGAGGCCCAGGTTCAAGATGGTGTCCATCATTCCAGGCATCGACGCCCGGGCGCCCGAGCGTACGGAGACCAGCAATGGGTTCGCCGGATCGCCGAACTTGGCGCCGACCTCTCTCTCCATCCTGGCAATGTTGGCGCGGATGTCAGCGTCCAGACCCTTGGGCAGCTTCTTGCCGACGGCGTAGAACTCCGTGCATACCTCGGTGGTGATGGTGAACCCGGGCGGAACCGGCAGACCGATGTTCGCCATCTCGGCCAGGTTGGCACCCTTGCCGCCAAGGAGGTTCTTCATCTCCTTGCTGCCTTCGGACCTGCCGCCACCGAAGAAGTACGTTCGCTTGACGCCACCCTTCAAAACGGCAGCCTTCGCGGCCACGGCGTGCTTGCCGGTTCCGTTGCGCGGCGCCAGGCCGACACGGGCGACGGCCTTCTTCACCTTGAGCTTGATCTTGTTCTTCAAGCCCGCGGCGGTGGCGCGCAGCACAGGCTTGGATTTGGACTTCGAGGTCGACTTCACGGTCGTAGGCATGGCGCTTTATTTACAGCAGTTCGCCAGCGACTGAAACAACAAAAGGGCCGAAAAGGGCAGCGATTCTCGGGGCAGGCGAATTGTTGGCGCGGGTCAGCCAACCTTCTGGCGCAACCCGCTCGGCAGGTCAGCGGCAGCGGCCCGTTCCTGGGTCATGGTATCGCGGTCGCGCACCGTCACCGTGCCGTCTTCCAGGCTCTGGAAGTCGACCGTGATACAAAACGGCGTCCCTACCTCGTCCTGCCGCCGGTAGAGCTTGCCGATGGCCCCGGTGTCGTCGTAAACCGCGCGCAGTCCGGCGCCTTGCAGGTTGCGCTTGATCCCGCGGGCCATCTCCACCAGGCGTGGTTCGTTCTTCTTCAGCGGGAAGACCGCCACCGTGATCGGCGAAAGCCGCGGGTGCAGGCGCAGGACAGTGCGGGTGAACTCATCGCCCAGCTTCTCGGCGACACCGCGCACCTTCTTGAACACCTCGATGCGGTTGGCGTCGGCGTCGTCGCACAAACCCAGCAATCGCGGCAGCGTGCCCGGCAACCCGTCGGCGATCAGTTGCCCCACTTCCACCAGCCGCTTTTTCGTGTCGGCCTCCAGGTTGTCGCGCTTCTCCACCGACTTGGTGAAGCTTTGCACCAGCTCGCGCAGCTTGGTCACTTCGGCTTCGGGCGGATCCTTCACCAGCGATTCGTCGTAGGCGTCGCACAGGAAAGCCAGCGTGGCCCGATCGGCGCCCGCCGACGGTTCGATGACGTACGGAACGATGTGCTTCTTCTGTTCCTGATCGAAATAGCGCAGCTCGCCGACGGCGTCCGGGTTGTTGGGGCCGCGGCTGTGCGCCGACAGATCGAAGTCGGTTCGGTTGGCGATGCCTTCAAGCTCGCTCCAGCCCATGGGGAACTTGTATTCCAGGTCGACGCAGCGCTTGGCGTAATGGGCCAGCTCGGTCTTGTCCTGCTCGCGCTGGCGCAGGTTCTCCGGCCGCATGCCAAGCTCGCGGTACCAGTTGATCCGCGCGTCGATCCACGCCTGGTGCGCGGCTTCGTCGTCGCCGGGGCGGACGAAGTATTCGATCTCCATCTGCTCGAACTCGCGCGTACGGAAGGTGAAGTTGCCGGGCGTGATCTCGTTTCGAAACGCCTTGCCGATCTGAGCGATCCCGAAGGGCAGCTTGCGGCGCATGGTGTCCAGCACGTTGTTGAAGTTGACGAACATCCCCTGCGCTGTCTCGGGCCGCAGGTACGCCAGCCCCGAATCGTCGCCGGTGTCGACGGCGCCGACGGTGGTGCGGAACATCAGGTTGAATGGCCGCGCCGGGGTGAGATCTTTCGAGCCGCACTTCGGACAGGACAGTTCCTTGGCCTCGATGGCGGCGTTGATCTCGGCGATGCCCTTCGGCTCGCGGCCTTTTTGCGCCACGAAGATGTGGTCGGCGCGCGGGCGGGTCTTGCAGTTGCGACAGTCGGTCATCGGGTCGGAGAACGTCGCCTCGTGCCCGGAGTACTTCCAGACCAGCCGATTCATCAGGATGGCCGCGTCCAGGCCTTCCATGTCGTCGCGCTCGTGCACCACCGATCGCCACCAGGCGCGCTTGACGTTGTTCTTCAGCTCGACGCCCAGCGGGCCATAGTCCCAGGTGCTGCCGAGGCCCCCGTAGATGGCCGACGAGGGGAAGACAAACCCGCGGCGTTTGCTGAGACTGACGATCGATTCCAGTGAGGTGGCTGGCATGGCGGTGGGGACTTTAGTCGGGCGTTGATTATCGTGAAAGAGGTTCGTGATAGATGATCTGGATCAAGACGTCTTCCGGGCCGTAACAGTAAAGCGACCGCGAACCGTCGCGGTGCGTGCGCGGCTCCGCGCGAACCGTGACGCCATGGGCGGTCAGAAACGCCGCCCACGCGTCGACGTCCTCCGGCTTGGGCACCGCCAGGCCGATGTGGTCCAGTTGACCGCTCTCGTCGACAGGCGCGCGGTAGTCACCGCGGTGCAAGGCCAGGTTGTCGGTGCCCGAACGCAGGTACAGGTTGTCGTCGTCGGGACGCCATTCGACGGTGTACCCCATGATGCCCACCCAAAATCGCTCGGCGGCCTCTAGATCGGAGACCGTCAAGGCCACGTGGCGAATCCCCAGCAGCGCTGGCCGCGTCGTCGTGGTGGTGGTCATACGCGCCCTCCCAGTTTGGCGATGAACTCCAAGGACTGCAGCGTTCCGGTGATGTGCAACTTGAGCACTTCGAATATGGCTTCGCGGCAGCCGCGGTTCACGTCGGCCGACAACGCCGGCTCGGCGGCGGCTCCGAGCGGCGTCGCCGCCAGACGGCTGAGCGTGGCGCGCACCACTGTCCGAATCGGTCGGCCACGCTGACCACAGGCCGGGCAGACGGCACCGCCGCGATCGGGATCCCAACGAAAACCGGTCTCGCTGATCGGTTCGACGACGCGCGCACCGTTGCACACTGCGCAGGTGTCGACCACCGGCGCGAAGCCCAGCCGCCCGAGCAATCCCAGTTCGAACACCCGCAAACGCTCGGCGCTGGCGCCGCCCCGATCCAGCAGGCCGAGAAATTCATCCAGCCAGTCATAGACGCCGGTCTCCACCTGGCGGGGCGCACACAGCTTGCTGACCAGCTCGGCGACATAGGCGGCGTGGGCCATGTTCGCCACGTCGGTGCCGAAAGACGAATAGCTGACCCGGAGATCAAAACTTTCCAAGGTCAGCAATTCGGCACCGTTTCGTTCGCGGAGCGACGCCTCACCCACCGCGCACAAGTCCAAGCCGCCGGCGAACCGGCGCTGGCTCTTGCGCGCGCCTCGGGCCAGCGCCGACAGCCGCCCGGTGCTGCGCCCGAACAGCGTCACCACCCGATCGGACTCGCCGTAGTTGATCGTGCGCAACAAGATCGCTGGAGTGGATAACGCCGCCGCCACAACGCGAAGCTTAGCAGCGCGCGACTAAACCGGCGCCGCGCGTGCGCCAGCGATCGCCGCTGGCGCGTCACGCCGACTCAACCCTTCGCCCGATTGCGGCGGACGGCGCAGCAGCAAGGACAGCGTGATGGTGGCGATCAGCAACAAGATGATCACGAACACCGCCAGGCCCAAGGTCCGGCGCGGCTGCTCGTCTTCGCCCATGGGACCCGAGAAAATCGGATCGATCACCGGGGTCTTCGACTGGGCCCGTTCGGCGTCGCGGCGCGCCTGCAGGGCCCGCTCGTAAAGGTGCAGCGGGTGCGTGTCGTCGACGCCAACGGCCTTGGCATAGGAACGGATAAAGCCGCGCACGAAAACTTCCGCCGGCAGTTCGGCCAGGTTGCCCGCCTCCAGCAGCTGCAGCGTCGACTGCGACACCTTGGTGCTGGCGGAAATCTCGCCCAGCGAGGCGCCCTGATCGTGACGGGCATCGCGCAGCCAGACGCCGAAGTTGTCGCGCTCGATGCGATCTCGATTTTCCGCGCCGCTGCTTTCAGTGGACCTTACGGACATCCGCATCCCCCTACTGGAGCATCTCCGCATAGCGCTTGCACTGGGCTGCCAAGCAACCACGGGGCGCCAGCTCCGCGCAACGGCCAAACAGCGCGCGCGCGCCCGCCGCGTCCTTGCGGCGCTCGTGCACGAGGCCGCTAAGCAGGAACGCCTCCTGGATCGGACAGGTCGCTGACGACGTCACCGCGTCCAGCTCTTCGGCGGCGCGTTCATAGTCGCTGCGCTCGACATACACCTTGGCCAGTCGATAACGTCCGACGCAGAAACCGGGCGAGCGGGCGGCCGCTTCGTGCAGCTCGCGCCACGCGCCTTCGTTGTCCTTCTCTTGAAAAAGTGCCCAACCCAAATTGGCGCGCGCCACCTCGGGCTCGGGGTAGGTGACGTCCTTCAGGGCGTTGCGTGCCGCCGTGGCCGCCAGATCGAAATCCTTCAACGACAGTCCCGCCACCGCCAGATTGTTCCATGCTTCGGAAAACTGCGGTCGCAACATCGTCGCTTTGCGCAGTTCTTGCTCGGCCTGACGAAACTTCGCGTTCGCTTGCTGGCGAACGGTTTCCTCGTCGGCGCCGCGCAGACAGTTGTCCGTCTCGGCCTGCGCGACGTACTCCGATCCCTGCTGCAAGTTGATCAAGCCCAACAAGTTCATCGCATCGGCATTTTCCGGGTCCATCACGAGTGCTTTTTGCAGCTCGTCCATGGCCGCCTCGATGCGCCGATTTCGAAAAGAATCGGCCGCCAGCTGAAAGTGAATCTGGGACTGATCGAGATCTTTCTTCGGGCGCGTTGCGCACCCCGCGAAGGCCAGCATCGCAGAGCAAGTTGCCAGGGTCGCCAAGAGTACTCTCAAGCCTCTCGTTCTTCGCTTTTCCTTGCAGTCCTCAGTACTTAACCCGGTGAAAGCGACCGGACGCTAGCAGGAGTGTCAGATTGGTGTCAACGGCGAAATGGGACTTTGCGTGGACGGAGCTCGGGCCTGGCCGAGCGGAGTCCTTCGCGGGAGGGTCCGGGAACCCGCCCAGGGTTCCCGGCAGATCACACGCCGCGTGCTTCCGGGGCCCAGATGTATTTGTGGATCTGTAAATTCAGGCGCGCCGGCAGACGGTCGCGCAGCATCCACTGCACCACCTTTTGCGGGTCCAACCGTCCGTGCACCGGGGACAGCAGGACCTCGGTTCGCGAGGCCAGCGCGCGGGAGCGGATCAACTCGGCCGCCCAACGGTAGTCAGCCTCGTCCGTCAGCACGAACTTGACGGCATCGCGCGGGCGCAGTCCGTCCAGCACGTCCAGGCGCGTGCGCGCCGATTCGCCCGAAGCTGGCGTCTTGATGTCGACGATGCGAATGACGTCGACTGGCAAGGCGGCGACAGGATGGGCACCGGAGGTCTCGATCATGACCCGGAAGCCTTCGGCCAGCAGCAACTCGGCCAGGGCGACGATCTCCCGCTGCAACATCGGTTCGCCGCCGGTCAGCAGCACCAGCGGCGCCGCCAGGCGTTTGACCTCGGCCAGGATGGCGTCCAAGGACAGCTCGTGGCCGCCGTAGAAGGAAAACGCACTATCGCAATAGGTGCAGCGCAGGTCGCACCCAGTGGTGCGCACCAGCGTGCACGGCAGGCCGGCGTACTGGGTCTCGCCTTGGATGCTGGCGTAGATTTCGGTGATTCGCATGATTTTCCGCGTGGACCCGGCGAAGAATATAGGATTGCGCCGCGCATGGGTGGCCAGCCGAGCAAGGAAACGTCTCTCACCACCAAGGATGGCCTGTCGCTGTATGCCGAATGGTGGCAACCGGACAATCGGCCGGCGATCGGCGTGGCGGTACTGATTCATGGGTTCAGCGCCCACTGTGGCAACTACCGCCCGGTCGCCGAGCGGCTGGCCGCCGCCGGCATTGCCGCGTGGTTGTTTGACTCGCGCGGGCACGGACGGTCACAGGGGCGGCGCGGGTACGTGCGGCGTTTCTCCGACTATAGCGACGACCTGGACCTGATGGTGGCCGCCGCCCGCGCCCAATGGCCCGGTCTGCCGCTGGCGTTGATCGGTCACAGCCAGGGCGGCGCGGTGGCGCTGGATTACCTGACGACCGGCCGCGGCCCGGTGCAGGCGGTGGTGCTGGCCACGCCCTGGTTGGCGCTGAAGTTGAAAGTGCCGCGGCTCAAGCTGCTGCTATCGCGCCTGATGGGCCGGGTGTGGCCGACCCTGACCATGGGTAACGAGATTCGCCCGGAGGAGGTTTCGCGGAATCCCGAGGTCTTGGCCGGCTGGAAAGACGACAAGTTGATCCACCATGCGGCCACACCGCGCTGGTTCAACGAGGTGCGGGCGGCGCAGGTCCGCATCCTGGCCGCCCCCGAGAAACTACAGGTCCCTACTCTCTTGCTGGCCGCCGGCGAAGATCGCCTGGTATCGACCGACACCTCGCTGGCCTACGCGAAGGCGGTCGGGCCGACTATCGTGGTGCGCGCGTACCCTGGCCTTTATCACGAGATCTTTCTGGAACCGGAGCGTGACGCCGTGTTGGCAGAGATCGCCGATTGGCTAACGGAAAGATTCCGTGCCTGACGCCGCGCGAATACGTGGCGTCGCGATCTCTGATCCGTATACTTGATCGTGTCCCCCATGAGTCATCTGGTCGCATATCTGGGGAACGAGCCAGACAACATGGCCTGTGCCCTTTTTTCGGCGCGCAACGCTCTTTATTCGCGTACCGAGAACCACCCCGATGGATGGGGTTTGGGCTTCGTACAAGGTGGCGACGTGCTGCTGCAGAAGCGTCCGCGCGCCAACACCAACGAAGTGGATTTCTATTCGCTGGCGAAAGATCTCCGTGCTGATGCGCTGATCGGCCGGGTGGGTCTCGGCGACGGGACCAACAACGCCAACATCGTCGCCGAGGACGCCGATCCGTTCCGCTTTCGTTCGTGGCTGTTCGGGTCGGTTGGCCAGGTCAGCAGCAACGGATTTGCCGGGATCCGCGATCGGGTGCTGGAGAGCGTCCCCGATTTTCTTCGCCGCAACATCCGCGGCAAGTCCCCCAGCGAGTACATCTTTCACCTGTTCCTGGCGTTCATGCACGACGCCGGCATCCTGGACAAAACGTCGCCGTCACCGGCGGCCGTGCGCCTGGCGGCCCGCAACAGCGTGGTGTTTCTGGATCGCCTGCTGGCCGGCACCGGCAGCGAGCCGATGAGCGTGGCGCTGGTGGCCACCAACGGCCGCTGTTTCCTGGCCGCCTCGTGCGGGCAGCCGGTGCAGTACCTGGAGGTTGAAGGCCTGTCCGACTGTCCGGTCTGCCATGACCGCAACGATCTCGGCCGCGACGGTCGTCGCACGCCGCACGAAGGGTTGCGCGCGGTCATCGTCGAATCCAACGTGGACACGCAGGGCCGTGCCGGCTGGCGTGCGGTGCCCGATCGCTCGGCGCTGATCGTCGGCGCCGACCGCGTCCCGCAGGTCGTTCCTCTGAACGGCGACTAAGGCGTGGGACTGGTCGCTGTCGCCGGCGAGCGCGGGCGTTCGAAGCCGCGGCGCCGGTAATAGACGAAGATCGTCTGGATCATCGACGCCACCGGCACGGCGAACAGCGCGCCGGTCAGGCCATAGCTGTGCTCGCCGGCGATCAAGGCGAACACCACCAGCACAGGATGGATCTTGGCCGCGTCGCCCATGATCTTCGGGTTGAGGAAGTTCGCCTCGATGAGGTGAATGCCGCAGATCCAGGCCAGCACAGAAACGCCGCGGCTGATATCGAAGTCACCCGACGAGATGAGAGCGATGGCCACAATCGGGATCGACGACAGGATCGATCCGAAGATCGGCACCAGGCTCATCACCGCCGCGATTCCCGCCAGGAGCAGCGGAAACTTCACGTGGAAGATGAGGATCCCGATATACGTCATCGAGCCGTTGATGAGGCAGATGATCAGCTGGCCGCGGATGACACCAGACAGGCCATGATCGATGCCGACCACGATGCGGTCATAATCGGACTGATAGCTATCCGGGACCAGCGAGCGCAAGAAGCCTTTCACCCGCTGTAGATCGATCAGGATGAACGCCGCCACCATCAACACCAGGAACGTGCGTCCGATCCCCGACACCACCGCGGTGACGAACTTCTGGCCGTATTCGATGGCCCGCCGGCTCTCCCCTTCGGTTGAGGCGACCCGTTCGGAGATCCATTTCTTGATCGAACGTTCCCACTTACCGCCGGTCAGGTTCTCCGCGTCTTCCGAATGCGGCGGCGCGATCAGGTATTTGCCATCGGCCACGGGGGTGACTTCCAGCGAGAGGTTGTCGAGGCCGATCTTGAAGCGCCCGCCCGTTAGCGGCTCGACGATCACGCCGGTGCGCGACGAGGGCGACGGCCGTAGCGCCGGCTCGGCTTCGACGGTGTCGCCAGCGCCCAGGTTGCGATCGACCCAAGCTCCCGCCCGCGGCAAAAGTTCGTGGTTAAGGCGGGTGAAAAGCTGCGGCGCCTCCCGGAACAATCGGGCGAAGTCGGTCGACAGTTTGGGGATAAAATACCCGATGAACAGGCCCAGGGCGGCCAGGATGTTGACGTAAACGATCAGCACCGCCGCCGCCCGCGGCAGCGTCCGCGTTCCCACGCGCATGCGCGCCAGACGATCGACAACCGGCGCCAGGATGTACGCCACCAGGATGGCGAACAGGAACGGCAGCGCGACGTCGCGAAACAGATAGACAACGAAGACGCAGAAGAGCGCAAAGCCCCACAGCTTGGCGAAGCGCCGCAGCCAGGCTACGGTGCGCGACGATCGCGCCGGGGCCGCCCGCGGAACCGGCGCCGGCGTCAGCCGAGCCGGATCGCGCGGGGGGACGTTCTCCACCACCGGCGTGCCCCGAGCCGACGGCCCGGGGCGGGAAGACGGCGGATCTTCAGCCGACATGAGCGGAGGGCGCGAGCACCGTCAGCAGGCGCCCGGGCTACTCGGATTCGTCGCCGGCGTTCTTGCCCGGCTTCTTTGGCTGCAAGGCGGCCAGCTTGTCGCGCATGACGTCGCCCAGCGTCGCGGTGGGCACGCCGCCGGAGAAGCCCTGCGCATCGGCCAGCTCCTCGGCGCGGGTGGCGCCGCGGAACGACAGGCCAATCTTTCGCTCGGCGGTGTCGACGCCGATGATCTCGGCCTTCAACGTCTGCCCCACCTTGACGAACTGTTTGGGGTCTTCCACGCGCTCGTCGGAGAACTCGGAGACGTGGATCAAACCCTCCACGCCGCGCTCGATCTCCACGAAGGCGCCGAAGTCGAGGACCTTGATGACCTTGGCCTCGACGATCTTGCCGGGCGGGTAATCATAGGGAATGCGATCCCACGGATCCGGCACCAGCTGCTTGATGCCCAGCGAGACCTTCGGCTTCTCGCCGTCGAAGTCGATGTTCAGGACCACCGACTCGACTTCGTCGCCCTTCTGGTACAGCTCCGACGGGTGCTTGACCCGCTGGGTCCAGGAGAGATCCGACACGTGCACCAGACCATCGATGCCTTCTTCGATCTCCACGAAGATGCCGAAGTCGGCGATGTTGCGGACGATGCCTTTGACCACCGTGCCGGGCGGATACTTCTCTTTCAGTGAAGCGAACGGGTTCGGCTCCAGCTGCTTCATGCCCAGGCTGATGCGGTTCTGGCGCGGATCGATGTCCAGCACCACCGCTTCGACGGTGTCGCCGACCGCGACCACCTTCGACGGGTGCTTGACCCGACGGGTCCACGACATCTCGGAGATGTGCACCAGACCCTCGATGCCCTGTTCAAGCTCGATGAACGCGCCGTAGTCCTTCAGCGAGACCACTTTGCCGCGCACGACGGTGCCGGGCGGGTACTTCTCCTGGGCGTGGGTCCACGGATCCTCACTGATCTGTTTGAGCCCGAGCGAGACGCGCTCGGTGTCGGCGTTGAACTTCAAAACCTTGACGCGCACGTGGTCGCCGACCTGAAACAGCTCGGACGGGTGTGTGACCCGGCCCCACGACATGTCCGTGATGTGCAAGAGACCATCGATGCCGCCGAGATCGATGAAGGCGCCATACTCGGTGAGGTTCTTGACGATACCCTCGACGATCTGGCCTTCCTTCAGTTTCTCCAGCGTCTGCTCTTTCAACTCGGCGCGCTCTTTTTCCAAGAGCACCCGGCGCGACAGCACGATGTTGCCGCGCTTCTTGTTGAACTTGATGACCTTGAAGCGATGGCTCTTGCCGATGAAGGCGTCGAGGTTGCGCACCGGCCGCAGATCCACCTGCGATCCCGGCAAGAAGGCCTTCACGCCGCCGCGGATGGTGACAGACAGGCCGCCCTTCACCCGCGTACTGATGGTCCCTTCGATCAGCTCGTCGCGCTCGCAGGCGCCGGAGATCTCGTCCCACACCTTCAGGCGATCGGCCTTCTCCTTCGAGAGAATGCACAGGCCGTTTTCGTCTTCGCGGCTTTCGAGGAAGACATCGATAACGTCGCCTGCTTTGACACCCACCGACCCATCGGCCTGGGTGAACTCGTAAAGAGGAATCGTTCCTTCCGACTTGTATCCGATATCAACGACGACGTGGTCCTTGGCGACCTGAATGACAGTCCCCTTGACGATGTCTCCCTCTTTGACGTCCTCGTGCTTGAGCGACTCTTCAAAGAGACTGGCGAAGCTCTCCTCCGTTCCAGGGTTTTCTGTGTGACTCGTCGTTGAAACCATGCGGTGATCCTCTGTTCTCGCGGCTCGTCGCAGAGCCTCGATCCCTGAACTGGGCTCCCCCCAACCATCGTGCGGGGGCTCGGCGAGCGTCGCTCGCTCTTATTTCGGGGTATGGATTTTGAAGTCCGCACAGCCGACCATTCGGGAGGCGAAGGGGGCGATACTTAGCGCCCTGCCGGCAGAATGTCAATGACCACCGGCGTTAGGTGCACCCAGTATTTTCCGTCGAAAACCGATGAACTTCAACGACGGCCGGGCGGAATGGATTCGACCTCCGGCGGCGCGCCGGCGGGACGCCGCCGAAACGCTGGCGACAACAAGCGCACGATTCCCAAGCCGGCCAGAAAACCGCCCACGTGGGCCATCCACGCCACGCCCGACCCTGCCCCGATGAAGAACTGCCCCACGAACCACAGGCCCAGAAACAGCCAGGCCGGCACCCGAACGAAGTTCCAGAACAGCGGGATCAACGCGAAGGTCAGTAGCTTCGCCCGTGGGTACAGCAGCACGTACGCGCCCAGGACGCCGGCCACCGCCCCCGACGCACCAATCATTGGCGCTTTCGAGTCTGGGATGACGAAGGACTGGGCCAGCGCACCGACGGTGCCGACCAGCAGGAAAAACAGCGCATAGCGAATGGGTCCCAAAGCCCCTTCCACGTTGTCGCCGAATAACCAGAGAAACCACATGTTGCCTACGATGTGCAGCCAGCTGCCGTGCACGAACATCGACGTCAGGATTGAGCCCGGCCAGGGCAGCAGATCACGCGGGCCGATGTCGACTCGGTTCACAATCTCGAATGGGATGGCGCCGGCCGCGTTGACCAGCAGCTCTTGGCCGGCCCTGCTCAGGCTGCGTTCAAAGAGAAAAACCGCGGTATTGATGGCGATCAGGAGGAACGTGACGATCGGAAACCGCACCCGGGGACTCTCGTCACGAAGGGGAATCAGCACGGGGCGGTGAGTTTGACACGAACGCCATGCCAGAAAAAGACGGCGCCGACAGGTCCGCGGCCTTGACTGGGCTGCGCCACGCTCCTATAAAACCGCGTTACAAATGCGTCTTTACAGCGGGAAGATTCCTGGGCTGGCGACCGAGATCGTCAAGACGCTGGCTGACGCCGGCGACATCGCGGTTACCGATCGCGCCGAGGCCGAGCTGGACGTCCAGGCTGTGCTCAAGGAGTACCTGCGCCTGGACCGCGAGATCACCGAGAAGGCCAAGGACGTTCTACAAAAGCGCAACCTGCCCTATGAACAATTCGGCAAGGTGAAGCGCGCGCTGGCCGGCGAGAAAGCCTTCGGCCTCGGCGAAGACGGCCTGGAGTGGATGACCACGCAGATGATCGAGTCGTTCATGCAGTCGCCGCATGTCGAGGAAATATTCGTCGAGGACAGCGTCATGCGCCGCCGCATGTCCGACATCTTGAAGAAGAACATGCAGGTCGACGAAGAGCTGGACGAGGAAGTCCGCCGGCGCATCAAGAATCTTCAGGAGGGCACGTCCACCTGGGAGATCGAATACAGCAAGGTCCTCGACCAAATTAAGCGGAACCGCGGTTTAGATCAGTAAGTGAACGCGGGAGGACTGGCCCTCCCACGAGCCCGCCCGTCGTCGTAGGGTGAGCCGCCCGGGCAAAGCCCGCCCTAAATAGCGGCGGTGACGGATCGGCTAGCGTGGCGGCGGCGATTCTCGGCGGGGCTTGCGGCGCTGGGGATCGATCGCTGATCGCGGGGGCTGCGGCTCCGGTTGAAGTGGTAACGGTCGTTGTGGTTGGCCTTGCGGCTGGGGTGAAGGCGCTCGATCGCGGGCCAGTGACATCACGGTGCGCACCAGCTTGTCGATCCCAGCGGCCACGTCGCGCAGCCGGGCGTCGTCGTACATGAAGGCCGGCGTCGAGACGATTTTGTTTTTTTGATCGATCACCAGATCGTTGACCACGCAGGGACGTACGTCGGCGCCCATCACGGCGGCGTGGCGCGCGGGCACCGTGCCCCGTGGGCCGAGCGTGATCCGCACGCCAGCGATCGGGCCCAGGATGCGAGCTGCCAGCAAGGGCGCCAGGCAGATGAATCCCATCGGCTTGTGCGCGGGGAGGCAAGCGCGCAGCAAGCGCGCGACGTCGGCGTCAACGTCGCAGACCTCGCCCTTCTCGTACCAGTTCGAAAGATTTTGTCCGACGCCCTCGCCGCCCGGAAAAATCAGCGCGTCAAGGTCGCGCGGATCCAATGCCGACAGCGGGCGAATTCCGAAGCGCGCGATGCGTGCCGCTTCGACCAAGGCGCGCCGCTTGGGCGGACCAGCGTTTCGCTCGCCGCTGACGTGATCGACCACCCGGGCCTGTTCGACGTCAGGTGCCGCGCAGATGATCTCCGCGCCAGCCCGGTCCAGCGACAGCATCGTCAGCGACGCTTCGTGAATCTCACTGCCGTCGCGATGCCCACAGCCAGACAGAATCACGCCCACACGTTTTGCCATGCGGCTTTCGGTTTAGCATCACCAGGGCTGGTCGGGGAAATGTCCGGCCAGAATCGCCGCCCGTGCCTGGCGCGCCAGGTCCAGGTAGTGCTGCAGGTTGTGCACGCTGGCCAGTCGGTAATACAGCAGCTCTTTGGCGTGAAACAGGTGCGACAAATAGGCGCGGCTGTACCGGCTGCAGCACTCGCACGGGCAGCCCTCCTCGATCGGGCGCGGGTCGTCGCGGTGCTGAGCGTTGGCGATGTTCAGGCGCGCGCCGCGCACGAAGAACTGACCGTTGCGCGCGTTGCGGGTCGGCATCACGCAGTCGAACATGTCGATGCCGGCGCGAATGCCGTTCCAGATGTCGAGTGGCGTGCCCACGCCCATCAGATAGCGCGGGCGATCGGCCGGCATCTCGGGCGCGATCAACGTGACGACGTCGTGCATGATCTCGGGCGGTTCGCCCACGCCCAACCCGCCCAGCGCCAACCCTTCGAACGGCAGCTCGCCGATTTCGGACAGGTGTTCGATGCGCAATCGAAAGTCGATTCCGCCTTGCACGATCCCGAAGCGCAGCTGCCCGGGCGCGCGCGGCGCCTCCGCACAGCGCGCTGCCCAACGGGTGGTGCGGGTCATGGCGGCGCGGATGACGTCAACGGACGCGTCGGCGGGCGGACACTCGTCGAAGGCCATCGCGATGTCGCTGCCCAGCGCGGCCTGGATCTCCATCGCTCGCTCCGGGGTCAGCCGCTGCGGCGACCCGTCGATGTGTGAATGAAACGTCACCCCGTTGTCGTCGATGGTCCGCCGCTCGCGCAAGCTGAAGACCTGGAAGCCACCCGAGTCGGTGAGAATGGGGCGCGGCCAACTCATGAAGCGATGCAACCCGCCCAGGGAGCGAATGCGTTCCGCCCCGGGGCGCAGCGCCAAGTGATACGTGTTGCCCAGGATGATCTGCGGCCCCAGCGTCTCCAGATCGCCGGACGCCAGCGCCTTGACGCTGGCCTGGGTCCCCACCGGCATGAACACCGGCGTCTCGATCTCGCCGTGCTCCGTACGCAACCGACCGGCGCGCGCCTGGCCGGCCTGAGCATCGACGCGAAAAACGGGACCACCGTCGCTCACGATGAGGCCCGCGCGTGGGTGATCAACATCGCATCGCCATAACTGTAGAAACGATAACCGAGCGCGATGGCTTCTTCATAAGCGGCCAGTATGCAGTCGCGTCCAGCGAACGCGGCCACCAGCATCAGCAGCGTCGAACGCGGCAGATGAAAGTTGGTGATGAGATCGGTGACGATCAGAAATTCATCGCCTGGCGAAAGAAACAAGCGGCTCTCGCCGTCGCCGGCGCCGATCGATCCTCCGCCCGCCTGGCGGGCCGCCCATTCCAGCGTGCGCACGACAGTGGTTCCGACGGCGACGATCGGCCGGCCCTCGGCGCGCGCGGCATTGACGGCGTTCGCCGTGACCTCCGGGATGTGAAACCGTTCGCCGTCCATACGGTGGTCGGCGATCTCCTCGGTCTCGACCGGCCGAAATGTTCCCGGGCCCACGTGCAACGTGACGGGAACGATCGAATGACCGGCGGCCGCCACCGCGTTCAGCAGCGCCGGCGTGAAATGCAGCCCCGCCGTCGGCGCCGCCACGGCACCCGGGTGCGCGGCATAGACCGACTGGTAACGTTCGCGATCGCCAGCCGTCGCACGACCGTCGTCACCAGGCATGCGCTGCCGGCGCGCGGCTTCGATATAAGGTGGCAATGGCACCTCGCCGACCCGTTCCAGGGCCGACAACACATCCATTCCGGCGGGCGGCCGCACTGACACCCGCAGCCCTCCGCGCTCGCCCCGCGCGAGAACGGTGACGGTCAGCAGCCCGCCGAAAACGAAGGTTGGTGGCGCGTCGCGTTTGGGAATACCACGGCCCAGGGCTTGCCAGGTCTCCTCGCCAGGGCTGAGTGCAGGCCCAGCATCATGAGCCTTATGCGTTAGAATTATTTCCATGGTTCCGCCCGTTTGCTTCACTCCGCGCAGGCGGGCTGGCACGACGCGTGTGTCGTTCACAACGATCAGCGATCGTCGCGGTAGGGCCGCTTCTATGTCGCTGAAATAAACGTGTCTTCGCTGACGCGTTTTTTGATCTAGAATCAACAGACGGGAACCATCCCGGGTCGGCGAGGGATGCGCCGCAATATGGTCAGTCGGCAGGAAGTAATTGAAATCAGAAGTTCTCAAGGTGTGGCGGGAGACCTTTACATCTGCAAGACTGAAATAGTACAGTCTCCTTCACTTCCCCACATGACGATTTTGAAAGCACATTTCGCCAGCGGCGCAGAGTTCGTCGAGCACTATCTGCCTGCGCTCCCTTGTGGCGGAATTTTTTTTCCCACTCGTCGGCCACTGGCTATTGGCGAACCGGTCGTCGTGTCCATCCGAATGGGCAAACGTCGCAGCCCGATGTTATTGCGCGGCCACGTGGTGTGGCGTCGTCCCGGCAAACACCGGACCAAAACCAAGGCCGGCATCGGCATCGAGTTCCTGATCTCCGAGACACAGACCCGAGATTATTTGGTAGCCGTCGCACGCGGCGACTCGGCAGAGATGATCGCCCGCCGTCACCAGCGTTTGCCCGTCGAACTGCCCGTGACGTGGCAGGTGCCGGGTGCGCTGCAGGACAACAGCGGTGTCCTGCGCGACATCGGCCGCGGTGGCGCGTTCGTGAAAACCGAACAGATGCTGCCCGCTGATACCGACGTCGTGTTGAAGGTGTCCCCGCCCGGAGCCGAGGTGGCGATGCCTCTGTCGGCGCGCGTGGCATGGAAAGGCCAGCCCGGCGGCGAGCACGGTTTCGGCGTCGAATGGAAAGCGCGCGATGCCGGCGGCAACCGCCGCATCAAAGAGCTGGTCCGCCGCATCGAGAGCATGGGCGGCTTCAGCGAAGCCGGCGCCACCACCGGTTAAGCCGGTCCGCATCGCTCGTCTCTCTACAATAGATCCAGCGCGTAAAGCGCGCCGCCATTCGACAGCACGTAAAGCGACTGTTGATCGGCCTCCACAGTCGGGGCCGCGCACACGCCGCTGCCTGGATTGAACGTCTCCAAAAGCTCGCCGGTCTGACGGTCGACGACGAACATGCCGGCGCGGCTACCCGAAAAGATCAGGTATGACCCGACGACAATGGGCGCGGTCAGTTCGCCCGCGGCGGTCAGGCCCTGACGCCAAAGCAGATGGCCAGAAGCGTTCAGCGCCTGGACGCCCAACCGCGGCGCCGCCAGATAGATCTGCTGATCGGCGAACGTCAGACCGCTGGCGCCTTCGATGCCCAGCCGCCAGCGGATCCCACCGTCTTTCGCATCGAGCGCGTAAAGACCGCCTGAATACGACGACACGTACAGCGACTCGCCGTCCAATGCGGGCGTCGAATCGACGTCGACGAATTGCTCCGACACCGACGCCAGCGAACGCGCCCACAGCACCTCGCCGTTGTCGGCGGACAAGGACACCAGATAACCATCAGCGAATCCGGACAGCAGCGATCGCCCTGCCAGGCGTGGACCGGCGTAACCGTGAATGGTGAAACCTTCAGGTGTCTCCCGTTCGTAACCCCATCGCCATTTGCCGGTGGCGGCGTCCAGCGAGAAGACGCGATCGGCGGCGGTGGCGACGTAGACATTGTTCGCGTCAGTCTCGGGTGGTCGTTCGATGGCGCCTCGGCTGTGATACGACCAGCGCACGGAACCGCGGGCGGCGTCCAGGGCGTAGAAGTTTCCGTCGTCGGCGCCGACGTACACGGTGTCACGCCCTGGATCGAAACGCGCCTGGCCGTCGATCCCGCCCGAGATGGGCGTCGCCCAGTCGACGTTGCCGTGGTTGACGTCGATGGCCACCACGGCGGAGGCGCGTGATCCGATGACCAGCCGCCCGTGCGCCACCACGCCGGTGGCGCATTCCTGCGGGCTGGGTTCGAACAGGCCGTGTTCGTGCAGTTGCGTGCGCCAGCGAATCTGCAGCACCCCGGCCCGTCGGGCGGGAGCGTCTCGTCCGTCCAGATGGCGGGCCGTGGTTTCCGCGCAGGCGCTCAGCGCCACCGCGCACAGCACGCCAAGACCAACGGCGCCTCGACCGACGCGGGTTCGGCCCACCACCCCGCTCACTTCGACTCGAGCACGGCCAACCGATTCGAGATCTCGTCGCGCAGCGACGAGCCGGGCGCCTTGTCCAGCACCTCGCGGTACAGCTTGGCGGCGTCGGCGCGGTTGCCCTTGATCTCGGCGATGCGTGCTTTGTGGTAAAGAGCGCGGTCCTGATAAAAGCCATCGGCCCGCGCCGAATCCTTGGCGGCGCCGCCGCCCAGGCGGCTGAAAGCATCGGCGGCCTTGTCCAGCTCGCCCTTCGCTTCATACGCGTAGCCTAGGCCCTCTTGCGCCAGATCGTGCAGCGGCGGTGCCAGGCTGGCGCTCAACGCCTGAGTGTACGCCGCCGCTGCCTCGTCATAGCGCTGCAGGCCCAGCAGATAGGATCCACGGTGGAGCATCGCTTCCGCGCGCAGGCCGCTGCTGGGATTGGCGACGATGAAGGCGTCCAGCTCTTTCAGCGCGCCTTCCAGCCGTTCCTTGTCGGTCTTGAAGCGCGGCACGCCTTCGTCCTTGGTCGCCGCGGCGGCGCTGCCATCGGCGGGCAAGAGGTCGGCGTTGGCGATGTGATCGATACGCGCCAGCTCTTGCGAGTCGCGCTCGGCCCGCCGCGCCCGCACCTGAGTGAAGGCCACCGTGGCCACGATGACCACCGCCAGCGCTGCCGCGCCGATGGCCACGGAGCGGCCCTGCGAGGCCAGGATCCGTGAAGCATCGGACGAGACCTTTGTCCAAAAGCTCACGAACTGGTCCGGTTTCTTCAGCTCTTTTCTGTCGATGTGCTTGGCCACGCGGATGAGGGAATAACAGAGCGTCGCCACAGGGTCAATCAAAGGGCTCAAAAGCCAAACCGGCCCCGGCGCGCTGTCTGGATGTGACCCGGCGGCGACCGGCGGAGTTGCCCGCGGTCGCGTATAGTGCGCCGGTGACGCGTACCCTGACGGCCGCGCTGCTGGTGGCGCTGCTCGCCCCGGCCGCCGCGCGCGCCGCCGGCGAAGACGAATGGCAACTGTCGGCGCGCCTCGGCATCGGCGACCTGCACCTCGACAATCGTTCGCCCTTCGGGCCGGTGGCCGCGGTCGAGGTCGAGCGCGGATTCACGGACGCCTGGGCGCTGCGTTTGATGCTGGGGGAATCCGCGCACTCTGTCGACGCCCGAATGGCCGACCACGCGCCGGGCGGTTGGGCGCGGGTCTCGTCGCTGCTGGCCGGTGTGACGTACACCTTCGACGTGGTGCGCCTGGCGCCCTACGCGCAGCTGGGCGTCGGGTTCGTGCGCTTTGATGGCGCGGTCAAGCAGCCTCGCATGGAGCTGGCCGGCGAGCTGGGCCTCGGCGCCGACTTCTGGCTGACCAAACGCTGGGCCGTCGGCGGCGTGTTGCAATACCTGTTCACGCCCGTTGATCTGTTCGAACACCTGGGCGAGCTGGGGCAAAGCCCGTTCGCGTTTTCGTTGTCGGTTCGCGCGTCGCGGCTGTTCTAGGCGGCGACGCCCTAAAGCCCTTCGGGCCGCGGGTACGCTTTTCGTTTCTGCTTGTGGGCGCGCAAGATGATCCGCACCGGGCTGCCGTCGAAGCCATAGGCTTTGCGCAGCTGGTTCACCAGGAAGCGGCGATAGGCGAACGTCACGGACGCCGGATGATTGGCGCTGATGAAGAACGTCGGCGGGCGCGTACTGGCCTGGGTGATGTAGTAAAGGCGCACGTGCCGGCCGCCCGGGCCGGCGGGCGGCGGTTGGTGGGCCAGGATCTGCTCCAGCAGCTTGTTCAGCTCGCCGGTGGAGATGCGGCGGCTCGACTGCGCGAACACGCGCGCCGCTTCGGTGGGAATGGTCGTCACCCCGGCCCCGGTCACGGCCGACGTCAGCAGCACCGGAGCGTGCTTCATGAACGGCATCTCTTCGCGCGTGGTGGTGACCTTCTGGTCCACGTCAGCGCGGCCGACCAGATCCTTCTTGTTCAGCACCAGCAGCGCCGCCCGGCCTGATTCTTCGATCAGGCTGGCCAGCTTGGCGTCTTCGGAAGTGGCCGCCTCGCGGGCGTCGATCACCAGCACGGCGACATCGCACCGAGAAAGCTGATCGCGGGCCATCTTGGCGGCGACGTGCTCGGTCAGCGTGTCGATCGATCGACGCCGACGCATACCCGCGGTGTCGACCAAGATGAACGCGCGTCCGTCGAAGGAAAATGGCGTGTCGATGGGATCGCGCGTGGTGCCGGGAGCGTCGTGCACCAGCACCCGATCCTCGCCAAGAAGGCGATTGACCAGCGATGACTTGCCGACGTTCGGTTTGCCCACGAAGGCCAGGCGGATGGGCGCGTCGTCGGGACGCTCGTCCTGGTTGTCCTGGTCGTCTTCGACGCCGCCGCGATCGTCGTCGGTCTCGGCGACGACTTTCCGGCCGCCGTTCGGCCGGCGGGCGCGCGCCTCCGGTCCCAGCAGCGGCACCAGGGCGTCCAGCATCTCGCCCACCCCGCGGCCGTGCGAGGCCGACAGCGGAAAGACCTGGTCGAAGCCCAGCTGGTACGCCTCGGCGGCGGCGACTTCCTGCTTGGCGTTGTCGACTTTGTTCACCGCCACCAGCACCGGTTTGCCCGCCCGGCGCAGCAACGCCGCCACGTCCTCGTCGACGGTGGTGATGCCTTCGATGGCGTCGACGACGAAGATGACGACGGTCGCCTCATCCACGGCGCGCAAGGTCTGGGCGCGCATCGCCTTCAAGATGCCGACTGCGCCCGGATCCAGTCCGCCGGTGTCGACCACCCGAAAGTGCGCCGGTCCCCAATCGGCCAGCCCATAACGGCGGTCGCGGGTCACGCCCGGCATGTCTTCCACCAGCGCGGGTCGGCCGCCCACCAGACGATTGAACAGCGACGACTTTCCCACGTTGGGCCGGCCCACCAGCGCGCACAGCGGCAAGCTGGCATTGGCGTCCGCCTCCGCGCGCGACGGCCGCGGCCCCTTGGACGGCGAGCGCCGGGAGGTCAGCGACGACTTGCGCGTGGTCATGGTTGATACCCCAGCTCGGCCAGGATCTCCGGCGAGGTGGTCCAGTCGGGCGCCACCTTCACCTCCAGCTTCAAGTGCGCGGGCCGATCCAGCAGGCGTGTGATCTCGCCGCGCGCGGCGGTGCCGACCTCGCGGATCATCGCGCCGGCCTTGCCGACCACGATGGCCTTCTGGCTGTCGCGTTCGACCAGGATGGTGGCGCTGATGATCACGTCGCCGCGCTCGCGCTCCTCCCAGCGATCGATGCGGATCGCCACCGCGTAAGGCAGTTCTTGGCGCAGTTTCAAAAACAGCTGCTCGCGCACCAGCTCGGCGGCCAAGAATCGCTCCGTGCGATCAGTCAACATTTCAGGGCCGTAAAGCGGCGGCCCGGCCGGCATCAGCCGGCACAACTCGGCCACCAAGCGATCGACGTTGGTGCCCTTCAACGCGCAGACGGGGACCAGCGCCGCGAAGGGAAACACCGTCTGCCAGGCAGTCAGCAATGGCAGCAGCGTCGATTTGTCTTTGGCCTTGTCGACTTTGTTGATGGCCAGGACGGCGCGTTTGTCGCTGGCGCGCAGCTCGCTGAGGATCTTGCGCTCGGCATCGCCCGGGCCTTCTTCGAAGATATCGACCAGCAGCAGGACGGCGTCGACGTCGCGGATGGTGCCCAGCGCCTGGCCGACCATGAAGCGGTTCAGCCCTTTTTTTCCCGCGTGAACGCCAGGCGTATCGACGAAGACGATCTGTCCGGCGTCGCCGTTCCAGACCCCGACGATGCGGTTGCGCGTGGTTTGCGGCTTGGGGCTGACGATGGCCAGCTTCTCGCCGACGATGCTGTTCAGCAGCGTCGACTTGCCGACGTTCGGGCGGCCCAGGATCGCGACGGTGCCGGCTACTGTGTCGGCGGTAGTGCTCGCCTTGGTGGCGGCGCCAGCGGTGTCGTCGGCGGGCGTTGATGATTCGGGGGGCATTGCGGGGCTTCTATATAGCCCAGATGTCATGCTATCCGGAGTGATGCATTTTTCCGGGGCGCGGCAATCGGGGCTGTCGCTGGCCGTGGCTTTGTTGGGCGGCCTGGCCCGGCCGGCGTCAGCGGCCGAGATCGTGACGGTGGACGCGGGCGAACTGGAGCTGCGCGCCGGGCCCTCGTCGACGCTGCGGCTGCGCCCAGAAACGCCGCCCATGCGCCGAGGGATCCCGGCGCTGACCGAACAGACGGTCGACGATCATCGGCTGGCCGAGGTGCGGCTGCCCGTGCGGGGCAGCGGCCGCGCCGAAATGTGGGTCGCCGACGTTGGGGTCAAGCCGCCGCGCCTGCTGTGGAAAGGGTTCTCCGGCCCGCGCGACAGCGACGACGAAGTCAGCGTCATGGTCCAGCTGACCGGCGACGGCCTCATCGAGTATCAGACTGCGGCGTCGATCAGCCGCTGCGATGGCCAGCCGGCGCGCTTGTTCCCGCGGGCCTGGGATTTCTCCAGCGGGCGCTTTCGACCGGTGCTGTCTCCCCTGCCCGCGCCGGCCTCACGGACGCTGATCGCCCGCCGCGATGATCCGGCGGCGCCCAGCGGAAGGCCAGCCAATGGCTTTCAATGGGTGGCCGCATCGACCACCGCCACCGAAGGTCGAGACGCCCGCGGCCTGACCGCGCCCGTCGCCCTGAACGACGGCAACCCGACGACCACGTGGGCCGAAGGCCTGGGCGGCGACGGCCGCGGCGAGTTCCTGACTGCGCGGGCGGCGGCGGGCCCGTTGCTGGTGACCGGCTTGCGCATCGTTCCGGGTGACGGTTCCAGCGCGGCCGCGTTTCGAGCGCGCAATCGGCTGCGCCGCTTTCAACTGGCCCTGGGCCCGAACGCCGAGCAGAAGTTCGACGTCGAGCTGCCGACCGATCCGGCGACCGGCGGCGGCGCGGCCTGGAACCGGCCGTTCTGGGTGGCGCTGCCGCAGCCGCTGCCGTCGTCGTGCGTGACCATCGTGCTGACCGAGGTCTATCGCGGCAGCGAGGCGGCACCGCCCAAGACGTTCGGCACCACCGCTATCGCCGACCTCGACGTGTTCACGGATCTGGATCAGCCGGGCGGCGTGGATCGTCTGGTCGCCGCCATGGCCGACGGCAACGACTGCGCCGCGCGCGTCCCGCTGCTGGTGGGCCTGGGCGAACCCGCGCTGGCCCTGACGGTGCGCGCGCTGCCATCGGCCACCGGCGCGGCCCGATCGTGTCTGCTGGACGCGCTGACGCGATTGGCGCCGGCGCCGAATACCGAGCCGGTGGTGAACGCACTGCTGGCGGCGCTGCGCGAGGCGACCCCGGCGGAGGAAGCGGCCATCCAGCGCGCCCTGCTGGCCGCGCAGCCGCCCCCCATCGCTGCGCTGGAAAGATATCTCACGGGCAAAAGCAACAGCGACAACAACGACGGCAGCGATGGCGCCGGCGGCGTCGACAGCCGAGCGCGGGCGGCCCGGCTGCTGGGCGCGTTCGACTCACCAGCCGCGGCGGCGACGTTGCTCGCAGGGGCCGGGCGCGGGCCCGACGAGGTACGCGCGGCGGTGGTGCAGGCGTTGAGCGTGTCGCCGGCGCTGACCCCGGAGGCGCTGTGGACCACGTTGGCGTTGAATCGAAGCGGCCCGCTGGGCGATCAGACGCTGGATCTGCTGCGCGTGCTGCCGCTTTACTGGGGGCGCCATCCAGAGGCGGCCGCGTCGGCCCTGCCCGCGTTGCGCGGCGCGCTCGGCCCCGAGCGACCGTTCGAGGTGCGCGGCCGGGTGGTGATGGCCATCGGCAGTCTGCGCACCGCTGACGGAGCGACCGCCTTGGCGGAGCTGCGCGCCTTCGACAGCGATCCGACGGTGCGGTTCTTGGCTGCACGCGAGCTGGCCGGTGATCCCGGCGCTGTGGCCGGCACGGCGTTGCGCGCGGCGCTGGCCGATGGCGATCCGCGCGTGCGTGAGACCGCCGCCGCGGCGCTGGGTCAGCGTGGCGATCGGACGGCCAGCGGTGGGCTTGTCGCCGGCGCCAAACAAGAACCGTGGCCGGCCGTCCGGCGCGCAGAGCTGGATGCCCTCGGTCATCTGTGCACGCCCGATGGAAACGAACTGATGATCCGTGCCGTGGCGCGAGACCAGGCCGAGGTGCGCCGGGTGTCGTTGATAGGGTTGGCCAGCTGCCGCGAGCCGCGAGCGGCGGCGCTGTTGCTGAACACTTTGAATCGCGCCGACGAGACCGCCACCACGCGGGAGCTGGCAGCCACGCTGCTGGGCGACCACGGCGACGCGCAGCTGGCGCCGGCGCTGGCGTTGGCGCTGCGCCACCTGGTCGCCGAATCGGAAGCCGATCTCGCGCTGGAGGCGCCGGCGGTGGCGGCGCTGCGCGCCCTCGGCCGCCTGGGCGGCGCCGACGCCGTGACCGCCGCCGCCAACCTGGCCGACGACCGCCGCCATCCCTTTCAACCGGCGGCCATCGAGGCTCTGGGTGGGCTGTGCGACCCGCGCAGCGGCGCCGCCACGTTGCACCGCCTGGCCACCGGCGACGACGCCCATCTCGCCGCCTTGGCCGAGGCCGCCGAAAAACGCTGCGCCGCCCGCTGATCCGGCGCGCGCTTACAGTTCGATGTGCGTGCCGATCTCGACCACCCGGTTGGGCGGGATGTTGAAGAAGTCGGTCGCCGAACGAGCGTTGCGTGACAGCAACCGAAACAAACGCTTGCGCCACTGGGCCATGCCGGTGCGGCCGGGCGCCGCCAGCAAGGTCTCGCGCCCAAGGTAGTAGCTGGTGTCGTTCGGATTGAGGCGGAGGCCGGCCGGGCGACAGCGGCGCAGCGCCTCCAGCACGTTCGGACTTTGCATGAAACCGTAATGCGCGGTGACGGCCCAGAAGCCGTGCCCGAAGTGGCGGAAGCGCACGGACTGCTTGGCCGGCACCTCGGGCACATCGTCGGTGACCACCGACAGGATCACCACCTGCTCGTGCAGGACCTTGTTGTGCTTGAAGTGGTGCAAAAGCACGTTGGGCGTCCCTCGTCGCGTCGAGGTCAAGAACACCGCGGTGCCCGGCACCCGGTACGGCTTGGTCGCCTCGATGTCGGCCATGAACGCTTCCCATGGCAACGCATCGGCGGCCACGCGTTCGGCCAGCATGGCGCGCCCGCGCTTCCAGGTGACCATGATGGTGAAGACCAGCACCGCGACCAGGATGGGCACCCAGCCGCCGTGCAGGATCTTGGCGAAGCTGGAGGCGAAGAACGAAAGGTCGAAGATCAGAAACAGCAGCAAGAGTCCGCCGGCGCGCGGCAGGCTCCAGTTCCAGCGTCGTCGGGCCACGAAGAAAAACAGCAGCGACGTGATGGACATGGTTCCGGTGACGGCGATGCCGTAGGCCGCGGCCAGATTGCTGGATTCTTTGAAGCCCAGCACCAGCGCCACGCACATCACCATCAGCGCGGTGTTCACCTCGGGAATGTAGATCTGCCCTTCGGTCTTGCCCGAGGTGTGCACGATGGTCACGCGCGGCATGTAGCCGAGCTGCACCGCCTGGCGGGTGAGCGAGAACGCCCCTGAGATCAGCGCCTGCGAGGCCACCACGGTGGCGATCGTCGCCAGCACCACCATCGGATAAAGCCAGGCGCCCGAGACCAGCCCGTAGAATGGATTGCCCGACAGCTCGGGACGTTCCAGCAGCAGCGCGCCCTGACCAAAGTAATTGATCAGCAGCGCCGGGAACACCACGGTGTACCAGGCGATGCGGATCGACCGCGGACCGAAATGGCCCATGTCGGCGTAAAGCGCTTCGCCGCCAGTGACGCACAGGACGACCGAGCCAAGGATCAAAAAGCCGTGCCCGCCATGCATGACGAAAAAGCGCGCACCGTAGAGCGGATTGATGGCGCGCAGGATCTCCGGATGGCGAAACAGCGGCGGCACGCCGGCGATGGCGATGGCCACGAACCAGCACAAGGTCACCGGGCCGAACACCGTGCCGATGCCGCCGGTCCCGCGGCGCTGCACGGAAAACAAGAGGATCAAGATGATGCACGTCAGGGGCACGACGAACGGCGAGAACGCCGTGGTGGCCACCTCCAACCCTTCGATGGCCGACAGGACCGAGATGGCGGGCGTGATGATGCCGTCGCCATAAAGCAGCGCCGCGCCGAACAGACCCAGCAGGGCCAGCCACAGCGCGCGGCGGCGGCTGCCCTGCGCGTCTTTCGGCGCCACCAGGGCCATCAGCGCCAGCACCCCGCCCTCGCCGTTGTTGTCGGCGCGCATGACGAAGGTCAGGTACTTGACCGAGACCACCAGCGTGATCGACCAGAACACCAGCGACAAGACGCCGAGAATGTTGGCCGGCGTCGGTCCCACGCCGTGGGGAAGCGTCACGCATTCCTTGATCGCGTAAAGCGGCGAGGTCCCGATGTCGCCGTAGACCACGCCCAGCGCGCCCAGCGTCAGCTTCGCCATCTCGGCCTTGCCGTGCACCACGGGGTGCTGGCCGGTCATCGACGGGACAATCGCCCCTGATTCGTCGGGCGGGGCTATTTCGGACCCTGCGTTCATTGTGAAGGGAACGCCTGAACGACAGCGGCCGCTTCGGGGTCAGATGATGCGCGCATTCATGTTTCGTGTGGGTTTCGCCAGAGTGACGGTGCCGTAAAAGATGCCCGTCGCTCGTCTATCAGCGCCAACGCGCGGATTTTCGCGTTCGTCGAAGGCCGGCTTTTCCTCAGCCGGTCGGCAAGGTCGCCAGGGCCTGCTTGAGCTCCGCGTTCTTTGGATCGATTTCCAGGCCCCGCTCGAACATGTTGCGGGCCTTGGAGATCTCCTTGGCGGCGAGGTGCAGACGGCCCAGCACCAGATAGACCTCGGCCTTCGAAACGCCACTCGATGCCTCGTCGAAGTTCTGCAACAGCAACGCCCGGTAGTACTTGCGCGCGTTTTCGAGCTCGTTGCGAGCCAAGGCGATGCGCCCGAGGGCCATCAGCGTGGCCGGCTGACCAGGATCCAACTTGTACGCGGCGCCGAAGCTCTCGGCGGCGCCGGCGGAGTCGCCTTTGGCCTCGGCGATGGCGCCGAGCCGCTGGTGATAGCGGGCGACGTCCTTGCCTCGCCGCGCCTTCGTGAGCTGATCGATGAGGCCGCGCATGAGCTGCGCCGCTTGGTCGGCACGGCCGGCGGCCAGCAGCGCCTCGGCGAGATCCTCGCGCGCCGCGATGTCCTCGGGCGCCAGCGCAGTCAGCAGTTCCAGATACGTCACCGCTTGCGCTGGATGGCGAATGGGACCTTTGTAAAGCGCGGCGATCTCTGCCAGCAGCTTCTTTCGTTCGCCGTCGTCTTCGGAGATCTCCAGCTGCAATTGCAGCAGCTGCACCAAGCGATCCGGCTCCCTGGCGTGGCGAGCCAGTTTTTCCAGCGCCGCCAGCGTCTGGCGGTGGGTCTGATCATTGTCCAGCGCGCGCAGCAGCAGCGCCTCGACCTCGGCCGGCGGTGCGTCCTTGGCGCGCAGAATCTGAGCGTTACGATAGTGAATCTCCGCGGCGTCGCGTCCCGAAGTGGCGGCGGCGGCGGCGCGCTCCAGGGCCTGGCCGGCATCGTCCCAGCGCTCAGCGGCTTCGTGCAGGCGGGCCAACGACAACAGCGCCGGCACGTTGGTGGGCGCCACCTCCAGCACCTTCTCCAGCGCTTCGGCCGCGCTGTCCGGTGAATCCAGGCGCTGTTCCCACACGTCGGCGATGGCCACCCGCAGCTGCAGCGCGGCGGCGGTGCGGCCAGCCGCCGCTTCCACCTCGGCGTGCTTGGTCATCACGTCGACCAGATCGTACCAGCGCTCGGTCTGGCGCAAGATTCGCTCAAGCTCCCGGTGGGCCAGGGTGTTGTTCGG
Organism: Polyangia bacterium; assembly: GCA_036268875.1. Lineage (GTDB taxonomy): Bacteria > Myxococcota_A > Polyangia > Fen-1088 > Fen-1088 > DATKEU01. Next base: position 111,085 of record DATATI010000074.1, on the reverse strand, counting down.
ATCGTCGACCAGGATCTGGTGCAGATAGCCGACCGCCTGCTCTGAATCGGACAGTCTCTCCTCGGCGTTGCGGGCCATCTTCTGCAAAACAGCCGCGTGCTCGGCGCCGCTGGTGGCGCCCAACCGGCGCATCAAAACCTCTTGCAGCGCGGTCCAGTCCGCGCGCTTGGTTTCGATCTGCTCCAGCGCCGACAGCACCTCGGCGCTCTCTGCGCCGCCTTCCATCGCCTCGCGGTAAGCCTCGGCCGCGCCGTCGAGATCGTTGAGCGGGCCCAGCTTGATCTGCCCGATGCGGGCATAAAGCGCCGCGCGCTCGACGGGGTCCTCGCTGAAGCGGGCCCGTTCAGCCAGCACCTCACACAGCGCCGGCAGATCTTGGAGGCGTTCAAAGAGCCGGGCCAGCTCGCCCAGGACTTCGGCGTCGCCTTCTTCTGCCGCGCGCAGCGTCTGCCAGGCGGCCACGGCGGCCGGCCCGTTGCCGATCTTCTCGTGCAGGCGCGCCGCCTCCATCAACATGCGCCGGCGGGCCGACGGATCGAGCTCGATGCCGGCCCGCCGCTCGAGCACGCCGGCCAGGCGCAGGCCGTCGCCGCTGGCGCGGTGAAACGTCTCCAGCGCCGTCAAGGCGTCGACGTTCTCCGGATCGCCGTCGAGGACGCGAGTGTACAGACGCTCGGCGGCGCCGCGGTTGGCGGGCGTCATTTCATAAAGGCGCGCCGCCCGCAAAGCCAGCTCGCGCGCCGCCTCCGGTTCGGCGCCCGACAACACGGCTTCGATCAGCTCCGCGGCGTCGCTGGGGATCTTGCCGGCGGTGGCGATGCGCTCGATGTCGTCGAGCGCCGCGCCCGGAAACGGCTCTTCTTTCAGCGCGCGGCCCAGCGCCTCGATGGCCCGATCCGGGCTGCCAAGCTGGGCGTCATAGACCTCGGCGATGCGGCGCAGCCAGTGGGCGCGCTCGGTGCGATCGTCGTGCAGCGACAGACGATAGTCGTAAAGCGCCACCAGCTCTTCGTGGTCGCCGCGGGCCTCGGCCATCGGTTCCAGAATTTCCAGGGCGCCCTCGCGCGCGTCGGGACGCGACAGAAGTTCGGCCAGCGCATCGCGCGCCCCGCGGTGGGCGGGGTTTCGCTCCAGGGCCTCGCGGAAGGCGCCGAGGGCCCCCTCGGCGTCGTCCATCGCGCGCAGCCGGATCTCGCCCAGCGACGCCAAGAAATCCGCCTGCGCCGAGGGATCCGCCGCCAGCTCCGCCTCGCGCGCCAGCACCTCGGCCAGGTCGTGGTAACCGCCGGTCCGGCGCAGCACGCGATCCAGCGCCGCCAGCACCTCGGCCTCATCGCCGGGCAGGCTCAGGGCCTTGCGCAGAAACTCGGCCGACTTGTTCAGGTCGGTGAGGCGCGTCTCATAAAGATCGGCCAGGCGGATGGCCAGCGTCCGTTGCAGGCCGGCGTCGAAGGTGGCGTCCATCCGCTCCTCGTAAACCCGGGCCAGGCCGGCGTAATCGCCGCGGCTGGCCGACAGCCGCTCCAGCGCCTCGCGCGGCTCGTCGGCGGTGGCCTCTTCGATCAGCGCGCGGGCCCAGGCGTCGAAGGCGCGTTTGGGATCTTTGCGTTCGTACTCGTCGATGCGGGCGATCTCGGCCAGCACGCGCAGGCGGCCGGTGACGTCGTCCTCGACCGCCAGCCGCAGCTCGAGCAATTCGACCACCCCGTCCCAGTCGCCCGCCGCGCGCAGGATCGGCTCCAGCGTGGCGATGGCCGACAGCCGATAGTCGTTGCCGCGGGCGATGGTCCACAGCGCCTCGCGCGCCGGCCCGTGTGCAGGGGAATCCGCCAGCATCTGCCGCAAGCGGCCGATGGCCGCCTCGGTATCGGACAGATCGGACTCGACCAGCTTGGCGGCGCGGAAGGCCAGCTCGTCGCGCACCGCCGAACTGGTGGCGGCGGTTCGGCGCAGATCCAGCACCTCCAGCAGATCGCCGTGCCGGCCCTCGCGGGTGAGGAGCTTGTCCAGACTTTCCAGCGCCTCGCTGTCGTTCTCGGCGTCGTCAAGGATGGCGCGTAGCTGCCCGACGGCTTCATCGGGCGCGCCCAGCTTGTCGTCGTAGATCTGCGCCGCTTGCAAACGCAGCCCGCGCCTTTCTGCCACCGTCTGCGTGAGCAGGATCTTGCGCTCGTAGATCTCGGCCAGCTCGCGCCAGGACGAGCTGCGCTGGAACAACGCCGCCAGCGCCTCCAGCGCTTCTTGATCGGCGTCGTCGATCTCTAGCACGCTTTGCCAGGCGCGCACCGCGCTGTCCGGCTGGCGCAGGGCCTCTTCGTAAAGGACGGCGATGCGCTTGGCGATCAGCTTGCGATCGCCGTGGTGGGTGCTGGTGGCCAGCTCCAGGTGTTTCTCCAGCACCTCGACCAGCTCGGTCATGCGCGCCGCCGCGGTCAGCAGGCGTTCCAGCGCCACGTACGTCGCCTGATCGTCAGGCCGGGCCGCCAGGGCGTGCCGCCAGGCCTCGATGGCCCGCGGCTGATCGCCGAGATACTCCTCGACGATGCGCGCCGCCAGCGACCACAGCTGGCCTTGCAGTTCGGGATCGATGGCGGCCTGGGCGCCCTTTTCCAGCGCCTCGGTCAGCGGGGCGTAAAGCCGCGCCGACGAAGCCAGGTTCTGCAACGCCGCCAGCGCCGGCTGCGAGCTGACGTCGACCAACCAGGCGCGGCTGCGACATTCGAAGGCCAGATCCAGCCGGGCCAGCCGCTGATAGATGTCGGCCATCTCGCCCAGGATCTTCACCCGATCGTCGCGGTCCTCGACGCTGTCCAGCTGGGCATCCAGCGCCACCACCAGCCGGCGGAAGTCGCCCGCCTTGCGGTAGATCGGCTCGAGGAGGGTGGCCACGCGATAGCGGTGGTCGGGATCGCGCACCAGACGTTCCAACGCGGCCACCGCCTCGCGGTGGGTGGGCGTACGCTCGACGATCTCGGCGTAGCGATCGATCGCGCCGGGCAGATCCTCTAGCTTGGATTCCAGCAGATTACCCAGGCGGAAGGCGATGGCGTCGCGCTCGGCCGGCGCGGTGGCGCGGCTCAGGCTGGAAGAAAGGAGGTCGGCCAGATCGTGCCACTGGCCATCTTCGCGCAGCAGCCGTTCCAGCTCGGCGGCGGCGTCGAGATCGGCCGGATCGATCTCCAGCACCTCGCGCAGCGTGCCCACCGCCCGGCCGCGATCGTCGAGCCGCTCCTCATCCAGCTTGGCGCTGCGCCGGAGTAGCGCCTTCTTGGTCGCCGCATCGGGGGCGCGTGACGACCGTTCGTCGTGAAGCGCGCGCAGCTCAAGCCAGGCTTCCCAGCGCTCGAAGGCGGCTTCCACCAGCGCGGCGGTCTCGGCGTCGTCGGGGCGGGCTTCGAACAGGCGGCGATAGTATTTGCGCGCCTCTTCCCGGTTGCCCAAGCGCAGGTCGAAGATCTCCGCCGCCCGACGCACGACCTCCAGCACCGCCGGGCCTTCTGAAAGCTCGCCTTCCAGATAATCGGCGAACAAGCTGGCCACGTCCTGCCAGCGATTGAGCTTGTCGGCCAGGCGCAGCAGCTGCTCGGCGGACAGTCGTTCGGTCGGCGCCTCTTGGAAGACCCGGCCATACCAGCGCAGCGCGCTTTCGAAATCTTCCAGCTGCTCTTCGTAAAGACGCGCGATGCGCTTGGTCCAGGCCAGACGCTCGGCCGGCTCTTCCACCTGCAACAGGCGAATCTCGCCGATCTTGATCAGTGACGGCCAATCGGCGCGGCCGGCATAAACCGGCTCCAGCAGCTCGGCGGCGGCGCCCTGCACGGACAGATCGTCCAGCATGCCTTCCAGCATGGTGATCGCCCCCGGATGATCCGGGTCGCCGTTCAGGACCACGCGCAGGTGTTCCAGCGCCCGCTCTTTGTCGTGCTGGCGATCGTTCTCGATGTTGGCCAGACGAAAACGAATGGCCACCACTTCGCGCTCGGGCAGGCCGCGTTCCAGCGTCTGTCCCAGGAAGCGCGTCAGATCGCCCCAGCGCTCGGTCTGGGTGTAAAGACGATCCAGCGCCTCGCTGGCCTCGCGCTCGCGCGGGGCCAGCTCCAGCACGCGTTCGTACGAGGCGACGGCGTCTTCCAGGCGGCCAAGCTGCTTTTCGCCCAGCGCGCCCAGCTGCAAGCGCAAACCCCGTTCGATGTTCGGATCTTTCGCCAGCTCCGCCCGACGGGTCAGCACCTCGTACAAAAGCGCGGTGTCGCCTTCGTCGCGATAGATCTGTTCCAGCGCTGCCAGCGACACGTCGTCGTCGGGGACACGATCAAGAACCCGGCGATAAAACTCTGCCGCCCCCTCCAGATCGCCGGCGCGGCGGGACGCCTCGGCGACGAAACGATCGAGGCGCAGCTTGATGCCTTCATCGAAGACGTCAGGGGTGATGTCGCGGTAAAGCGAGGCCACCTCGGCCCCGCGCGACGCGCCTGCCAGTCTTTCGTACGCGTCCAGGAACGACGGCAATTCGGGCTCGCTGATCGCCTCGCGGATGGCCAGTCCGTAAGAACGAAAGGCGCTTTCCGGATCGCGCAGCTTGGTCTCTTGCAGCGCCGCCAGCCGAGCCAGCTGCTCGACGCGAACGCGCGGATCGTCCTGCGATTCGATGTAGACCTGGACCACCGCCGCCAGCGCGGCCCAGTTGCCCGCCGCTTCGTACATCGTCTCGACCGCTTGCGCGGCGGCCAGGCGCAGACCGGTGTCGACGCCCGGCTGCAGGAAGCGCTCCAGCGCCGCCAGCGCCTCCGGATCGCCGGGCGATAGCGGCAGGATCTCGCGCCAGCGCTCGAGAGCGTCCGCCGGATCGCCGAGCGGACCTTCCAAAAGGCCGGCGATCTGCCGCAGAATCTCCACCCGCACGGCCGTGTCGCGCGCCGAACCGTCGCGCTTGGCCAGGGCCAACCGCCGTTCGAGGATTTCGAGGCGATCACGGTGGCGGTTCTGCTGCTGGTACAGCCGCGCCAGCGTGTCCAGGGCGCTGGCGTCCTCGGGGTTCTCGTCGAGGATGCTCACGCAGGCGGCGATGGCTTCTTCGACGTCACCGACGTCGTGCTCGAGGAGGCTCGCCACCCGCCGCCACAGCTCTTGCCGGGCCGCCGGGTCGGACGCCAGATCGATGCGCTTGCGCAAGATCTCCACCCGCTGCCGGTGCTGCGAACCGGAATCGAAGATGCGCTCTAGGGCGTCGATGGCCTCGCGGTTCTCGGGATCGATCTCCAGGATCGCGCGCAGCGTGCCGACCGCCGCCTCGGTGTCGTTCAGCGACTTTTCTTCCAGGCCGGCGACGCGGAACAAGATGGCCTTGCGATCGGCGGTCGATTCGGCCCAGCGCGCTTCCTGGCGCAGGATCTTCACCAGCGAGACGATGTCGCCGGTCTCGGCGTAAAGGCTTTCCAGGGCCGCCGCCGCCGGACGCGCCGTCTCGACGTTGTTTGGATCCAGGTTCAGGACCAGCTTCCAGACGTCGATGGCCGCGCGCCGGTTGTTGAGGCGGCCGGCGTAAAGGCGCGCCGCCCGCGACAGCAGATCAGCGCGGCCGTTCAGATCGCCGGTGTCGCGGCTGAAGGCCAGTTCTTGATACACGTCCACCAGCTCGGAAAAACGCTCCAGCGTGGTGGCCAGGCGTTCGATCTCGGTCAGGGCGTCGGGGTGCGCCGGTTCGGCGGCCAGCACCTGGCGCCAGGTGGCCAGCGCCGCGGTGCGCGCCTGCAGCTTGTTTTCCTGCAGATCGGCGATGCGGGCCAGCAGCACCGCCGCCGCCGGACCTTGCAAGGCCTCGCGCTGCATCTCCAGCACGGTGACCAGCCGGGCCCAGGCGCCGCTGGCTTCGTAAAGCGGCTCGAGGATCTTCGAGGCCCGCTGCCGGTAGGCCGGCAAGGTCAGCAAGCGTTCAAGAAGCCGCCGCGCCCCTTCGTGCGCCGGCGCGCGCTCGACGATCGACTCCAACAGGCCCAGAGCGCCCTCGACGTCGTCGAATTTGGTGATGCGAAGCTCGGCGCGGCGAAACTCCAGCTCCGGCACCTCGGCCGCCGAGGCCAGCGCCGTGCGCGCGCCCAAAAGCGCCTCCAGATCGGGCCAGCGCTCGCGGGCGGCGTAGTGCCGATCCAGCGCGCGATGGGCGCGTAGGTCGGCGGGATCCAGCCGCAGCATCATTTCATAGCTCTGCACCGCGTGGTCGCCGTCCTCCAGGACCGATTCGTCGATCTCGGCGATCTGGGCCAGTAGCTCGAGGCGCTCGCGCGGCTCGCTGAGCTGCGACTGCCGCGCTTCCAGCAGCGCGCGCAGATCTTGCCAGCGCTCGCCGTCGCGATAAAGGCGCGCCAGGGCCCGAAAGGCGCCGGCGTGCATCGGCTCGACCTGCAGGATCTCCGAATAGACGCGCTCGGCGTCGCCGGCCCGGCCCAGGCGCTGCTCGTGCAGCTCGGCGATCTCGACCAGCAGATCGCGGCGCAATTTCTGGTCCTTGGTGGCGCCGGCCACCGCGCGCATCCGCTCGACCAGATCGGGCACCGACTCGGTCTCGGCGGCAACCGCCAAAAGCTGTTCACGGTTCTGTTGATCGGCTGGATCAGAGGTAAAAAGCCGCAGCCCCACCCGGTACGCCGCCGCCGGGTCCTTCAGCGGCCCGGTGTAAAGCGCGCGCAGCTTCTGTAGATGCTTGAGCGCCTCGCCGCCGCCCGCCGCTTGATCGGCCTCGGCCAGGGTCTCGAGCGCCGCGGCCAATTTGGCGGCGTTGTCAGTGCGCTGATAAAGCGGCACGGACAGGCGCGCGATCTCCACCTTGTCCATGCCCGCCGCAGCACCGATGCGTTCGAGACCCGCCACCGCCGCCGCGCTGAGCGGATTGCCTTGCAGCACCTCTCGGTAGGTGGCGAAGGTCGCCGACAAATCGTGCAGGCGCGACTCCTGCAACTGCCCGATGCGGAGCAGCAGCTCTTCCCGATCGCTGGCCGATCCTTGCCGAATGGTGAGCTCGCGCGTGAGCGCCTGCGCCAGGCCCGCCCAGTCTTGCCGCGCTTCCAGCACGCGCACCAGCGCGCGCAGCGCCCGTTCATTGCCGGGCTCGAGGCCGACGATCGCTTCCAGCGTCCTGGCCGCGGCCGAGAGATCGGCGACCTTCTCTTCTTCTAACTGGGCAATCTTGAAGAGCAGGCGGCTCTTCTCGCCGGCGTCGGTCAGGCGTGAGACGCGGTCGTGCAGCAGCTTGGCCAGATCCGGCCAGGCCTTGCCCTGGGTGAAGATCTGCTCCAGCGCGGTGTCCGCTTCCTGATCAATGCCGCCGCCGAGGGCCAGAATTTCTTCGGCGAAGCGCCGGGCTTCCAGCGGTTTGTAAAGCCGGCTGGTGGCGATGCGCAGCGACCGTCGCAACAGCCACAGCCGTTCGTCGCGATCCTTGCTGACCTCCAACCGGCGCGAGAACAGCGCGGCCAGGCCCGCCCACTCGTCGGCCTCGGCGGCCAGACGATCGAGATCGGCGATCACCGCCGGGTCGCGCGGCGACGCTTCGAAGGCGCGGGCGCACCACTGAAAGGCCAGCGACTTCGAACCAAGGCGCTGCTCGCAGACCTGGCGCGCGTCGGCGAGCAACTCCAGCCGCTCGCTCACGCTCATGTCGGCGGCGGCGGGGGGCGCCAGCAGCGCCTCGTACGTCGAGAGCAGGCGGGGCCACTTTTGCGCCGCCCGATAAAGCGGCACCAGCGCCTGCGCTGCTTTTCGGTTGTGCGGATCCGTCGCCAGGATGCGCTCGTACGCCTTCAACGCGCGCTCCGGCTGGCGCAGCTTCTCGGTGGCCAGCAACGCCACCCGTTCTAGAAGGCGCGTGCGCGCCGCCATGTCGGCGGTGCGATCGGCCAGCGCGGTCAATTGATCGCACAGCTCGCCGAAGGCGCCCTGCTCGACGTACAGCGCCTCGAGCGCGGCAAAGTCACCGAGCTGCGCATAGATCTCGCGCAGCGCCCGGGTGGCACGCGCGTTCCCCGGCTGCACCGTCTGGATGCGCCGAAACACATCGATGGCCGCCGGACCGGCGCCCATCTTTTCGTACAGCAGCATCCCGCGCCGTTCCAAGAGCGGCAGCTCGGCGGTGGGATCGCTCGAAGCATTGTGGCTCTGTCGTTCCAGCACCTCGATCAGCGCCGGCCAGCGCCGCTCGCGTTCGTAAAGCGCGCTCAAACCGGCCAGCGCGTCCGGATCGTGGCTGTCGATGGCCAGTAGTTGGTTCCAAAGATTGATCGCCTCGCGCAGGTCGCTCAGGCGATCGGCGGCGATGCGGGCCATCTCGGTCAGGCGCTGCTTTTGTTCGGCCGGCGTGATGAAAGCCAGCTCTTTGCGGTGAACCTCTAAAAGCTGCCGCCAGGATCGGCTGCGGGTGTAAAGCTCCTTCAGGCGGGTGCGCGTCTCGCCGTCGCCCGGCGTGGCCTCCAGGATCTTTTCCAGGCTGGCCACCGCGTTGTGGTGCTTGCCCAGCTTCTCGGCCCACAGCGAGGCGACGCGCCGGTGCAGCGCGACCTTCTCGGCCGGATCGTGCAGCGCGTCCGCTTGCCGAGTGAGAACCTGGATCAGATCCGTCCAGCGCCCCTGGGCTTCGTACCGCACGGCCAGCGCCGCCAGCGCCGCCGGGTGATCGGGCTTGAGCGCCAGGACGTTCAGGTACGTGTTCACCACCATGACGTCCAGGTTCAGGTGGTCGCGGTAGATGGCGACGATCTCCAGATATCGGTTGACCTTCTCGTCGACGCCAGCGCCGGGAACCGTTTCCAGATCCTCTTTCAGCAGCTCGAGCAGCGCGTTCCATTTTTCGGTGCGGGTGTAAAGCCGCCGTAGCGACTGCACCGCCTCTGGCAGGTGGGGCTTGAGACGCAGCAGTCCCTTCCACAGCTCGATGGACTTCTCGGCGTTCTGGGGACGCTGGTCGGCGGCGCGCGCCATCTCGATGCCCATCGCCACCCGGCGATCGACGTCGGTCTCGGTCTTCTGCGCCTGCGCCAGCACCGACAGAAGCTGCGGCAGCTCGTTTCGTTCGGTGTAATAGGCGCGGTAGAACTCGACCATCTCCCGGTTCGACGGGTCGACCTTGCGCACGCGACGGAAGTAGGACTCGGCCTGCGCGGTTTCGTTCAGCCGCTTCCACAGCAGCATGCCGAGCTCGACCAGCAGCGCGACATCTTGCTCGCCGCGCTTGGTGCGGGCGGCGTTCTCGAGGACCTTGGTGAGCTCCGGCCAGTTCGCGCTCTTGGTCAGTGACGCCACCACCGGCCGCAGGGCGCGGTGTTCGATCGGGTTCGCCTCCAGCGCCTTGCGATAGTGCAGCAGCGCCTCGTCGGGGCGGTTGATGCGGGCCAAGAGCTCGGCGGCCGCCACCTCGGCCAGCGCGCGTTCGTCGCGCGCCGTCGCGCCCTCGGCGCGCTTGACATAAAGCGGCAGCAGATCGTCCCAGCGTCCGGCGTCGCGCAGCAGGCGTTCCAGGTGCAAGCCCGAGCGCCGGTTGCGCGGATCGTGCTCGAGGCTCTTGCGCAAGAACGCCTCGCCATCCTGGGTCGACGCCGCGTACTTCAGGTGAAAGTCGGCCACCGAACCGTACAGGCTGGAGGCCAGCGTGGCGTCTTTGGCCTGCTCGGCCTGCTGCAGGTATCGCGCGGCGATGGGCTTCCAGTTGCTTTGGACCAGCGCCATCTGCGACAGCGCCTCGCGTGATGGTCCGTGCTGCGGATCGGCCTCCAGCGCGGCGCGCACGCAGGCCTGTCCGTCCTGATCGCGCAAGAGCTCGTCGCTGAGAATGCGGCCCTTCTCGTGCAGCAGATCGGCGCGGCGGGTGCGGTCCTGCGTCCACCCGAGCTCGAGATCGATGAGCTGCACGCACAGGTCGAAGTCGCTGCGCTCGCGGTGAAAGCGGCGGGCGTCCGACAGCTCTTTCGACAGATCCTGGCGGTCGACGCCGCTGCCATTGCCAGGGTGAACCGCCGCCAGCGCCTTCAAGGCCTGCGAGTTGTCGGGATCCAGTTGCAGCGTGGCCAGGGCGGTAGAAACGTCAGTGGTCATGAGTTGATCGCTCGAGGCGACTCCCGACTATAGCCCCAGCGGTTTCGCGGGTTCAACGTGTAAAGCTGGGCGCGCCGGCACCGTCGGAAATCGTGTTGCGGACGGCGGACGATCTTGCGACTAGACTTCCGCGGCTCGAGATGGACGTTCGCGAAGCAAGCACCGGTCCCGACACATTGTGGGGACGCATGCGACCGGAGGCGGCGCGGATCGCCGCCGGTTGTCTGTGTCTCGCGGTGACGAACGGTTTCGCGCTGGCGATTCCCTGGCTGTTGAAGGATGCCATCGATGCCCTTCGCCACGCCGGCACGGTCGGACGGGTGTCGGACGTCTATGGTTTGGTCAGGCACGACGCGCTGTGGATTGCCGGCCTGGCCCTCATGCAGGCGGTGATTCGCACTTACTCGCGCATGCTGATCTTCAACGCCGGCCGCAACATCGAATACACGCTGCGCCGCGATCTCTTCGGGCATCTGCTGCGCATGGACGCCGCGTTCTATCGCCAGCACGCCACCGGCGACGTGATGTCGCGGCTGACCAACGACCTTGGCACGGTCCGGTTGTTGTTCGGTCCGGGGCTTCTGAACCTGGTGAACACGGCGATCGTCTACAGCACCGGCTTGTTCCTGCTCATCCAGCTCAGCCCGTCGCTGACGCTGATCGCGCTGATTCCGTATCCCGCGCTGGTGCTGGGCGGTCGGGCGTTTTCCCGGGCCATGTATCGGGCCAGCCGCGAAATCCAGGATCAACTGGGACGCATGTCGACGGCGCTGCAGGAAGATCTGGCCGGCATCACCGTGGTGAAGAGCTATGCGCTGGAACCGGAACGGCACGCCATCTTCTCGCGCTTGAACGACACCTATCTGCAGCGATCGCTGCGCCTGGTGCGGGCGCGCGGCATCCTGACGCCGTTCTTCGCGGTCATCGCCGCGCTGGGCACCCTGATCGTGTTGTGGGCGGGCGGACGCGAAGTGATCGCCGGACACATGACCATCGGCGGATTGACCGCCTTCAACGCCTACCTGGCGTATCTGTCGTGGCCGACCGTGGCGCTGGGGTTCGTGCTGTCGATCTGGCAGCGCGGGATGGCGGGCTGGAACCGGGTGCGCGAGCTTTTGGGCACGACCTGCGAGATCCGCGACAGCGATGCGGTGGCCGCCAGCACCGGCGGCGACGGAGACGCCGGCGAAGCGCTGAACCCGTCGATCGAGGCGCGCGGCCTCAGCGTCACGCGCGGCGAACGCCTGGTGCTGGACAACGTCTCGTTCGCCCTGCCGGCCGGCGGAACGCTGGCCATCGTCGGGCCGACCGGCTCGGGCAAGACCACGCTGGTGGACACCATCCCGCGCCTGCAAGAGGTGGCGCCGGGAACGCTGTTGATTGGCGGCCGCGACATCAGGGAGATCCCGCTTTCGCGCTTGCGCGCCCTCATCGGGTACGCGCCTCAGGAGGCGTTCTTGTTCTCCGCCACCGTCGCCGAGAACATCGGCTTCGCTCATCCTGGCGCCGGCGCCGCCGATCCGGCCGTTCACGCCGCCGCCGAAGCCGCCGGCCTGGGTCCGGATCTGGCGGTGCTGCCCGACGGATACGACACGATGGTCGGCGAGCGCGGCATCACCCTTTCCGGCGGACAACGGCAGCGGGTGGCGCTGGCCCGGGCCCTGGCCGCGCAGCCGCGCATCTTGATCCTGGACGATTCGCTGTCGTCGGTGGACGCCAGCACGGAGAAAGAGATCCTCACCCGGCTGCGGCCGATCTTGAAGGGGCGCACGTCGATCTTGATCTCGCACCGGGTGGCGGCGGTGAAGGACGCCGATCAAATTCTGGTCCTCGACGCCGGCCGCGTCAGCGAGCGCGGCACGCACCGCGAGCTTCTGTCCGGCGGCGGCCTTTACGCCCAGCTTTACCGCGAGCAACTGGCCGCCGAAGCGCTGGCCGAGGCGGCGCTGTGAGCGGCGGCGACAACAAACCGGCCGACGAAAACGCCGCCCCCAACGCGGCCGCGCGCGCCCGCCCGCACCCGGCCCACGGCGACGACGTCCTCGGCAAGGCCCTCGACCGCACGCTGCTGCGCCGGATCTTCCAGTACATCTGGCCATACCGCGCGCTGCTGATCGCCGCGGTGATCTTTCTGCCCATCATCGCCGGGTTCGAGGTGACGCTGCCGATCCTGCTGAAAAAAGCCATCGACGAGCACATCGCGATCGGCCGGCTGCAAGGTCTCAACCGCATCGGGCTTTTGTACCTGGGGGCGCTGCTCGGTCAGTACGGCGCCATGTTCGCCCACCTTTACCTGACGCAGCTGATGGGCCAGCGAGCGATGAACGACCTGCGCCTGCGCCTGCACGGCCACGTGCTGTCGCTGGCGGCGTCGTTCTTCGATCGCACGCCGGTGGGGCGCCTCATGACCCGGATGACCAGCGACATCGAATCGGTCATCGACATGTTCGCCTCGGGCATCGTCAGCTTGCTGGGCGATCTCGTGCGCATGACGGCGTTCCTGGTGGCGATGTTCGCCATCGACTGGCGGCTGGCCCTGTTTTCCATGGGCTCGGCGCCGATCTTGTTTGGCATCGCATCGCTGTTCCGGCGCGTGGTGCGCGACGCCTTTCGCGAGATCCGCGCCAAGCTGGCTCGGCTGAACAGCTTCCTGCAGGAGCATCTGTCCGGCATGAAGATCGTGCAGGCCTTCGCCCAGGAAACGCGCATCGCCGCCTCGTTCGACGAGATCAACCTGGCCTACCGGCAAGCCAACACCCGGGCCATCGGCGCCGACGCCGCGCTGTACTCGATCGTCGAGGCGGTCGGTTCGGTGGCCATCGCCGGGCTTTTGTGGAACGGCGGCCTGCGCATCGCCGGCGGCACGCTGACCTTCGGCGTGGTGGTGGCCTTCATCGAATATCTGAGCAAGTTCTTCGCGCCGATCCGCGATCTGTCGACGAAGTACACGGTCATGCAGCAAGCGATGGCCGCCGCCGAACGCATCTTCGCCTTGCTGGACACCGTCGAGCCCGACGCCCCCATCCACCCGGCGATCGGCGCCCCGCCGCCGGCGAACGCCCCGATGATTGAACTTGACCACGTCACCTTCGGCTATCGACCCGACCGCCCGGTGCTGAACGACATCTCGCTGACCATCCGTCGCGGCGAGACGGTGGCGGTGGTGGGCGCCACCGGGGCCGGCAAATCCAGCCTGATCAAATTGCTGCCACGGCTTTATGAAACCCAAGGCGGCGTGGTGCGCATCGACGGCGCCGACATCCGAACCGTCGATGCGGCGTCGTTGCGGCGCCGGCTGGTGGTGGTCAGCCAGGACGTCTTCCTGTTCGCGGGAACGCTGGCCGACAACATCGGTCTCGGCGATCCGACGGTCACGCCCGAGCGCATGAACGACGCCGCCCGGCGGGTCGGCGCCGATCGGGTGATCGCCTCGCGTCCGGAAGGCTTGCAAGCCATGGTGGTCGAACGCGGCGCGAACTTCTCCGCCGGCGAGCGGCAGCTGGTGGCTTTTGCCCGGGCGTTGTGCCGGCAGCCGGAGATCCTGATCCTGGACGAGGCCACTGCCAGCGTCGATCCCGAGACCGAACGCTTGATCGAACGCGGCATCGCCGAGCTGATGCAGGGCCGCACGTCGATCGTCATCGCCCACCGTCTGTCGACTATCCAGCGCGCCTCGCGCATCGTCGTCGTGCACCGCGGCCGCATCGCCGAGGAAGGCACGCACGCCGAGCTGCTGGCCAAGGGCGGCATCTACGCCAAGCTGTACCGCCTGCAAATGATGAGCGCCCACGCCCACCCCGAAACCTCGGGCGAAAGCGCGTCAATCTGACCGGACAGGCGCCCGCCGGCATTTCGCCGTATATTGACCGGCTGGTTGAATGAAATCGTTTCGCGCCATCCGGGATGAGCGGCTGCACGCCGAGACCGGAACGATCTTCAAGCAGGCCGAGCTGGGCGTGGCGCTGTGCTACCCAAGCCCGTACCACGTCGGCATGTCGTCGCTGGGATTTCAAAGCATCTATCGCGAGCTGAACGCCCTGCCCGACGTCTGCGCCGAGCGCGCCTTCCTGCCCGACGACGTGGCCGCCGCCCGCATCGCCCGCGAAGCGTTGCTGACCTACGAATCCAGCCGACCGGTCTCGAACTTTCGCGTGGTGGCTTTTTCTCTGGCCTACGAGCTGGAGCTGGCCGGCCTGGTCGACTGTCTGGATCTATCTGGCATCCCCGCCTTTGCCAGCGAACGCGCCCAAAACCCCGGCCGCTATCCTTTGATCGTGATCGGCGGACCGCTGACTTTTTCGAACCCGGTGCCCGCCGGTCCTTACGCCGACATCATGATCCTCGGCGAAGCAGAGGGACTGGTCAGTGTGTTAATGGAGGCCGTCCGCGACGCCACCGATCGGGCCGCCTGGCTGGCCGAGATGGCCCGCCTGCCCGGTTTCTATGTGCCGTCGATCCATGGCGAGAACCTGCCCGGCATCGCCGCCGCGCCCGACGACCGCCTGCCGGCCTATTCGCAGATCCGCACGCCGCACACCGAGCTTTCGAACATGTTCCTCATCGAAGCCGAACGCGGCTGCCACCGCGGCTGCACCTACTGCGTGATGCGCCGCTCGACCAACGGCGGAATGCGCCTGGTGGAAGCCGAGCGCGTGCTGGGGTTGATCCCCGCCGACGCCCGGCGCGTCGGTCTGGTGGGCGCCGCCGTCACCGATCACCCGCAGCTTCCGCAGATCCTGGCTGGCCTCGTCGACCAGGGCCGCGAGGTCGGCGTCTCCAGCTTGCGCGCCGATCGCTTGACCTCCGAGATCGTCGGCCTGCTCAAGCGCGGCGGCTATCGTACGCTGACCACCGCCTCCGATGGCTCGTCCGAGCGAATGCGCACCATCATCGAACGCAAGACGAAAGAGAAACACCTGCTGCGCGCGGCGGCCCTGTGCCAGGAACACAAGCTGCGGTTGTTAAAGCTTTACATGATGATGGGCCTGCCCGGCGAGACCATGGATGACATCGACGAGCTGGGGCGCTTCGCCCTGGAACTGGCCAAGGTGGCGCCCAAGGTAGCGCTGTCCATTGCGCCCTTCGTGGCCAAGCGCAACACGCCGCTCGACCGCTCACCCTTCGAATCGATCGCCTCCATCGACGCCAAGCTGGCGCGCCTGCGTGGTCACTTGCGCGGCCGCGTCGACGTGCGCCTGACCTCGCCGAAGTGGGCGTGGATCGAACACCGTCTGGCCCAGGGCGGTTTCGCCGCCGGCGCCGCCGTGGCCGTCGCCACCCGCGCCGGCGCCCGCTTCGCCGACTGGAAGGCCGCCTTCGCCAATGTCCCGGCCCCTGTCCCGCGGGCTATTGATCTACCGCCGATCACCGCCGCCAGGCATTCCCTCCTGCCCGTCGCCTCCGCATAAACTCAGAGGCGCCGCGGGCTGACCGTTTCGGCGATTGACTATCCTCTGAACGCTCGCGGTGAATCGCCAGACGACATCACGGGGTCACCGTGAGTGTCGTCATGCCGCTGACGGTGCCGCTGGTCGCGGAGATGACCGTCGTTCCCGCCGCGACGCTGCTGGCCAGGCCCTTGGAGCCAGCGGCGTTGGAGATGGTGGCGGTGGCCGTCGTTGCGGATGCCCAGGTCACGGACGTCGTGAGCACCTGGGTGGTCGCGTCGCTGTAGGTCCCCGTCGCGACGAACTGCAGGGTCGTGCCGCTGGCGATCGAGGGCGAGGCCGGCGTGACGGCGATGGATACCAGCGTGGCCGCGGTCACGGTGAGCGTCGTCATGCCGTGAACGGCGCCGCTGGTGGCGGAGATGACCGTTGTGCCAAGAGCGACGCTGCTGGCCAGACCCGCGGAGCCGGCGGCGTTGGAGATGGTGGCGGTGGCCGTCGTGGCCGACGCCCATGTGGCGCTGTCCGTCAGATCCTGGGTCGTGGCGTCGCTGAAGGTACCCGTCGCAACAAACTGCTGTTTGGTGCCTTTGGCGATCGAAGGGGTGGCCGGGGTGACGGCGATCGAGACCAGGGTCGCGGGCGTCACGGTGAGCGTCGTCATGCCGCTGATGGTGCCGCTGGTGGCGGAGACGACCGAGGTGCCCGGGGCGACGCCGCTGGCGAGGCCTGCGGAGCCGGCGGCGTTCGAAACGGTGGCGGCGGCCGTCGTTGCCGATGCCCACGTCACGCTGTCGGAGATATCCTGCGTGGTGGCGTCGCTGAAGAAGCCGGTGGCGACGAACTGCTTGGTCGTCCCGTTGGCGATCGACGGGTTGGCGGGGGTAAGGGCGATGGAGACCAGGGTCGCCGCGGTCACGGTGAGCGTGGTGCTGCCGCTGATGGTGCCGCTGGTGGCAGAGATGATCGAGGTGCCGGGAGCGACGCCGCTGGCGAGGCCTGCGGACCCGGTGGCATTGGAGATGGTGGCGGTGGCCGTCGTCGCCGACGCCCAGGTGGCGGAGCCCGTCAGATCCTGCGTCGTGGTGTCGCTGTAAGTCCCGGTGGCGATGAACTGCCGCTTGGTGGCCTTGGCGATCGACGGCGTGGCCGGGGTGACCGCGATGGAGACCAGGGTCGCCGCGGTCACGGTAAGCGTGGTGCTACCCATGACGGTGCCCGAGGTGGCGGAGATGACCGACGCACCCGGCAGCAGGGCGCTGGCGAGGCCTTTCGAACCAGCGGCATTGGAGATGGTCGCCGTGGCGGGCGTCGCGGATGCCCAGGTTACCGCGGCGGACAGGTCCTGGGTGGTGGTGTCGCTATAGGTTCCTGTGGCGACGAATTGCTGGGTGGTCCCCTTGGCGATCGAAGGCGTCGCCGGCGTGACGGCGATGGAGGCGAGCGTAGCGGCAGTCACCGCGAGCGTCGTGCTGCCGCTGACCGTCCCGCTGGTCGCGGAGATGACCGTCGTCCCCACCGCCACGCTGCTGGCCAGACCCTGCGAGCCGGAGGCGTTGGAGATGGTTGCCGTGGCCGTCGTCGCTGACGCCCACGTTACCGTGGTGGTGAGGTTCTGCGTGGTGGCATCGCTGTACGTCCCGGTCGCGGTGAACTGCCGGGTGGTGCCCTTGGCGATCGAGGGCGTCGCGGGTGTCACCGCGAGCGAGACGAGAACCGCGGGGCTGACAGTGAGCGTGGTGGAGCCGGTCACGGAGCCGATGCTCGCGGAGATGACCGAAGTCCCCACCGCGACACTGCTGGCCAGGCCCGAAGAATCGTCCGCGTTGGAGATGGTCGCCGTGGCGGCCGTCGCGGACGCCCAGGTGACGCTCGCCGACACATCCTGCGTGGTGGCGTCGCTGAAAAATCCGGTCGCAGCAAACTGCTGGGTGGTCCCCTTGGCGATGGTTGGACTGGCCGGCGTGATCGCGATCGAGACCAGCGTCGCCGCGGTCACGGTGAGCGTCGTGTTGCCGCTGACGGTTCCGCTGGTGGCGGAGATGACCGAGGTGCCCGCGGCCACCCCGCTGGCAAGGCCCTTGGAGCCGGCGGCGTTGGAGATGGTGGCCGTGGCGGTCGTCGCGGACGCCCAGGTCGCGGTGGCCGAAAGGTCCTGCGTGGTGGCGTCGGTATAGGTGCCGGTCGCGATGAACTGCTGCTTGGTGCCCTTGGCAATCTGGGGTGTGGCCGGAGTGACAGCGATCGAGGCCAGGGTCGCGGCGGTCACGGTGAGCGTCGTACTGCCGCTGATTGTCCCGCTGGTGGCGGAGATGAGCGAGGTGCCCGGGGCCGCGGCGCTGGCGAGGCCCGCCGAACCGGCGGCGTTGGAGATGGTGGCCGTGGCGGTCGTGGCGGACGCCCAGGTCACTGTGTCCGAGAGATCCTGCGTGCTGGCGTTGTTGTAGGTCCCGGTGGCGACGAATTGCTGCGTGGTGCCCTTCGCGATCGAGGGCGTCGCGGGCGTGACGGCGATCGAGACCAGGCTCACGGCGACCACGGTGAGCGTCGTGTTGCCGGTGATCGCCCCGCTGGTGGCGGAGATGAGGGACGTGCCCGTGTCAACGGCGCTGGCGAGACCCTTGGAACCGGCGGCATTGGAGATGGTGGCCGTCGCGGTTGTCGCCGACGTCCAGGTCACCGTTGCGGAAAGGTCCTGCGTGGTGGTGTCGTTGTAGGTCCCGGTCGCGACGAACTGCCGCGTGGTGCCCTTGGCGATCGAAGGCGTGGCCGGGGTGACGGCGATCGAGACCAGGGTCGCCGGCGTCACGGTGAGCGTGGTGCTGCCGCTGATCGCGCCACTTGTCGCCGAGATGACAGACGTGCCTGCGGCCACGGCGGTCGCCAATCCCTTGGATCCGGCGGCGTTGGAGATGGTGGCCGTCGCGGCGGTCGCCGACGACCAGGTGACCGTTGCGGAAAGGTCCTGCGTGGTGGCGTCGTTGTAGGTCCCGGTCGCGACGAACTGCTGGGTGGTGCCCTTGGCGATCGAAGGCGTGGCCGGGGTGACGGCGATCGAGGCCAGGACCGCCGGCGTCACGGTGAGCGTGGTGCTGCCGCTGATCGCGCCGCTCGTCGCCGAGATGACAGACGTGCCTGCGGCCACGGCGGTCGCCAATCCCTTGGATCCGGCGAGGTCGGAGATGGTGGCCGTGGCTGCGGTCGCGGACGCCCAGGTCACCATGGTGGTCAGGTCCTGCGTGGTGGCGTCGTTGTAGGTCCCCGTCGCGACAAACTGCTGGGTGCTGCCCTTGGCGATCGAAGGCGTGGCCGGCGTGACCGCGATCGAGGTCAGGGTTGCGCCGGTCACGGTGAGCGTCGCCTTGCCGGTGATCGCACCGCTCGTCGCCGAGATGACCGTGGTACCCGCCGCGACGGCGGTCGCCAGTCCCTTTGAGGCGGCCGCGTCGGAGATGGTGGCCGTCGCGGGCGTCGCCGATGCCCAGGTCACCATGCTGGTCAGGTTCTGCGTGGTGGCGTCGTCGTAGGTGCCGGTCGCGACGAATTGCTGGGTGCTGCCCTTGGCGATCGATGGCAAGGCCGGCGTGACCGCGATCGACAGCAGGGTGGCGGAGCTCACGGTGAGCGTGGTCTTTCCACTGACGTTCCCGCTGGTGGCCGTGATGACGGAGGTGCCCGCCGCCACCCCCGTGGCGAGGCCCTTCGAACCCGCCGCGCTGGAGATGGTGGCAGTGGCCGGCGTCGCCGAGGCCCAGGTGACGGTTTCGGACAGGTCTTTCGTGGTCTTGTTGCTATAGGTGCCGGTCGCGACGAATTGCTGTTTCGAGCCCTTCGCGATCGAAGGATTGGCGGGCGTGACAGCGATGGCGGTCAGGGTCACCGAGCCCGAGCCGCCGCAACCAGCCGCGAAGGCCAGCGAGGCCACAAGTGAAAGGGCGGCGCAGGCGCGCGCGAGCGTATGAACGGCTACGGCTCTCGTCTTCAAAGCATTCATCATGGCGACCGTCTCTTTCTGTGAGCGCGAATAGACTCGTTTTGAGCGGCCGATATTGCCCTGTCCGTCAATTTCGCGCCAGCCTCTCTTCGCCGGGGCGTCGGCTCCGTGAACACGAACGGGACGAGCGTCACGGCTGGCAGACCAGGCGCAGGGTCAGCGTCGAGCAACTCGGCGCCACCGCGGTGCTGACTGATCCGTCCGCCAACCAACTGGCGTTCATCGGCGGCGACAGCGTGCAGATGGTCTCGGCCACACAACCTTGATCGGAGTCGCAATCGTCGTCATCAATGACGGTCAGGCTCCACATCGCGGGCGGGTCCAGCAGATCGGCGGCGCTGATGGTCTGCCCGGCCGGGGTGATCACCTGGTTCCATGTCGGCGTGAACGTGTCCGCAAGGGTGGTGGTCACGTCGGTGGTGTCGGGGCCGCCGTCGCCGCCCGACAGGGTGTCGAACTGGCAGTACGGATCGGGCGCGGCGCCGGCGCTGGTGGTGGCCTCGGGATCCCATTTGTCGCCGTCGGGTGGCGCGGCGGCGATGCCGGCCGACACGCACACGATCTCCCAGCGCGACGCCGGATCGATCTGGCAGGTTCCGTCAGAGCCACAGATCTCGCACGGACCGCATGGCGTGCATCCCAGTTGCCCCTGCTCGCTGGGAAGGGAGGTGTCGTCGATGGGGACCAGCGCGTCCACCGCGCCGAGACCGTCGCGATTCAGCGAGCAGCCCCCAGCGACGACCGCGGCAAAGGTGGTTGCAGCGGTCAAGGCGAGACGGAACACCGCCGCATTATAAAGGCGGCGCCGGCACCGTCGCTAGTATGGCGATGGCCAAAAGGCGCAGCACCACACACGGCCAGGTCCGTCGGGTCAACGCCCACACCGCCGCCGCCAACGCGTGAATGGACACCAGCGCAACCGGAGCCGCGCCCTGCGCCGCCGCCAGCACGGCGACGATGGTGGCCAGCAGCGCGGCCAGCGGCGCGTTTTGTAGCTGGTGCTGCAAGGCCCGCTGAATCACCGCGCGAAAGATCAGCTCGTCGCACAGGACCACCAACACCAGCACCGCCAGCGTGGCCACGCCCAGCTCTGGTGAAGCCACGCCGCCCGCCAGCAGCTGGCGCCAGATCTCCGCGCCGCCGACCGCGGGCGTGTGGCGCAGGATCGCGCCCAGAAAAAATCCCGCCGCGCCCGCCACCAGCAACGCCGGCCCGACGCGCAAGCCAGACGCCGTCCGCGGCATGCGGGCGACATAGATCGCCGCCAGCAACCCCAGCACCGCCGCCGCCACCATCCAGCCGACGACGTCCGCCCGATCCGGCGCCATCCCGCCCACCCGCACCGCCGCCGCCACGCCGTGTGCGCCCAGAAACGCGCACAGCGCGAAGGTCGCTGCGTCGCCCAGCCAGGGCTCGCGCCGGTGCGCCGACTCGGGATCCAGACACTGAGCGGCGCGCTTGATCCCGGTGGACCAGAACGCCGCCACCGACAGCGCGTACAGCAAAAGCCCGCGCGTCCGCAGCCCCGCATCGCCGGCCAGCACCAGGTTGTAAAGCCCGCCCATCAACAGAAAACGATAGATCGTCGACGGGCCGACCGCCGGGCGATGCTCGTCGGACAGATCGGCGGCGTGACAGGCCAGCCCCACCGCCAGCCAGGTCATGCCCACGGCGCCGCCCACCACCAGAAGACCGGTGCCCGCGAAGGCCATCGCCCCGACCGGCGGCGCGCCCAGCGATAATCCCAGAAACACCAGCGCGGCCACGCCACCGACGATGGCCGACCAGGCGCGCGCCTTCGCAGCCATCAAACGCCCCAGCGGCACCGGCACCGTCAGCAGGATCCAGAAGGCCCGCCGTTCGGATTGCATGTGCGCCAGCGGTCCGATGGTGGCCATGTAAAGACACAGCGAGAACGACAGATATGAAACGCGCTGCACCGACTCGGTCGACCACGACCAGCCGGCGGCGCCGAAGATCTGCACGCCGACGAAGATCACCGGCATCGCCACCAGCGCCAGCAGCTGCGAGCGATCGCGCAGCAGCAGACGCAGATCCTTGGTCGCCGCGGTGGGCGGCGGGCGCGTCGGCGAAGCCGTTTGGGCGTTCGCTTCGGCCCACGACGCGCCGGCCTGTTCCCACCCGTGCAGCCCGGCCTGCCGGGCCACGCCCATGGCCACCAGTAACGCTGCTGCCGTCGCCGTCGCCACGCCCAGCAACCCGAGGACCGCGGCCAGCGGATCGCTTTGTTCAAGGCCCAGCAGCGGCCGCACGATCAGGCCACCGGGCGAAACCGTCAGCCAGGGCGCCGCCCGCGCCACCGCGACGGCGAACGGGCCGGGCGCGCGCAGCACCCAGGTGCCGGTCATCCACAGCGACGCCAGCGCCAGCGAAGCGAAGAGACGCAACCCCACCCAGGCCGCGCGCCGCCGCCGCGCCGGCACGAAGCGCACCACGCTGATCTGCACGGCCTGCGCCGCCGCCGACACGCCGACCTGCACCAGCAGTGACGTGAGCGCCGCCAGCAAGCAGGCCGCCCAGCCCAGATTCCAGATCAGCGCCGACGCCAGCAACACCGGAAAGATGAACAGCGCGCCGACCGGATCGGTGACCGCGTCGGACAGACAGCGGGCCATGACGAGAGAAGGCAACGTCAGCGGTCGCGACAGCAGAAATTCATTTTCCGGCGACCCGGCCAGGACCGCGTCGCTGCCGGCTGCCTTGGCCGCCAACCCCCCGACGACGATCGTGCCGACGATCAGCGCCAGCGCCGCCGCCTGGCCGCGCAGGTCGGTGGTCTCGGTCATGGCGGCGAAGGCCTGGCAGAAAAGCCCGATGTACGCCAGCGACGAAAGCAAGCTGACCGCCACCACCAGCACCGGCAGGCGCGTGCGGCGGGAGCGCAAGGCGTTGCGCAGGTAGCGCAGCCGAAACCACGTCAGCAGCGCGGCCACCCGGAACGTCGGCGTCGCCTGCGCCGCGGTCAGCGCCACGTCAGCCCTCGGTGACCTGCAGGAAGAGATCTTCCAGGCTGGCATCGGAGGCAGCCTGAAAACGCGCGCGCAGCTCGGGCGGCGTACCCACCGCTTGCAAGACGCCGCGACGGATGATGGCCACGCGGTGACACAGGCGTTCAGCCGCTTCCAGCAGGTGCGTGGACAGGAACACCGTGCGGCCGGTGGCGGCCAGGTGACCGATGGTCTCGCGCATCTCGCGGGCGCCGCGCGGATCCAGCCCGTTGGTGGGCTCGTCCAGGATCAAGACCTGCGGGTCGTGCACCAGGGCCATGGCCAGCGCCAGTCGCTTTTTCATTCCCAGCGAGTAGGTGATCGAATATGCGGTGGCCGCCTCGCCCAGACCCATCTGTTCGGCGGCGGCGGCGGCGTGGCGAACGATCTCGGTGCGCGAAAAGCCGTGCAGGCCGGCCACCAGCTGCAGGATCTCCAGGCCCGACAGATAAGGATACAGAAACGGCTCGTCGGGCAGATAGCCCACCACGCGCTTCAAGGCCACAGCGTCACTGTGGCAATCCCGGCCGAGAATAGTCGCGCGACCGTCGCTGGGGCGAAGCAATCCCATCAACAAACGAATGGTGGTGGTCTTGCCGGAACCGTTGGGGCCAAGGAATCCCATCACCTCGCCGGCTTCCACGCGCAGGCTCAGTTGATCCAGCGCGGTCTTGTCGCCGTATCGTTTGCTGAGGGCGAAGGTCTCGATCACAACGACAGCGGCGTGGCTTCCGTCGACGACGTCGGCGCGGTGGCGATTGGCACGGCGGGCGCGCGCCGGCGCAGCGCCTCGATGTCCAGCACGTCGATCGAATCGGCCACGCCGTCGCTGCTCCACAGGCCCAGGCGCGCCAGCTCCGTGCGGCTGGCCAGCGCCTGATCCAGCAGCGCTGTCACCACCTCGATGGGACGCGCGCTGCCTTCGTGGCTGACGGCGATGCGAAAGCGAATCAACGCCCCGTCGGGCCAATCCAGCGCCGCGCGGACCGCCTGATCTTCCAGCCCGTCGACCGACAGCAACGACCGGCGCACGTCGACGATGCGGTCCAGGCCTCCGCCGGCGCCGTTCGATTTGCGCGCCGCCTCGCCGTCGGCCGCCCGGCGCACGCGCAACGGCGCGCCGCTGGCGAAACGCGCCAGGGCGTCGGAGGCGTCGGTGTCGGCGGGCAAGCGGGCGGCAAATTCGGTCTGCGTGACCACCCGACCGAGCACCCGATCATTTTCGCCCAGCACCGCCGCCGCCAGGAAACACACCCCGTCCAGTGACACCGGCCGCAGCCGGCGCAGCAGGTCGTCCGGCTGCAGGCGATCGATGAGACGCACGTCGATGAGCTCGCCCAGCGACGGGATGCCCAGGCCCAGCGCCGGGCCGAACGAAAGATCCGGCTTGGGATGGAATCCCGCCGAATAGAACAGCTCCAGTCCGGCGCGCCGGAAGATCCGCGGCAGGTGGCGAATCAGATCCAGGTGCCCCAGAAACGCCACCCGGCCGGTCTTGGTGTAGCGCAGGCGATAGCGCTCGGGCGTGCCCTGCTCGATGCGGCTGGTGGGTTGCGGGCGCTGGCTCTTGGCGCCGGCCAGCGGACGTTCGACCGGCGGCGTCGCGGGCGCCGTCGGCTTGGTCCAGGCGTTCATGCGCCGCAGGTAATAAAGCCGCTCGGTCTTCATCGCTTGCAGATCGCAGGCGATGCCGCAGTCGTAACAGATCAGCTTCTGCTGCGCGCCCGCCTCGGCATCGGCCACGTTGTTGTGGTGCAAGAGCTGCTTGTAAGGCTTTCCGCAGGGAGGCGACAGCCGATCCTTCAAAGCCTTGCGGTATTCCTTGAGCAAGAAATCCGGCTCCAGCCCGATGTCGATGTGATCCCAGGGCAGCCGCGCCGTCACCGGGATCGTCCCCAGATAGCGCGACACCTCGACGCCGGTGCGCGCGGCGGTCTCCTCGATTGCCCGGTCCCACAGATCGACCCGCAGGACGTCGTCCCAGCCGTCGAAGCGGCAGCCGAGACGAAAGGCCGCCTCCAGCACATCGGCCACCGCCCGATCGCCGCGCGAGAAGATCCCTTCGATGTGCGACTGATGGTTCTCGTGGGTCTTCAGCTCGACGTGCGTCTTGCGGGCCGCCGCCGCCAGCCGCGTCTGCTTGCGCGCCGTCTCCTCCTCACTGTCCATGGCCGCCCACTGAAACGGCGTGTGCGGCTTGGGCACGTGCGTGGACACCGACGCCGTCACGGTGGACGACCGTTTGTAGCGATGCCCGATCTCCTGGACGCGCGCCGCGGTCTCGACGATGCCGTCGACGTCGGCGTCTTCTTCGGTCGGCAGGCCGATCATGAAGTACAGCTTCATGCGCTGAAACCCGCGCCCGAACACCCGGTGCGCCGATTCGATGATGTCCGCCTCGGTGACGTTCTTGGTGATCACGTCGCGCATGCGCTGCGTGCCGGCCTCAGGCGCGAAGGTCAGCCCGCCGGCGCGCATGCTGGCCATCTCGCCCAGAAGATCTTCGTTCAAGCCATAAGCGCGCAGCGACGACACCGACAGCGACACCTTCTCGTCGCGCAGCTTGGCCATGGCGGTCTTCACCAGCGGCGTCACGCAGGAGTAATCCGCCGTCGACAGCGAGGTCAGTGCCGTCTCGTCGTAACCGCCCTTCTTCACGCCGCCCAAAAGCGCGTCCACCACCGCCACCGGATCGCGCTCGCGCACCGGGCGATAGATCATCCCGGCCTGGCAGAAGCGGCACCCCTCAGTGCAGCCGCGCGCCACCTCGACCGCCATGCGATCGAAGATGGCCTCGGCGTAGGGCAGCGGCGAATCGTCGGGGAACGGGAAGCGGTTGATGTCCGCCACCCACGCTCGTCGTGGCCGCGCCGGCACGCGGGGATCCAGCGGTGCGCCGACCACGATGAACCCAGTCTCGGCGTCGACCATGGTCTCGTACAGCTCGGGCACGTACAGCGGATAGCGCGCGGCCAGGCGGCACAGACGTTCGCGGCGCGGAACCCCGGCCCGGCGCAGCTCGGCGGATTCCAGGACCAGCGGCGGCAGCTGTTCTTCGCCCTCGCCGATGAAGAAGGCGTCGATGAACGGCGCCAGCGGCTCGGGGTGCGTCGCCGTCGGCCCGCCGCAGATGATCAACGGATCGTCGTCGCCGCGCTCGACGGCGCGCAAGGCGATGCCCGACAGATCCAGCAGATTCAAAACGTTGGTGTACGTCAGCTCGTATTGCAGCGAGAAGCCCACCACGTCGAAGTCCCGCAGCGGCGCCGCAGATTCCAAGGTCAACACCGACAGGCCGCGCTGGCGCAGCTCGGCCTCGCAGTCACCCCAGGGCGCGAACGCCCGCTCGCAGGCGATGTCCGGGTGGCGGTTCAAGATCGCGTAGAGGATCTTCGTGCCGAGATGGGACATCCCGATCTCGTAAACGTCGGGAAACGCCAGGCACACCCGCGCCCGCACCGCCGCCGGATCCTTGCGCGCCTCCTGGTATTCGCCACCCAGATAGCGCGAAGGCTTGTCCACCTTCCCCAAGAACTCCGCGTACGGATGCCGCATTTCGCCGGCAATCTACCACCGTCGGCTCTTTTCCGGCTCCGAAGCGTCGCCGTTTCAGCCAGGAGCGCGGGCTTTGCCCGCGCGGCTCACCTTGCGAAGACCGGGTTGGCTCTGGGAGGGCCCAGTCCTCCCGCCCTCACTCGTTGCCCTGGAACACGTAGGCGAAGTCGGCTTCGTACTGCTCCGATGACGGCGGGAAGGCCCAGCGTGAAACCAATTCTTTGATACAGGGCTGCAAAGACAGGAAGGCAGGCGGCCCCTCGATGCCGACGCTCTTCACCCGGCCTGACAGACCCAGCGTGACGTGCACGTTGATCTTGCCGTGGGTCAGCGTGCTGTCTTTCAACAGCGCCCGCTGATAACAGATCTTGATGCCCGCCTTGTTGTTGTTGATGACGCGGCTGATGTCCCCCTGCTGCGGCGTCGTGCGGGCGCCGCCACCGCCGCCGTGCAACTGCACTTGTCGCTCCGAGCCCCAGTAGGTCGGCGCGGCCGGCGGCGCCTCGCCACCCGGCGCCGGGGCGGTGGCGGACAGCGGCGGTGGGCTGGTGGGCGCCGTCGGTCCGCGCGCCGCCAACTGACCGCGCTTGAATTTCTTGCCCTTGCCAGCCTTCACCGGTCGACCGATCACCACGTTGGTTGCAGCGGCCGCCTCCTTGGGCAGCTCGACGATCTTGGGCGGAGGCGGCTCGACTGGTGAGGGCGACTCTTTCGCCTGTTGAGCCAGCTTGTCCGCAAGCTGCGAAAAACTGTTTTCCGGCTGGGCCGCGCTCCTGGACGCTTCGACCACCGCCGGCGGCGCCTTCTTGCCGAACAAGAAGAACGTCATCACGACGATGATCACCGCCACCAGCCCCAGGGCGGTCAGGATCAACCTGACGCTGCGGTTCTTCGGGGTGGTGACGATAGGGACCGATGACGCCTGCCAGCCCGGCACCGCGTGAACCACGTCGTTGCCGCCTATACTGGCCGGCGCTCCCGTCGGCATCTCGGTGGCGGGCGGCGCCTCTTTGACATCGGTCCAGACCGCGTCGCCGTTCAATCCCGCCACGGACGGCTCCAGCGTACCCAAAGGAGCCGCGGTCACGCCGCCCTGCTCGCCGCTGCCGTGCGAGATACCGTTGGCGGCTTTTTTCCCGCGGGCCGCGGGCGCTTCGGTGGCGACAGCGGTGGCGGCCAGGGACAGGTCGTGCCCCGCTGGTTCCACTGCGCCCGAGGGCGCCGGCAGCGAATGGGCGGTCTTGCGCGGCGACGCCGGCGCGGCGGCCAGCGCCGGTTGCGATCCGCTGGTGGTGCGCCCGCGCGTCCCCGGAACCGGGTGCGGCCCGATGTGCCCAGGCACAGTGGGCACCGGCGGCAGCACGGGGCGGCGGCGCGCTTGCAACTCACGCGCGACGACCGGCACCTGCTCGGGCGCCTTCCAGCCGTCCAGCTTTTCGTTCCACACGTGGACGTCGGCGCCGTTCAGCAGCACCGCCAGCTTGTCGACCAACCCATTGCGCGAGTAAGGCCCGCTGCGGTTGCCGTCGAGGGCCATGTACCACTGGACGTCGTCGCGATCGCGCGAAGGAGCCGGCGCGGGTGGCGGCGCTCCTGGGCGGGCGGAGACAGCGGGCATCACGGCCGACTGGCGCGGGGCCGCGACCGGCTCGATGGCGCTGGGCGCAGCGGCCAGCACCGTGCGGTCTTCATTGACCTGAGGCCCGGCCGCTTCGGCGGCCGCGGCTGCTCCTGCTTCACGAACCGTGATGACGTTCTGGCAGGATTTGCAGCGAACCTTGAGAATTTTCCCCCGGACCTTGTCGTCCGCGATGGAATATCTCGTTTGACAGCGATCGCAGACGAATTTCATTCCGGGGACTGGCCTTGAATCTGGCGGGGGTCGAACGACAAACAGGTCTCCAGCCAACCTGGCTGGTCGAGGATGAAAGTCGGCTTTTCTCGATAGTTTCTATAGGTCCAGCTGGGACACCCGATGCCTCACGCCTCCGAAACCGCCCGGGAACGCTATCATTTTAGTACACTGAATACCATTGCCGCGACCCCGAAAAGCAATATGGCCGCCACCCATAACCAGCCCCGACGACGCGGCACCTGCAACGGGAACGAATCCTCGGCCGGCTCGTCGAAGCCACTCCCCTTTCCGGGAACCACGGCACTGGGCCCGGTCGCCGGAGCACCGCCAGCGCTGGCCAGCGCTGAGCCCACCGGACCGGCGACCACCGGCATGGCCACGGCGCCGACGGACCGGCTGGCCGCCACCACCGACGCGGCCGGGGTTTTGGCCGGTGACGGCGGGTTGGTCGGCGCTGCCTCCAGGCGCATGGCCAAAGGCGCCCGCCGATCGAAGTTCAGCTCCTGCCCCTCTTCGTCTGCCGCCGCCACAGTCGGGCCACTGGGTGCATCCGGATCCAGTGGCTTGACGATCCCGTCGCGGGCCGCCGCCGCCGCCGCCGGGAAGACCTCGCGCAGATAAAGGGCCATGCGCCGGTTGCCGGTGCGAAAGCCGGCCTCGTCCAGGAACTCTTCCAGTTCGTGGCGCATGTCTTCGGCCGATTGATAGCGATCCTCCGGCCGGCGCTCCAGCGCTTTCATCACGATCAACTCCAGCGCCGGCGGATAGTCGCGCTTGACCACCGTGGGCGGGGCGATGGTCTCGGTCAAGATCCGTTGCATCACCTCTTCGCCGACGCCGCGAAACAGCCGTTGCCCGACGGTGATCTCGTAAAGGATGATCCCCAGCGAGAAGATGTCCGAGCGAAAATCGGCGCCCTCGCCGCGCACCTGTTCGGGCGACATGTACGACGGTTTGCCCGGGCGCATACCGGACTCCTCGCGAATCTGGTCCTGGATGCGAGCGATGCCGAAGTCGACGATCTTGGTCTGGCCTTCGTAACTGACCAGCACGTTCGACGGCGAGACATCGCGGTGCACGATGCGGAGCAGCTTGCCCTCGGCGTCGCGATGGCCGTGCGCGTACGCCAGGCCGGCGGCGGTCTGGCTGATGATGTGCACCGCGTGCTGCAGCGGCAGGAAGTTCTTCGCCTCGATCCCGCGCAGGACGATGTCGGTGACCGTCTCGCCGTGGATGTACTCCATGGCGATGTACTTCATCCCTTCGTCCTCGGCGACGTCGTAGACGTGGACGATGCTGGGATGGTTCAGCTTGGCGGCCAGGCGCGCCTCTTCCAAAAACATGTTCACCACGCGCGGGTTCGTCGCATAGCGGCCCTGCAGCAGCTTGACGACGACGTTCTTCTCGAAGCCGCCGACGGATTCCTGGCGAGCGATGTAAAGCTCGGCCATCCCGCCTGACGCCAGGTGGCTGAGAATGGTGTAGCGCCCGACCCTTCGGCCGACCATCTCTGTCGGGCTACTCATTTGGCGGCGCATCCTAGCATGCGAGGTCGCCGTCCCAAGCGCCGCGAACGGCCACCGCCGCGCTGGCGCGGTTGACCGTTCCGGATCGCCCGAGTAGGAATGGACGCGCCTGCCGAATGCGCCCCGCCCTTCCCCATGACGCCTCGGTGAACGGACACCTGGTCGATGGCGTTCTTCGCTACGTCACGACCGCCACCGCGCTGTGCCTGCTGGTGATGGTCTTGGTGATGCTGGTGGCGCTGCTGTTTCATCGCCAAGGCCGCAACAAAGCAGCGTATACCCACGGAACCCGGCGCCGCGATCACCTGCTGGTGGCCCTGGTGGCGGCGGCGATGTTCTTCGGCATCGACGGCGTCCTGCTGGTGGAGGCGGCGGCGGATCTCCGGAATCATTTTTGGCGCTTTCCCACCGCGGACGAAAACGCCGTGCGGGTCGAGGTCACGGCCCAGCAGTGGGCCTGGAACTTTCGCTATGCCGGCGCGGACGGGCAATTCAACACGCCGGACGACGTGGTGACGCTGAACGATCTGCGGGTGCCGATCGATCGCCCGGTGTACCTGAAGTTTCACGCGAAGGATGTGATTCATTCTTTTTACCTGCCCAACTTTCGCACCAAGGTCGACGTGATCCCGGGCAGCGAGACCCGGCTATGGTTCCAGGCCCGCGAGGCCGGCCGCTTCGAGATCGGCTGCGCCCAGCATTGCGGCGTCAACCACTACAAGATGCGCGGCGAGCTGCGCGCCCTGCCTGCCGACGACTTTGACCGCTGGCTGCGCGCCGCCGCCGCCGACTCGGCGCTGCGCTATGAACCGGGTGACACCGCCGCCCACGACGGATGGGACTGGGGCTCGTGAGCGCCGCCGCCGATCCGGACCCCGCCGGCGCCGTCGCGCTCGGCGACGATCCCGCCGAGATCCACCCGGCGCCAACCGGCTTCGTGAGCCGGTTTGTTTTCGCCCGCGACCACAAGGTGATCGCCAAGCAGTTCCTGTTCTTGGGTCTGGGTTTTCTGGCCATCGGTGGCTTCATGGCCATGCTGATTCGCTGGCAGCTGGCCAACCCGGGCCGGCCTTATCCGCTGCTGGGCAAGCTGCTGTTTCCTGCGTCGGGCGGCGTGATCTCGCCAGCGGCGTACGTGTCGCTGTTCACCATGCACGGCACGATCATGATCTTCTTCGCCATCACACCGATTCTGATCGGCGCGTTCGGCAACTTCTGCATCCCGCTCATGATCGGCGCGCGCGACATGGCGTTCCCGACCCTGAATCTGCTGTCGTTCTGGACCATGTTCGCGTCGACGGCGACGCTGACGGCGTCGTTCTTCGTGCCACTGGGCGCGCCATCGGCGGGCTGGACCGCTTACCCGACGCTGTCCAGCGCCATCGGCACGCCCGGGCCGGGACAGACGCTGTGGGTGGTGGCGATCTATCTGAACGGCGCCTCGTCGATCATGGGCGCGGTCAATTACATCACCACCATCGTCCGGCTGCGGGCGCCCGGTATGCACTATTTCCGCATGCCGCTGACAGTGTGGGGCTTCTGGCTGACGGCGATCCTGAATGCGCTGTTCGTGCCCGTGCTGGCCGCCGGCATGGTGCTGCTTTTCTTCGACCGCGTCCTCGGCACGACGTTCTTCATCGCCGGCTCGACCATCAAGGGCGGTGGCGATCCGATCTTGTACCAGCACCTGTTCTGGATCTTCGGGCACCCGGAGGTCTACATCCTGATCTTGCCGGCCTGGGGCATCGTCTCGGACCTGCTGTCGTTCTTCGCCCGCAAACCAGCGTACGGCTATCGCGTGACGGTGTGGTCGATGATCGCCATAACCGTCCTGTCGGCGGTGGTCTACGGCCACCACATGTTCGTCACCGGGATGAGCCCGATGCTGGGCGAAAGTTTCATGCTGCTGACCATGATCATCTCCGTGCCGGCGGTGCTGCTGTTTTTGAACTGGCTCGGCACCATCTGGCGCGGAGCGATGCGCACGCCGACGCCCATGCTGTTCTGTCTCGGGTTGGTGTTCACTTTCGGCATCGGCGGACTGACCGGCTTGTTCCTGGCCGACATCGTCAGCGACGTCTACCTGCACGACACCTACTTCGTGGTCGGGCACTTTCACCTGATCATGGCGGCGGCGGTGTTACTGGCGACGTTCGCTGCGATCTATTACTGGTTCCCCAAGTTGTTCGGTCGGCTGATGAACGAACCTCTGGGCAAGCTGCACTTCTGGCTGACCATCGTGTCGCTGAATCTGGTCTTCGGTGGGCAGTTACTGATCGGGTACGCAGGGATGCAGCGGCGCCTGTACGATCCGTCGGTGTACGAATTTCTGCGCCCGCTCCTGCCGCTGAACCGCGGGATCACGCACGCGGCGTTCGTGCTGGGCACGTCGCAGCTGCTGTTCATCTTCAATTTTTTCTGGAGCCTCTTTCGCGGCCGGCGCGCCGACGCCAATCCCTGGCAGGTGGGGACGCTGGAATGGACCACGCCGTCGCCGCCACCTCACCACAATTTTGATCGCATCCCGCTGGTTCTGAACGGCCCGCACGAGCTGGCCAACCCCGCCGCCATCAAGCACCTGCACCGCGATTGGTTGGCGCAGAACGAACCGCTGCCGGCCGACGCGGACGCTGGCGACGGCGACGGCGACGAGAAGAACCGTCTTGTCTGAAGCGGCGCCGACCTTGCGGGCGCCGGCGGCCGCCGCGCGCAGCAACCGAACCGAAGGTCACGCTCGCCTGGGCATGGCGGTGTTCCTGGGTACCTGGGTGATGTTGTTCGCGGCCCTGTTCCTGGCCTACGCGATGGTGCGCGCACAAGCTCCTGCCTGGCCGCCGCCATCGCTGCCGCGTTTGCCGCGCGCCTGGCCGGGCGTGGCCACGTTGATCTTGTTGGCGTCCAGCTTGGTGTTGCGCGCTCGCGTGGGCAGCGCCTCGATACGGGCGCTGGCCGCGGCGCTGCTAGGGCTGATCTTCGTCTGCGTGCAGGCGACGGTCTGGCGATCGGCGCTGGCGGCCGGCCTGACGCCGGGGACCGGAACCTACGCCTCGGTGTTTTTCGCGTTGACGGTTTTTCACGCCCTGCACGTGGCCTGCGGCCTGGTGCTCTTGTTCGTGGCGGCGCTTCGCGCGCGCGGCGGAACCGGCAACGCGCTCTGGCTGGCGGCGCTGTTCTGGGATTTCGTCACCGTGGTCTGGCTGATCATCTACGCCACGGTGTTCTGGCTGTGACGCCATCGCGCCTTCGTGACCAGCCGGGGTTTCCCGCGCGTTTTGCCGTCGCGTGCTTGCTGGTCATCGGGTGCAAGAACGCCGCGACCGATCTGCCGCCGCCGTTCACCGCGCCGCTGACCTTGGGCGGGCGAGCCGTCAGCGCGGCCCAACTCAATCATGGCGCCAGCGTCTACACGCAGTATTGCCGCCCCTGCCACGGCGTCTCCGGTGATGGCGCTGGGCCGTCGGCGCTGGGACTGCGTCCACCGCCCCGCGATCTGCGCCTCGGCGTCTACAAGTTTGGTGGCGTGGCGGCCGGCCAGTTGCCCAGCGACGCCGATTTTATCCGCATCATTCGCGGCGGCCTGCAAGGCACCGCCATGCTGGCCTGGGATGTCCCTCCGGCCGAGCTCGGGGATCTCATCCAGTACGTGAAGTCCTTCGCGCCGCGCTGGCGAAATGAGTCGGCGGGCGAACCGGTCACCGCTTCGCCCGATCCGTGGCCCGGGCGCGAGGCCGACGCCGTCCGGCGCGGGCAGAAGATCTATCACGGCCTGGCCCAGTGCGCGGTCGCCTGCCATCCCGCCTACGTCACCAAGCCGGAGATCTATGCGGCGACGAAAGAGCTGACCGGAATGCGCGTGACGGCGTTTCGCCCGGATCTTTATCAGGCGGTGGCCAAGGACAGCGACTACGGCGTGAAGATCCTGCCGCCCGATTTCACCTTCAACCGGCTGCGGGCGGGCGAAATGTTGAACGACATCTATCGCTCGATCGCCGCCGG
Organism: Polyangia bacterium; assembly: GCA_036268875.1. Lineage (GTDB taxonomy): Bacteria > Myxococcota_A > Polyangia > Fen-1088 > Fen-1088 > DATKEU01. The sequence continues at coordinate 77,684 of DATATI010000074.1, read as the reverse complement.
TATCGGCGGGACGGCCATGCCCACCTGGAAGAACGTGCTGCCCGAAGCTGATCTATGGGCGCTGGCGCGTTATGTTCGCTCGCTGGTCGATCTGCGGGACGATCGGCGGGCCGACGAGCTCGCGGCCCGGCTGCTGGCGCAGCCAGCGTGGACGCCGCCCCCACCCCCGGGCGCCGATGGCGGGACCGGTGACGGCGGCGGCGACGCCCGGGCTGACGGCGACTGACGCCGCCGGGCGCGATCAGATCAGATCAGATCAGCTGCGGCGCAGGCGGCGAACCGCGATCAGGCCCAGCAAGGTCAATAACGCCAGCCCACCAAAGTGGGACGCATCGGTGCCGGGATTGATCGAACAGCCGCCTGCGGACGGGCTGGTCGTCGAACCGCTGCCTGAGCCCTGCGTCGATCCGGACGGCGGCGTTCCCATCGTGGGCCCTCCGCCCGAGGTTCCGTTGTCCGTCGCAGGAGCGGACGCTCCGGGCGTTCCGATCGGGCCATCGCCCTTCGTGGTGCCGTTGCGAATGCCGAGATCGTACGGCGATTCGCAGGTCTTGACCGCCGGCGCGACGGTCGGCGGCGAGGTCGCGGCCCCGCTGTTGTTGCTGCTGGCGCTTTTCGTCGCAGCGCCGCCGTCCACCGCTGATCCTGACTGAGTCCCGCCGGTCGCCGGCTCGGCAATGGGAACGGGCGCGTCGAGGCACTTCCAGGCGGCCGGGCAATCCGCGTCGGCGATGCAGCTCGTGGCCTTCGGCCGGCACGAGCCCGGGTAGACCGCCATCGTCGTGCACATGTCCGGGGGCGGAAGTTCCTGACCACTGCCGGGCGCGGTGCCCGCGTCGGCGGCCGGCACCTGCCCCGAGGAACCAGCCGAGCCGCTGCCGGCCGACCCGCTGCCGTTCGATCCGCCGGACGATGCGGAGCCCCCACCCGAGCCGGAACAGCTCCCGATCACCGACGGTTGGCAGGCGAAGCCATCGCCGCAGTCAGCGTCGGCGTTGCACGGCAACTGCCATTTGAACGCGCACGCAGACGGCCCCTGGACCGTCGTGCAAACCGGATCCTTCGTCGTGGGCGTCGGGCAATCGGCGCCGGGCGCGCAAGGAGGAACAGCCGAGCCACCCGAACACTCGGTCGACGTCTCGGCGTGACAGATCATACCGGCCGAGCAATCCGCGTCGACGGCGCACGCTTTCGGTTGGCAGGCGTAAACGGGCGTGGAGGGAAGCGCCTTGACCGGCTGGGCGCAGTCGGTGTTGGGCGGACAGGCCGGCGTGGGTTCACTGACAACGCCAATTTGCACGCAAGTAAAACTGGGGGGGCAGTCTTTGTCGGCCGTGCAGGTCTGGGCCGAAGCGCTTGCGCCGATGGCCAGGCCAACGGCGAACGTGGCGCTGGAAACGAGAAGCTTGGTGGCAAAAGTCATGGGCAAGGACCTTCCTGGGCAAGGGGTTTGCCCGCCAAATAAAGCAGAACACATGCCAACAAACCTCGCGCTCAAAGGCAGGACCGCGAAGTTTTCTCGACGGAAATCGGTGCACCGCAATCAAATTTCTGATGCCGGTGGCCGGCCGCGACCGCTCCTTTTGTGACGCTGGTGCGCTCCAAAGCCCATGTCATCAATTGCACGGCCGTGTATGCGGCACAGGCGGAGCTTCTGATGGAACCGGCGGCGGCACCGGCGGCAGCGGCGGCGTGCAAGCCGGAACCGATGGTGCCGGGTTCGACGCGGCGATGGACGCGGCCGGCGGCAATGGCGGCGACGGCGACGCAGCGCCCATCGTCGACACCGCGCCTTCGCCCGTCGACGTCACCCGGAGACGCCGCCGCCCCTGCAAGAATGCGGCACCCCTTCCATCGATCGCCTGCAGCACTGGGGGTGGCCAGCGAGGCCAGCGCGGTCACCATGCCGGCCATCAACAACCGCATCTTGATGACTGAAGGCGATCACCAGATCGGGCATGGTGAAATTTGTCGGCGGCGGCTGGCACATCGTTTCGGTATGGACCACCAACTCCAATACCTCGCAGGCCGATTTCTCGGGCTCGAGGGATTTACGCTGACCTAGAGCGCGACGGCCAACTTTTATGTGCAGCCGCGCGAGACCGCCAATTACGCGAACGGCGGACACTTTGTCGTGCAGATCCCCAGCACCGGCGGCCAGACGCAGTCGGTGTTCATCTCGTTCGCCGCGTCGAACTGGACCAACTTGCCGGCGCTGGGCAAACCGACCGTGACGTTCGATCAAGCCATCACCCAGGTGCGCGGCCTATTCATGATCGGCGATGCCGCCAACACGTTGGTCTTCCGCGGGTTGCGGATCGACAGCTTCATTCCTCAGTGCATGTAAGGCGCCGGCCGCGCCAGAGCATCACCGCAGGCGGCGGGCGACAGCGGCGACGGCACCAGCGACGACGAAGGGGACCAGCAGAAATACCCCGACCAGCTTCAACGACGGCGGCAGCGTCGTCTCCTTGCCCAGGCAATACGGGCACGCGTTGACGAGAGGCGAATAAGCGACCGTCACCACCAGGGCCGCGAACAGAACCAACAGGCGCCGACGCATCAAGGCCCGCCTCCAAGCCTGACCACCGCGTCCAGCATCAAGATCGTCGTCAACCCGGCGACCAGGCCGATTGGCGTCAGGACCGCGGCGCGCAGCGACCGTCGCTGCCGACCAAGGTGCATGAAGGCCCACAAGATCAACGCGCCCTTGGCGATGGCCAGGCCTGCCAGGACGGTGACCCGTGCCGGACGCTGAAAATCCAACGTCAGCGCGCCTAGCTCCAGCGCGGTCAGCGCCGCCGCGGCCGCGAACACGCCGAACATTCCTGCCCTGAACGTCGCCATCGTCAGTTCACCGGCAACAAATAAAGAGCGAAGAAGATCGCCGCCCACACAAAATCGATGAAGTGCCAGAACAAAGCCGCCACCGCCAGCAGCGGCTCCGAGGCGGTGGTCGCGCGGGCTTGGGCGATCGTCACCGCGATCAAGTAGACGATCCCCGCCAAGACATGGGCGCCGTGAAAACCGGTGATGACGAAGAACAGCGACGCCGCCAGATCACTGGTCAGCCCGACGGCCGGCGTGCCCGTGAGGAGGTGTTGGTACTCGAACGCCTGGCAACCAAGAAACGCGGCGCCGGCGACGATCGTCGCCGCCAACCACGCCAGCGCGAGGCCCCGTTGCCGTCGGCGCGCGCTGTCCGCAGCCAGCGACATGGTCAAGCTGGACGCCAGCAGCACGAATGTCATCGCCGCCGCCCAGCCGAGCGAGAACCGCTGGCGCGGATCCGGCCAGACGCTGGCCCGCGCCCGCAACACGCCGTCGGCCAGCAGCAGCCCACCAAAGCCGGCCGCGTCGGTGCCGAGGAAGATCCACATCCCGAACGCCCCGCGCCTGGTCAGCGTCGCACCGTCGCCCGCGGGACCGACCATGCGCTATCGATAACACGCCAGCACGCCCTTGACAGCCTCGAAAGACCAGGGAGATTACACGCGGCCCCTCCGATGAACCCCCTGCCTGCCTCGCCTGAAACCGCACCCGCCGCCGCGCCGACGCCAACTCGGCCGCGAAGCGGTTGGGCGGGCCGGCTTCTCGGGCGGCCGGTGTTCTGGGTGGTGGCGGTTTCGTTCCTGTTCGGCGTACCGCTGGGGCGTTCGTTCCTGCGTCGTGTGCCGGCCGCGCCGCCGGTGCTGGGCGCCGTGCCCACTTTCAGCCTCACCGACCAGGCCGGGAGGCGAATGGGAACCGCCGAGTTGCAAGGAAAGGTCTGGGTGGCCGACTTCATCTTCACGTCCTGCCAGGAAGCGTGCCCGCTGCTCAGCCAAAAAATGGCCGAAGTCATGCGCCGCGCCCGCCTGCTGGGTCCAGACTTTCATCTGGTGTCGCTGACCGTCGATCCCGAACGCGACACGCCCGCCCGCCTGGCCGAATACGGCGCGCGCTTCGGCGCCAACCCGCAGAAGTGGTCATTTCTGACCGGACCGATGGACGTCATTCAGGGCGCGGTCGTGGATGGATTCAAAGAAGGGCTGGAGCGCACGCCGGCCCGGGTTGCCGCCGGCGCCGTCGCCGATCCGGCCGGGCCGACGTTCTGGGAGATCTTCCACGGCGAACACCTGGTCCTGGTCGATCGCCAGCTGCGCATTCGCGGTTATTTTTCCGCCACGCCCGAAGGGCTGGATCAGTTGATGGAGGCCATCGGCCTCATCATCAACAATGCTTGACGGTGCGAGCGCGGCTGATATACGGACGCCAGGGTTTTCAAAGCATGTACGACGCAAGGGGGAGACGTTTTTTGATGAGCAAATCGAGCGCGCTTTTCGTGATGGCCGGGTTGGCGCTGTCGGCGGTGGCCTGCACCAAGCATGAAGAGGCGCCTGCGCCCTCGCCAACCGCCGCGCCGGGTGCACCAGCAGGCTCCGCCGCGGCTGCGGCGCCGGCGGCCGGCAGCGCGGTGATCAAAGGCGTCGTCACCCTCAAGGGCGCGCCGCCCGAGGTGAAGATGATCAAGCGCGACACCGATCCTTACTGCGCGCAAAAACAGATGAAGGAGGAAGACGTCATCGTCGGCGCAGGCGGCGCGCTGAAGAACGTCATCGTGCGCATCTCGAAGGGCGTCACCGGCCACTACGATCCGCCGGCCCAGGACGCGGCGCTGGATCAGCTGGACTGCATGTACCGGCCGCGCGTACAGGCGATCATGACCGGACAGTCCCTGGTGATCAGAAACGGCGACCAGACTCTGCACAACGTGCACAGCTACAAGGGTCCGTCGACGCTGTTCAACCAGGCGCAGATCCCCGGGCTGGCGCCGATGGGAAAGAAATTCAACGACAGCGGCGACATCATCAAGTTCAAGTGCGACGTCCATCCGTGGATGACCGGGTATGTGTCGGTGACCAACCACCCGTTCTTCGCCGTCACCGGTGACGACGGCACCTTCACCATCGCCAAGGTCCCGGCCGGCACGTACACCCTGGAGGCCTGGCACGAGCGCTACGGCTCCAAGACGGCCGACATCACCGTGGCCGCTGACAAACCAACGGAGATCAACTTCAGCTTCGACGCCAAATGAAACGAACGCCCGCGCTGGTCCATGCCCTCGCCGTCACAACGGCGATCGCCACTTACCTGCTGATCTTGATCGGCGGGCTGGTGCACGGCACCGGATCAAGCCTGGCGTGTCCTGACTGGCCGACCTGCTACGGCACCATGATGCCGAAGATGGAAGGCGGTGTGCTGGTCGAGCACAGCCATCGGCTGGCCGCCGGCAGCGTGGTGCTGCTGACCATCGCGTTGGCCCTGTCCTTGACGTTCAGCAAGGCGCCGCATCAGAAGGCGTTGCGTCCGTACGGCTGGCTGGCGGTGGGCCTGGTGATCGTGCAGGCCGTCCTGGGCGGCGTGACCGTGTTGCTGCGCCTGCCGACGCCAGTGTCGACGGCGCACACAGCGGTGTCGCTGCTGTTCTTCATGACCACGCTGTACCTGGCGTTTCGATCGGGTTCGCCACGCGTGGCGAATGTACGCCCGCCAGCGCTGGCCACGGGCGCGGTTCGTCTGGCGCTGGCATCGGCGGTGGCGGTTTATTTTCAGATGGTGCTGGGCGGGCTGGTTCGGCATTCCGGGGCGGCGCTGGCGTGTCTGGATCTGCCGCTGTGCCGCGGATCGATCTGGCCCGACGCGCACCCGACGGTTTTGATTCACGTGCTGCACCGGCTGAACGCGCTGGTGGTGACGGCGCTGGTGCTGACGTCGTCGGTGGTCACCGTGCGGGCGGCGAGCAAACGGCCGCTGTTGCGCGGGCTGGCGCTGCTGGCGCCGTTGCTGGTGCTGACCCAGGTGTGGCTGGGCGTGCACGCCGTGCAGTCGTTCTTGGATCTGGCGACGGTGGAATCCCACCTGGCGGTGGCGACGGCGCTGCTGGCCACGCAGATCGCCATCGTCTTGCTGGGCCGGCCCGACGCTGCGCCGGCTCCGATTCGCCTGCGCTGGTTCGCCGACCTGGTCAGCCTGACCAAGCCGCGCATCACCGGCCTGGTGCTGGCGACGTTCGCCGGCGGGATGTGGCTGGCGCCTGGCGCGCTGCCGACCTGGCGGATCGTGATGACGCTGATCGGGATGGCGCTGGTGGTGTCGGCGTCGAACACGCTGAACATGTACCTGGAACGTGACGCCGACGGCCTGATGGCCCGCACGCGCGCCAGGCCGCTGCCCGAAAGGCGACTGTCGCCCGAAAGCGCGCTGGCCTTCGGCGTGCTGCTGGCATCGGCCGCCCTGCCCTTGCTGTTCTTGGCCGGCAACGCCTTGACCGGAATTCTGGGTGCGGTGGCGCTGCTGTCGTACGTGTGGATCTACACCCCGATGAAGCGACACTCGGCGCTGGCGCTGTTCGTCGGCGCGGTGCCGGGCGCGATGCCGCCGCTGATGGGGTGGACCGCCGCCACCGGCCACCTGGACGCGCCCGGATTGGTGCTGTTCGCCATCTTGTTTCTCTGGCAGATCCCGCATTTTCTGGCCATCGCCATCTATCGGTCGCAGGACTATCAGCAGGCGGGGTTCAAGGTGCTGCCGCTGGCCATCTCGGCGTTCGGGACCCGGCTGCACATCATGACCTTCTCGGTGGGTCTGGTGGTGGCGACGATCCTGCTGCTGCCGATGCACGTGGCTGGCGTGGGCTACGCGGTGGCGGCCAGCGTGCTGGGCGCGGTGTTCATCGGGTGGGCCGTCGCCGGCTTTCGCCAGGCGGCCGCCGCGCGCTGGGCGCGGTCGCTGTTCTTCATGTCGATCGTCTATCTGACGTTGCTCTTCGTGGCGTTGATCGTCGATCGCACCGTCGTCTGATCATGAGCGCCGCCGAGCTGGCCCCCGGCCTTGCCATCGCCGCTGCTTCACCGCCGCGCCTGCGCGTCGCTGAGCTGCGCCGGCGGTTCGGCGCGCGCGTGGCCCTGGACGGCATCGCCTTCGACGTGCGGCCCGGCGAAATCTTCGGCCTTTTGGGCCCGAATGGCGCTGGGAAGACCACCGCCTTTCGCGTGCTGTCCGGCTTGATCCCCGCCGACGGAGGAAAATTCGAGTGGGACGGTCAGCCGCTGTCACCGACCAGCCGCAGCTATCGCGCCCGCCTGGGCGTGGTGTTTCAAGATCCCAGCATCGACCTCAAGCTGAGCGGGCGCGAGAATCTGCAACTGGGCGCCGCGCTGTACGGTTTACCGGGCGCGCGCGCGGCGGGGCGCATCGACCAGGCGTTGCGCTTGATGGACCTTGGCGATCGAGCCGACGAACTGGCGGCGACGTACTCGGGCGGCATGCGCCGGCGCATAGAGATCGCCCGCGTGCTGTTGCACGACCCGACGTTGTTGCTGCTGGACGAACCCGGCCGCGGCGTCGACCCCGAGGCTCTGCGGCGCATCTGGGATGAATTGCTGGCGCTGAAGCAGACCCGCGGCACCAGCCTTGTCGTCACCACCCACCAAGCGGAAGAGGCCGAGCATTGCGATCGCATCGCCATCCTTGACCAAGGCGCCGTCCGCGCCACCGGCACGCCCGACGAACTGCGCCGCAGCGTGGCCGGCGACGTGATCACCGTGCGCGGCGAGGGCGCCGAACAGATCGCCGCCACCATCGCGCAACGGCTGCAGCTGCCCGCGCGCGTGGTCGGCGACGTCGCGGTGGTCGAGGCGGCGGGCGGCCCGGAGATCATCCCGCGCATCGCCGAGCTGTTCGCGCCCGGCCGCCTGAGCAGCATCGCCACCGCTCGCCCCACGCTGGCCGACGTGTTCGCCAAGCTGACCGGCCGGGGGTTGACGTCGTGAGCGCTGCCGGGTTTGCGCCGCCCCGCTCGGTCGCCGGCCGCATCGTGGCGGCGCTGGTCGGACGTGACCTGCGGCGGTTTTTTCGCCAGCCCAGTCGCGTCGTCGGTTCGCTGGCGCAGCCGCTGATCTTGTGGGCGGTGCTGGGCGCAGGTCTCGGCGGCAGCTTTCGCGTGGCGGGCGCGGGCGGAGTTTCGTACCTGCAATATTTTTATCCCGGCACCATCGTGCTGACGGTGCTTTTTACCGCGATTTTCTCGACGATTTCGCTGATCGACGATCGGCACCACGGGTTTCTGCAGGCCGTATTAGTGGCGCCGGTGTCGCGCACCGCCTTGGTGCTGGGCAAGACGCTGGGAGGGGTGGCCATCGCCATGCTGCAAGGATTGGCGTTGCTGCTGCTGTCGCCACTGGCGGGATTCTCTTTGCTGGCCATCAACTGGCCGCTGGTGATCGGCGCGCTGGCGCTGGCGGCGGTGGGTTTTTGCGCGCTGGGGTTTGCCATGGCCTGGTGGATCGACTCCACGCAGGGCTATCACGCGCTGATGAGCGTCGCCTTGATCCCGCTGTGGATGCTGTCGGGCGCGATGTTCCCGCCGGCGGGCGGCAGCCGCTGGATCAGCGTCTTGATGGCCGCCGATCCGATGACCTACGCCGTGTCGGCGGTGCGCCGCGGATGCTACGGCGCGGTTGTGCCCGCTGGTTTGGTGCCGGCCACGTCGTCGGCGCCGCTGGATCTGTCGGTGGTGGCGGTGTTCGCCTTGCTGGCGGTCATCGGCGCGGCGGCGCTGTGTCGCCGGCGCGCTTGATCCGTCGCCGCGCCACCAACGCCAGCATCGCCGCGGCGAAGAGCGATCCCGCCGGCGGACGTCCGCCGGTCGAACAACCGCTGGAGTAAAAACAGCTGCCGCCATCGGGCGGCCCGCAGACCATCGTCGTGGCGCCGGCGTCGGCGTCGGTGCTGGCGTTGCAGCTGCTGCTGCTGCAAAGATCGCCGCGCGTGCACGGCGCGCCGTCCGCCAGCGGCGCCACGCAGATCTTGCTTTGCCCATCACAGATAAGGTCGGCGGCGCACTGGCTGCTGTCGCAGCTTTCGCCGACGGCGTCGAGCGGTTTGCACAGGCCGTCGATCTGCCCGGCGCTCTTGATGCACTGGCCTTGCTGACACTCCCAGTCGTACGTGCAGCCGCCACCCAGGGCGACGCGCGGCTGAACGAAGGCGTCGCAGCCCGGGATGCCTGAAAAATGATTGGTGGTGCCCAGGTCGTGACCGTTGGTGGCGCGGATGAATGCCAGGCATGCCCCCAACTTGGCGCCGTCGTAGGCGCTGCGATAACGCGCCTGCGACGCCAGAACCGGGGCCAGATTGTTGGCGAAGGCGTCGTGGGTCTTTTGTTCGCAGGTTGCTTCGTCGGTGCCAGCGAGATCGTTGCCCATCAACTGGGTGGGCGTACAGCAGTCGTAGGCCTTCGCGCACACCGTCTCGGCGATCGCTGTCGGCGCCTGGTCAGCGGGGATGCCGCCCAGATCGCCCTGCGCCTCGCCACAGCCAACCGCCGCCACAGCCCCCGCCGCAACCACCGTCGCCAACCACCGACCCTTACCGTCAGACATGCTTGATCCTCCGTGGCGCACCGACGCCGCTGATTGAGCCTCGCCAGTTGAATTTGCAAGGCGTGATCCAGGCGGTGCGGCGCGAAACGCCGCCGGCTTCGGCGGTCAATCACCACCGGGCTGTCGAATTCTCACCGTGAGTCTGACGAAAACCCTAGCCACGTTCGGCGCCGGCGCCGCGCGACAGAAGCTCGGTCACCACCTGGCGTGCCGGTTTGCCGTCGTGCAGGACCGCGGCGGTCAAGCGCGTGATGGGCATGTCGACGCCTAGGCGGTCGGCCAGCGCGCGGGCGGTGGCGGCGGTGCCGATTCCTTCCGCGATATGACCCAAGCTGGCCAGGATGGCCGGCAGCGCCTCGCCACGGGCCAGCGCCAGGCCCACCTGCCGGTTGCGCGACAGCTCGCCGGTGCAGGTGAGGACCAGATCGCCAAGCCCGGCCAATCCAGCCAGCGTCAGCGGATCGGCACCCAGCCGTGCGGCCAGCCGGCTCATCTCGGCCAGACCGCGGGTGATCAGCGCGGCGCGGGCGTTGTTGCCGAAGCCGAAGCCGTCGCAGCAACCGACGGCGATGGCGATGACGTTCTTCAGCGCCCCGCCGACGGCGACGCCGACCACGTCGTCGCTGGTGTAGACGCGAAAGCGTTCGTTGCCGAAACAAGCGCGCGCCAGTTCGGCGGCGGCGCGATCGCGCGACGCCGCCACCACCGCGGCGGGCAGACCGCGGGCGATCTCCTGGGCGAACGTCGGCCCCGACAGCAGCACCACCGCCGCGCCGGGCAGCGATTCTTCGATGACCCGATCCATCGTGGCGGCGGTTCCCGCTTCAAGGCCCTTTGACGCGCAGACGACGGTCACCGGCGACGGTAGTTTCGCCCGCGCCGCCGCCAGCGTGGCGCGAGCCGTCTCGGACGGCACCGCCACCACCAGCAGCGCGCAGCCGCTGACGGCGGTGGCGAGCTGGGCAGTCACGGCGACGTTCGGCGGCAGCGTGTGCCCAGGCAGGCTGCGCGGGCCACGGCGATCGGTTTCCAGCGCCCGCGCCGCCGTCGGATCGCTTTCCCACAACGCGACGTCGTGCTGGGTGTCGCGTTGCGGTTCGGCCAGCATGCTCGCCAGCACCGAACCCCACGCGCCGCCACCCAGGACCGCGATCTTCATGCGCGGAAGACTAAGCCGCTTCGGTCAGCGCGGCCGAATTTTTCGCCGCGGCCGCCAAAGCCTATTCGGCGATGCGCACGGTGTTACGGCCGCCGTTCTTGGCGGCGAACAGCGCGCGGTCGGCGGCGGCCAGCACCACGGCCGGTTCGGCGCCGTCGTCGGGGAAGGCCGCCACACCGACGGAGATGGTCAGGCGGCCGACCGGTTGGCTGGTGCCGAACTCGAAAGGGAACTCCGCCACGTGGGCACAGATGCGTTCGGCCACCTCGCGGGCGGCGGCCTTGCCCACGTCCAGCAGAATGATCCCGAACTCCTCGCCGCCGTAGCGGGCAACCACGTCATTGGCCCGCCGGCCGTGCTGCAGGATCTTCGAGACCCCGCGCAAAGCATTGTCGCCGGCCAGATGGCCGTGGCGGTCGTTGTAGATCTTGAAATGGTCGACGTCGATCATCAGCACCGACAACGGCAGCCCGGTGCGGTTGCTGCGCTCCATCTCCAGCGAGAGGCGTTCGCGAAAGTGGCGATGGTTGTAGATGCCGGTCAATCCGTCGGTGATGGCCAGCTCGGACAGGCGAGAGTTCACCGCTTCCAGCTCACGCGTGCGAGCGGCGACTTTTTCTTCCAGCGACTCGTTCAGGTTGGCAAGCTCAGCGTTCTTGCTTTGTAGCTCCAACAACAGCTCTTGCCGTTCGCGCTCCAACCGAAACTTCGACAGCAGAGTCTGAATGGTCAGGCGCAAGTCCGGCTCGTCCCACGGCTTGGGTATGTATTGATCAAGACCGGCGCGGTTGATGGCGTACACCACGGCATCCAGGCCGGCTTGCCCCGTCAGCAGGATCTTCACCGTCTTCGGGCTGCGTCGGTGCACCTCTTCCAGCAGCTCGACGCCTTTCATACCCGGCATGATCTGGTCCGCGATGACCACCGCCACCTGCTCGCCGTCGTTTTGCAGGTCGTCGATCAGCTCCAGCGCCTCGCGCGCGTTCTTCGCCACCGCGATGTCGCACTCGCCGCCGAACCGCGCCGAAAGCTGCTGGCGCAGGGCGGCCAAGATGCCCTCTTCGTCGTCGACGCACAGGATGTGCTCGCGCAAGACCGAGGTGGGCGTCAAATCTTCTCCCCGCCGCTTGATTTCGCGGTCGGCAACAACCCAAGCGGTGGCGTGGTCAGCGCATACATGAGGGGAGCGGGCGTGGCCAGCGGGCCTTCAATAGGGAGACGCACTTCAAAGCGCGTTCTTCCCGGTTCACTGGTCACACGGATGCGGCCACCGTGCTTTTCGACGATGCGCGAGGCAATCGCCAATCCCAGCCCGGTCCCTTCGCCCTTGCCCTTGGTCGTGAAGAAAGGCTCGAAGATTCGTGACGCGACATCGTCTGGAATCCCTGGGCCCGAATCCTGTATGGCCACTTGCACGTCCCCGTCCTCAACCGTCGTCTCAATCACCAACGTCCCACTGCCCCCCATCGCCTGGACCGCGTTGTGGATGAGATTCGTCCACACCTGGTTCAGTTCACCTACATAAGCAGATATATGAGGAATTTTTCCGTATGACCGCTTCACATTAATCCCGTTCTCACCGGACTTCAACTGGTGCTGGAGGATTACCAGCGTGTCTTCAAGGCCGGCATGAACATCGACGCGCTCCAGCGGTGCTTCGTCCAGACGGGAGTATCGTTTCAGGGCGCCGACGATGCGGCGAATGGCCCCGATCGCCGACCGGATGGTCCCCGATGTGCGGGCCAGGAAGGCGATCTCGCGCAGGTAGCCTGCCAGCGGCGCCAGGTCCCTTCCGTCAGCCAGCTCGACCAAGCGGCCGGTGAGGCCCTCGCCCATCTCGCCCAGTTCAGCCAGCATCGCAGCGGCGGCGTCCGAGCCCGGAACGTGTTCCAGCACGACCTTCATGCGACGCAAGCGTTGGCGCGACTCCAACGTCGACGACAGCGGCGCCGTCTCCATCTCAGGCAGAAGACCATCGATGATGGCAAAGTACGCCTGCACCGATTCGGGCGGCAGCCCCAGCCGAAACAGATCGGCCGCGCATTGTCCCAGCCGACGCACCGTCGCTGACAGCGCGTCGACCAAGCCCTGCACCGCCGCCGCCGGCGAGTTCACTTCGTGGGCGATGCCGGCCACCAACATACCGAGGCCGGCCATGCGCTCCGAATGGATCAGGTGTCCTTGCGCCGTGCCCAGCTCTTGCAACGTTCGTTCGATCTCCGCCTTGGCCTTCTCCAGCTGTGCGGTGCGGTCGCGAACTTTTTGCTCCAGATTCTCCGAGAAGGCCCGCACCTCGGCGTAAAGGCGCGCGTTCTCGATCGCCGTTGCGGTCTGATCGGCAAACGTCACCAGCAAGCGCAGGTCGGCCTCGGCGAAGGGATCGTCGTGCAAACGTCCGACCATCAACACGCCGACGATCCGTTCCTTCAAGGCCAGCGGAGCGGCGATGAGCGGCCCGGTTAGCCCCGCCGCCTTGGCCACATCCATCAGCTGCGGATCGGCGCCCACCGACGGCGTTCGGCGCGGGTGCCCCAGGGCCGCCACCACATCGGCCACCGGCGCCAGCAGGCGGCCCACCGTCTCGCCGGCCACGGCGCGCACCACGAATTTTTTCTTTGGGCCGTCGATCGACAGCGCCAGCGCCGCCGTCTTGCCGTGCAACACCGACAGCGCCTCGCTGACCACCGACCGCAGCACCCGATCCAGATCGACCACCGAGCTTATCGCCCGGCCCACCTGGTGCACGGTGACGAGCTCGCGCACGCGCGCCGCCAGGCCTTCTTGATTTTCTTTCAGGCTGCGGGTCATCACGCGGAAGGCTTCGGCCACGTCACCGATCTCGTCGTCGCTGTCGACGGCGATCTGCGTGTCCAGATCGCCGCGGGCCACCGACAGCGCGCCGGCGTGCAGATTCTGCAGCGGCTTGGTCAGGCGCCGCGCCAGCTGATCACCAAGGCCGATCGCCAGCAGCAGCGCCAACAGCGCGCCCAAAAACAGCGTCGTGCTGGCCCGCCGCCGGGCCGCGGCCAAAGGTTCGCGATCGATGGCCACGCCCAGAAGACCCACCCGCTGCGCGTTGACGTCTTGCAGTTGCCCGAAGGCCACCGAGTACGAATGGCCGCCGATCTCCAGCGGCACCACCGGGACCAGCGTCGAAAGATCTTTGGTCAAGACTTCCGGAGGCACCGCCGGCGGCGGCAGCCGCGCCCCGGTGGAAGCCATGAACGTCGACGCACTGGGTTCGACGTCGCGGTAGATGACCAGCTCGCGCCCTGCCCCCAGCGACGCCTTCAAGCGATCGGTCATCGGACCGTCCACGCTCAGCGACACCACCGCCACGCCCAGAATGCGCAACGCCGGATCGACCAGCGGCTGCGCCGCCCGCACCACCAGGCGATCGCCCAGCGATTCGATGCTGACCGTGCGTTCGTAAGACAGCGCGCGCACCACCAGCGGCGAACGCGCCACCGGCACACCGCGCGACTTCGCTGCCTCCGCCGCCACGTCGGAGCACACCCCCTGCGAGCAACGCGCCATCACTCGCCCGACGGCGTCGGTCACCTCCAGTTGCACCGGCACACCAGCGTCAGAAAGTTGGGCCAAGCGGTCGCGCACGTCACCGGGTTTTCCACCCATCGCGTGCAGCAGCGGCGGATCCACCGACACGTTGGCCGCTCGTCGGGCCACCGTCTGCACCTGCTGCAGGAACAACCCTCGCGCCACCTGCAAGCCGCGGATGGCCTCGAAGGCGATGCCTTGTTCGACGCTGGAGAAAATCAACGCGATGGCCACCGCCGACACGGCGATCACCGGACTCAGCGTCGCGACGATCAGAATGGCCGAGATGCGCCGGCGCAGCCCGCGGCGGCGCATGGGCGCCAGCGCCGTGAACGACGACGCCGAGGCCTGCGCGCGCACCGGCAGGAAAATGCCCGAGAGCCGGTAAAGGCCCGAGGCGCGCATGTTGGGGTTCGATCGTCCCGGCTTGCTGTACGCGGCCGGCGTACCCGCCAGCGGCGTCTGCGATCGGGCCTGCGCGTCCGGCACGCCCGTCCCCACCACCGGGCTGATGTCGCGCAGGGTCTCGCGATCGCGATCGCGTTCGGGAGTGCCGTCGCCGTCGCCGCGTCGGTTTTTCATCGCGCTCGCTCCGCCCAGCGATAAAGACCGATCGCCGACGGCTGCACCACCAGTCCCGTGATGGAGCTGCGCGCGGCGAAGACAACCTTCGAATGCGCCAGCGGCACCCACGGCACGTCAGCGGCCAGGATGGCCTGCGCCTGCCAGTACAGCCGTTCGCGTTCGGTGCGGTCGGTGGTCCGCTGGGCCACGCCGATGACGTCGTGGAACCAGCCGCTGTTGTAAAAGGCGATGTTCGACGGACGCGATCCGGTGGTGTTGTCCGAATCCAGCAGCGTATACAAGAAATTGTCGGGGTCGCCGTTCTCGTTGAACCAGCCGTGCAAGGCCAGATCATGCTCGCCGGCCCACAGCGCGCGCTGGTGTTCGGCGGGATCGGCCAGGATCACCTCGACCGGGATGCCGACCTCTTGCAGGCAATTCTTGATGATGCTGGCCACCCGTTCGGGCGCGGGCATGTATGGGCGCGCCACCGCCGGCGCGTACAGTTTCAGCGGCGGGCCGTGAAATCCGGTCGGCATGACCTCGGCCAGCAGTTTGCGCGCGCGGACGGGATCATACGGATAGGTCACCACGTCCGAACGCGCGCCCCACACGTTCGGCGGCAGCGGACCGACGGCGGGAATGCCCAGCTCTTGATAGACCAGCTTGACCAGCGCCTCGCGGCGGATGGCGTGGGCGATGGCCCGGCGCAGGCGGTTGTCGTTCAGCGGGCGGCGCTGGGTGTTCATCGCCAGGTACGAGACCAGCGCGGCCGGCGCCGTCTCAAGCCGCAGATCCGGGTGCAGGCGCACCAGCGGCAAGTCATCGGGATCCAGCTGTTGAATGATGTCGGCGGCGCCCGACTCCAGCGCCTGCATGCGCTGGCGGGCGTCGGGCATGGCTAGCAAGACCAGGTACTGCGTGCGCGCCGGTTGATCCCAGTACGTATCGTTGCGTTCCAGCGTGATGCGATCACCCGGAATCCATTCGACGAAGCGATAGGGCCCGGTGCCGACCGGATGACGACCAAAGCTGCTGCCCA
Source organism: Polyangia bacterium (assembly GCA_036268875.1). GTDB lineage: Bacteria > Myxococcota_A > Polyangia > Fen-1088 > Fen-1088 > DATKEU01. The sequence goes on along the minus strand of DATATI010000074.1, from coordinate 61,936 downwards.
GACGCCGCACCGCCGTCGGCGAGACGATGGCCGATGGACCGACGGCCAGGTTGGCCAGGAACGGCGCGTACGGGCGATCGATCTGGAACTGCACGCGCAGGGGGCCGACGGCGACGATGCGCCGGATATTCTGGAAGGCGCGCGGCCAGGCAAAGTCGGCTTCGTGGGCGGGATGGTCGGGGACGATCTGTCGTTCGAACGAGAACACCACCGCGTCGGCGTTGAACGGCGTGCCGTCGTGAAAGACCACGTTCGGTCGCAGCTCGAAGGTCCAGACCGTGCCGTTCTCGCTGACCGACCAGGAGGTCGCGAGATCAGGCTCCGGCTCCAGGCGCCCGGCGGTGAAGCGCACCAGGCGGCCGTAGACCTGTTCGGCGACTTCCAGCGATTCAATGTCGGTGGCGCGCGCCGGATCCAGATTGACGGCGTCGGCGGGACGCGCGACGACCAATCGATCGGCCGGCTGCGCCGCCGTGGGCAGGCCCAACGCCAGCGAGCTTTGGCAGGCGCCGCCGCCACCCAGCGCAAGCAGCATCAGCGCGAGCGACGCCGCCCGCGCCCCGGTCGCTGGTCGCTTCAAGGCGCGCTGCCCCCGGATCGCGGCTGCAAGCGAATGCGGATCTCCTGCTGTTCCAGGCCGTCGACACGACGAAGATCGGCGGCCACCCCGCCGTATTCCTTGGGCGAGACGCGCATCAGGGGAAGCGCGGATTCGCGGCGCAGGATCAAGACCTCGGGCGATCCGGCCCGCGCCGTGCGCTCCTCGACGAAACGATAGCCGCCCTGCCGCGCCACCACGTCGGTGGCACCCGCCGGCAGATCCACCCCAGTCGCTGAACGCGGCAGCTGCACCGTCGCCGTCAGCCGAAACGGCACGTCCGACCCCATCATCAAGCCGGTGTGCCGATCGGGCTCGACAGCGAACCGGCGCCCGGGCTGCGAGCGAAAGAAGGTCGGCGACAATTTCAGCTCGCGATCGCCGCGCAGACCAAAGTTCGGGCTGACGAAGGAATAGCGCACCCGCACCGCCCGCGTCTCGGCCGCCGGCGCGCTGACCGCCGGCGCGCCCTCGACTGGGCCGATGAAGTCGACCTGCAGATCTTTCAGCCGCGCGCCGGGAAAATTCGCCCCCAGCCAGCGCTGTTCAAAATCCTGGCGCAGCTGCGCGCGATCGGCGCCCAGCCGATCGATGAGCTCGGCCCATTCCAGCGCCGGCCAGCCGGTCAGCTCTTCGGTGGCCAGCGCCTGCGCCGAACCGTCTTCGTCCATGCGGATGGTCATGTCCACCACCCGCTGATCGGGCAGGCCTCGACTGTCCGCGCGGCCCATCTGCGCGGTGTCCAGAGACAGCGTGTCGGCGCCATCCAAGTTCGGGGGAAGATATCCGAAAGAAGCGTGCTTGAGACGGACATCGGCGAATATTGTGGTCGGGGGCGGTCGTAGCTGTCCCTTCGCGTTAGGCAGATCGAAGGCGATGAGGGAATCGGCAAAGTCCTCCAGTTCCAGCGGGGCCGGGGCGCGGCTGGCGTCGCCCGACAACCGCGAGCGCGCCAGCACCGGGCGTGCGGTAACGCCGAGCTCACGGGCCAGGGCCAAGACCAGGCCCAGGCGGTTGCCGCGCCCGCGCGCCAATGCCAACGGCGCGGCGTCGCGCAGATCGTCGGCCGCTTCGATGTTCGTGGTCACCCAGGCGACGACGGCGGCGGCGCGCGCCCGCGCCTCATCGCCGGCACCGGCCGGCACGGTCTTGGCGATCGAAGCGGCCAACTGGCGGATGGCCGGCGACGAGCGCGCGGTGCCGTAGATCTGCTCGCGCAGGAACCGCGCCCAGGCTGTCCACGACAGGCCGCTGGACAGACGCACCGACGGGACGAATTCGATCGCCGGCACCGACGCGCGCTCGGCGAACAGCTGCGGCACGTGCTCGGCGACAAAGCGGGTGACCACCGAGCCGTCGGGGCCGGCGCCGCGCACCCCGGCGGGCGCCCCGGCGCGCCGATCGACGTCCACGGCCAGCGCCGCCGGCGTGATGACGATGAACTCGCTGCGATCGAGGGGCGCGTCGAACGATTGGAAATAAAACCGATCGCCAAGAAAACCAGCGGGGAACGCGTCGGAGGCGTCCTTCGCTTCCAGCGTCTCCCATTCAAGGAAATCACCGACCGCCAGATCCGCCGCCGAGATGCTGTCCTTGCCGCTGACCGCTTCGGCGTCGCGGGTGGTGCCGTCCGGTTTGTGCGTGCGGAGCAAGAGCAGCTCGGCCCCCGATGGCACGTTGACCTCGCCCCAGCGATCGATGGCCTCTTTCGTCTGCACGCGGACGATGGTGTGGGTCAGCATCAATTGCTCTCCGCTGCCGAGCACGCGATCCACGCTGCGATCCAGAACCACCACCGCCGGCGCTTCGTAGGCCCGGCCGCTCTGTCGAAAGGCGGCGATCACTGCCGCGCCGTCCAGACGATAGTCGTCCAGCGGCAACGGCAGGCCGGCGGCGCGCGCCACCCGGCGCACCTCCTCCGCGCCGCCTTCGGTGGCCAGCAGATCGACCAGCGTGCGCCGACTGGCCTCGCCCTGCCCGGCCGCCGCCAGCGCGTCGGCCAAGGCGATGCGCTGGCGGACGTCGCGCGGCGCCCGCGTCACCAGCGCGCGTCGTTCGGCGATGGCGCCTGCGGTGTCGCCGGTGGCCAGCCGCAGCGCCGCGATGGTCTGGCGCAGATCGTCGCGCCGCGGGGTCAGCGGGGCCGCTTTTTCCAGCCACGCCAGCGCGCCCGCCAGATCGCCACGGCCGCGCAAGCGATCGGCGCGCGCATCGATCTCTGAATCGCAGCCCAACAAGCGATCGGCAAGCTGATCGCGCACCCGCAGATCGCGGCGCTGCTCGGCGCGCCGGAGCAACGCCTCGTCGGTCGCGCACGAGGCGCGGCCCGGCGGCGAGGCCTTGTTCTCGGCGCGATCCAGCGCCTGATCGCCGTCGAACTCCAGGCCGCGCGCGGCCTGCGCCGCCGCCAAGGTCAGCTCGGGCGCCGGCCAAGCGGGCGCGGCGCGGATGGCGGCGCCCGCGTCGTCGATGCTCTCGTGCGGGCGATCGTCCTCGAACTCGATGCCCGCCAGGGCCAGCCACGATCGGGCCAGCGAGGCGTCAATCGTCACTGCCCGACGGAAATAGGCCTGGGCCGCGTCGCGCGCAAATGCCGGCGGCCGGTTGACGTCGTTTTGTACCACCGCGCCAGCGAGAGCCAGGCCCACCGCGAAGCGTCCGTTCGCCGTCAGCCGCACCAGCGCTTCGTCGGCGGCGTCGGCGTCGCCCACCCGATCAGCGGCATAGGTTTGCGCGTAGGCCAGCAGCGGTCGCCAGGCGGCCGGTACAGCGGCGGCCGGCGGCGACAAGAACGGCGGCACCGGTCTTTCGATCGTGGTTGCGGCGGCGCCGGCTGGCATCGGGCGAGGGTCAACAAATGGCGTGGTGGCGTCGGCGCGCGCTGGCAGCACCATCAACGTCAGCTCGGCGTCGACGCCGACGGTGGCCAGGCGCAGTTCAATGAGGTGGCGTCCCTCGGACCACTGCACGGCGGTGGCGCCGACGGTGGGGCCGGCGTCCAGCTCGCCGCCGTGGTGCTGCCATGGCCCGCCGTCGACGCGGAAGCGCGCCTCGCCGGCAAAATCCAGGACCAGATCAGCCACGCCGGCGTCGGTTTCGACCGCGGCCCGCAACACTTGCACGCCGCTGCGGCCATCCCACGACGACACTGACAAGCGGCAGCCCGCGGCGTCGGCCAGCCGCCACGCCGACGGTGGCGGCAGCGGCGCGCTGGATCCGTCTTCGTCCAGATCGACGTGCGGCAACCGGCCGCCGGCACCGGCCTGATAAACGAAGCGCGCGCAACCGGCGGCGGCCGCCGCGCGCTCGAGCAGCGCCGGATCGCGCCGCCGACGGGCCGCCCGATCGCCCAACCGTCCGAGATCGAGCTGCGCCGGCCACGGCAGCCGCTGCCGCGGCAACGACAACAGCGCGTCCTCGACGGCGCGGTTGTCATTGGCATCCGGCACGTCTTCCAGCAAGGCCAGCAAGCGGCCAGCCGCGACCGGCGCCAGGGACTGCGACCAGGCGCCGTCGTCGTCGCCGCTGGCCACCGCGGACAGCACGGCCTGGTAGCCGGCGATGGCCCGCGGGCGATCACCGGTCTCGTAGGCGATGGTGGCGCGGCCGAACGCGCTCAGCAGATCGTCGGTAGAGTCGCCCTGGCCGCCTTGAAATTTCGCCGCTGCCTCGGCGCCGTGGCCGTCGAACAAGGCTTGCCAGCCGGCCGCCGCGTTTGGCGTCAGCCGAAGCGGATCATCAAAACCGGCGTTGGTGGTCGCGCACCCCGCGGCGGTGATGATCGCCGCCACCAGAAGTCCCGCCGGTCGCCGTGAGGCCGCCGCCGTCACGAGGGATCCGTCCGTACCACCAACCGATCGGCCAGCACGGCGTCGATGGCGCCCAGGAATTGACGGAAGCGCGGGTACTCGGCGGCCGTCAGACGAAAGCCAGTGACGTCCAGGGCAGAGCGCACGTGCACGCGCCCGCTGGCGTCGGTGCTGACGTCCAGGCGAAAACACCCGAAGTCCGAGGTCACCGTGCGCGCGGTCGGCAAGTGCGCCACGTGCAGCGACGGCGGCAGGTGAAAGATCATCTCCTCTTCGTGCTGCCAGGGGTACGCGATGATCAGCTCCTGCGTGCGCGTGGACAGCCGGGCATAGGCGCGGGTGAAGTCGCTCTCGCGCGCGGTGATGGGCACGGCCAGCTCGTGGTCGCCATACGGTTCGCCGAGACGCGGGACCGTGGCCTGGGCGCGCACCACCACCGGCCGGTTGCGATCCTCGAGGCCCGGCATCTCCACCTTTGCCAGCACCGCGCCCGGATGGCCCGCCGTCCACACCTTGCTGTATCGATCCAGACGCTCGCCCGGGGTCTGGTAATGCTCGCGCCAGTCGGCGGCCGCCTGGCCGGCGATGCTCAGCGTCTCGTCGATGCGGGCCTGCCCGGACGAATCAAGATCGATGGCCCATTGACGCTGAGCCAGGTTGTGGCTTGACGACAGCACCGGCGTTTCGATCAGCTGGGCGCCGGCGGCGCCGACCCGCAGACCCATCACGCCTTGATCCTGATTGGGCAGCTCGTCCATCCCGGAAAATTCAGCGGTCCCGTCCAGGTAGGTGCCCAGCTTGGGCACGTACACGATGGCGTGATCGAACACGGCCAGCGACGCCGGCTGCGTGTCGATGCGGCCGGCGCGGCGCGTGCGCAGCAAGACCAGTTGGGCGTCGACGCCTACCGCCCGCAACAGCGCGACCATCAAAGACGCCTTGTCCTTGCAGTCGCCAAAGCGCCGCGAGAGCACCTGCGTGACCTTGTACGGCTTGAATCCGTGAATCCCGAATTCCAGGCCGACATAGCGCGTGCCGGTCAGCACCAGGGCGTGAATGGCCCGGACCTTTTCACGGTCGGTGGTCGCGCGCCCGACCGCGCCGCGCGCCGCCTGGCGCAGCGTCTCGTCCGACGCCAGCTGGTCAGCGATGAGGCGCCAGTACCACGCGCCGACGTCGGCCCAGCTGGCGTAGGTGCTGACGTGCAGATAAGGCGTCACCTCGGCGAAGCCGGGCATGGCCGGTTCGACTTCGATCTTCGGCAGATCGTGGGCCGCGAAGCGCAGGATCTGTTCGTCGCCCTCTTCGGTCGTCGTGGTGGTCAGCGTCGGCGTGCGGGGCGTGTTGGTGTGAAAGGCGCGGCTCTTCGGCCCCACCAGCGTGTAGTCCCAGCGTTGCTTGGGAATGGTCTCGCCCAGGAACTGCAGGTCGCCGAAATAATCGGCCAGCTCGTTCTCGCTGGCCAGGTCGGTGATCGAATACTGCACGTCCAGAACGTCGCCGGCCCGCAGACCTTCGAACCGCACCACCGACGCGCGCTGATCATAGTAAAGGCCGTACCAGGGTTCGGACAGATCGCGGTCGTCGCGATCGCCTGCTTGCAAGATCTGCACGTCGCCGCCAGGCAGGCGGCGGTAGATGCGGGCCTGACGGATCTCGACGTCTTCGTCGCCCGGTTGATAGCGCACCAGAAATTCCTTGTTGTCCTCGGCGCCGTGATCGGTGGCGATGGCCACCACCCGCTGCGCGAAGGTGTCGGCCAGGCCGTTGCGGTGCACCCGCACCACCCGGCGATCCAGCAACACCACCGCTGGATCCGCGGCCAGCCCCGCTTGCTTCTCGCCGATCGCCGCGCCCGCTCGCCACGACGCCGGTATCAGGGTCAGCGGATCGGCGGCATAGCGTCGGCCCAGATCTTCGTTCGCCTTCGACTGATCGGCTGATTGCTCGTCGCCGCTGGCCGCGCGTTCGACGTACCGGCGCAAAGCCGCGTCCTGCGGTTTACGCGCCACTGCCATCGCCAGCCGCTGTCGAGCGTCCTGCCGCCGGCCCAGGCGAAACAGCAGCTTTCCCAGCGCCGCCTCCGCCGCCGCGTCGTCAGGCAAGCGCGTGCAAAGCTCGGTCAGCAGCGCCACCGCTTGCGTGCCGTCGCCGCTGCCTTCCACCAAGCGCGCAAGATCGATGGTCAGCGACGGCAGATCCGGCCGTTGCTGCGCAGGCGACGACAGCGCCGCGATGGCCTCCGTGGTCTCGCCGCGCTGGCGAGCGCGCAAGGACAGCTGGTGCGCGATCTCCGGATCGCCTTGGCGGGCGTGGGCCAGCTCGGCCAGCAGCTTGTCGGCATCGGCGCGACGTTCGACGGCCTCCCACTGCCGCACCAGCGCCAGGCCCAGGCGGCGAACCGCGCGCAAAGAAACCGGCAGCGCTTCCAGCCGCGCCGTCGACGCGCGCGAGAGGCCGGCGGACTGTTCTTCTTCCGCCAGAGCCACCGCCGCCGGCCAGCAACCCGCGTCGGTCTGCAGCGCCTGCCGCCAGCGCGCGACGGCCACCGCGTCGCGGTGTTGCTGCTTGGCGACGTCGCCCAGCTTGGCCTGCACCAAGGCGCCGTCGGCGCGGGCATCGTCGTCGCCGGCGTTGGCGGCCAGCGCGGCGGCGCGATCCAGGGCGCGCCGCCGCTCGTCATCGTCGCGGCCCACGTCCGCCAGCGCCGATAGCGCCGCTACCGACGGTCCCAGCGCAATCGACTGTTCCAGCGCCGCGACATCGTCGCGGGCGTCGCGATCGGACGGCGTGGTGGCGATCAGGAATTGCGCCAGATCCAACCAGGCTTGCGCCCCGCCGGGTCCGGCCGCCGCCTGCGTCGCCCGGGCGCGCAAGAGCGGCTCCAGCGCGCGCAGGGCGGTGTGCCCGCCGCGCGCCACCGGGACGTTGCTCGAGGGCGGCAAGGCGTCTTGGGCCCTGGTCGGATCGTCTTCGCGCACCGCCAGCGTCCGCCCCATTCCGTCGGTCAACCGGACGAACACGCGCCACGCGCCGTCGGTGACCACGGTCTTGAGCAAGATGCGGTTGGTTCCGCGCCGCAAGCGAATCGCCACCGCGTCCTGATCCAGGGACGCCGTTCGCACCACGTCGCGCGCGGCGCCGAGCCGACCGTTGATCCACACCTTGAATGGTCCGACGGTGCCTAGGCGCAGGACCCCCTCGCGCGGGCTGTCGCTGCTGACCGCCCACGCCACATACGCCGCCGTCTCACTGTCGGGGCGAAGCAGACCGTCGACCATCAGGGCGCCCTGGCGCACCGCCGACACACCCGCCCGCCAGGACACCGCTCGTTCCTTCCCGGCATAGGTGCGCCGCGGATCAATGGCGCCGCTTTCACCTTCGGGCGGGAACGCCTGGGCCAAACTTTGCCGTCCGTCGCCGAAGGGACCGACCACCCACGGGTGGCTCAGCAGTCCCAGCGCCACGCGCCGCTTGTCGGCTTCGGCGGCGGCGCCCCGCTGCTCCACGAGATCAGCGAGGGCCGCCGACGCTTGCGCGGCCACCAGCGGATCCGCCGCCGCGTCGTCGGCCACCGATCGAAACGCGCCCTCGATCGCGGCCGGCGGCAAGTCATCGACCAACGCCGAAAGCACCGCCAGCGGCGCGATCGCTTCGGGCCGGCCACGCAGCGTGGTCAGGCGATCGAGCTGCCGCCGCAGCACGCGGTCATAAGGATTGTCCGCCGCCCGGGCCGGCGTCGACAGGCTGCTCGCCGCCGCCGCCCCGACCAGTCCCAGCACCAGCGCCGCCCGTCTGCCAGGCTTCGCGGCAAGAACACCGCCGGCGCGGGCGCCGGCCGTCGCACGCATCATGGCCGGAGACAGTATAGCCGAGCCATCGTGTCGCGCTCCGACGGGCGGCGCTATTTCTTGTCGAAGTAGGCGGTGATGGTCTCGCGCAGGGCCATGCGCGCCCGGTGCAGCCGCGTCTTCACCGTCGGCACCGAGATGCCCAGCAGCTCGGCGGTCTCTTCGGTCGACAGGCCCTCCACGTCGCGCACCAGGAACACAGTTCGGTAGATCTCCGGTAAGGCGTCGACGGCGGCTTGGATGTGCTGGCGCACTTCCTCTGATTGCAGCTCTTCGTCGGGGCGGCGGGCCCAGTTTTCGCCAGGCGACAGAATCTGCCCGTATTGCTGCTGGTCCAGGAAGCCGGCGGGCAGTTCTTCGGTCGACACTTCCGGGTGGCGGCGCTGGCTCCGCAGGCGCATCAACGCCGCGTTGGCGGCTACCCGGTACACCCAGCTGGAAAACTGGGAGTCGCCCTTGAAGGTGTCCAGCTTGCGCCAGATGGCCAGGAAGGTGTCCTGCAAGATCTCCTTCGCTTCGCTTTCGTTGCGCACGAAACGATAGGCCAGGCGAAACACCTTGTCTTCGTATCGGGCCAGCAGCTGTTCGAAGGCGGCGTAGTCTTTGTTGCGCGCGCGTTCAACCAGCGCCAGATCCGATTCGGCGTTCGCCTGGTCAACGGCGCCGGGCGCCGCCCCGTCGGCGCGCGCCGTCCCCGCGGCGGTCGTCGCGGTCGTGGCGGGCGGCGGCTCGGTCGGCTTTTCGGAGGTGGTCATTCCCTCACCCGTTCGAATTCTCCCAGATCTCGATCCCGGCGGATAGCCCGACGGACAGCCTGACCCGTCAGCGCTCCGGGGTGGCTAAAGTCCCTCCTCCGCGCAAACCGATCAAGACCCTTTTCTGGGAATCGCCACCGACGGAGGTGACCCTGCACCGTCGGGGGCAGCCGCGCGCGAGCGGTCGTGATAAGACAGCGCCCATGAAGGCGTTGCTTCCTTTGTTGCTGCCACTGTTGACAGCCAACTTTCCCGGCGTCGTCCCTGCGCCTGCGCCGCCGCCCGCACGCGCGGTGTCGCTGCCGTTCGAGAAGTACACCCTCGGCAACGGCCTGGAGGTCATCCTGCACGAAGATCACCGCATCCCGCAGGTGGCGGTGGACCTCTGGTACAAGGTCGGGTCGAAAGACGAGGTGGTCGGCCGCACCGGCTTTGCCCATCTGTTCGAGCACGTGATGTTCCAGGGCACCAAGCACATCGGCGAGGACAAATACTTCGAGTACCTGCAGAAGGCCGGCGTCTCAAACGTCAACGGCTCGACCGGCAGCGACCACACCAACTATTACGAGGTGGTGCCGTCGAACCAACTGGAACTGGCGCTGTGGCTGGAGAGCGACCGTATGGGCTTTCTTCTCGAGCGCCCCGGCTTCAAGGAGACGCTGGACAACCAGCGCGACGTGGTCAAGAACGAGCGCCGTCAGCGCGTCGAGAATTTTCCCATGGGCCTGGTGTCGCAAGTGATGCTGGAAGCGCTGTATCCGCCGACGCATCCCTATTTTCACGAAGTGATCGGGTCGATGGAGGATCTGTCGGCGGCCAGCGTGGAGGACGTCAAAGCGTTCTTCCGCAAGTACTACACGCCGAACGACTGCACGCTGACCATCGTCGGCGATCTGGATCGGGCCAAGACCAAAGAGCTGGTGGAAAAATATTTCGGACCCATCCCGGCCGGCGATCCCATCGTGCGCGAGGCGGCGGTGACGCCGAAGCTGGATCGACAAAAGCGCATCGCCATGGAAGCCAAGGTCCAGCAGGCGGAGATCTTCATCAACTATCCGACGCCGGCCAACTTCGCGCCGGGTGATCGCGAACTGGATCTGATCGCCAACGTGCTGGCCGGCGGCAAGTCGTCGCGCCTTTATCAGCGGTTGGTCTACGAGATGAAGATCGCTCAGTCCGTGACGGCGTCGCAGCAAAGTCGAAAGCTGGCCAGCACGTTCGAGATCGCCGCCTCGCCTCTGCCGGGTCACACCCTGGACGAGATCCTGGCGGTGATCGACGAGGAGGTCGAAAAATTGCGGGCCACTCCGATCGACGCGCGCGATCTGGAGCGAGGCAAAAACCAGATCGAATCGGACACCGTGCGCAGCCTGGAATCGCTGCTGGCCCGCGCCGAACGGCTGCAGGCGTACAACGACGGCGTCGGCGATCCGGGATTCCTGACCGAGGACCTGCGCCTTTACCTGGCGATGGACGCCGGGACGCTGCAGAAGGTGGCGGCGCAGTACCTGAGGAAGGACGCCCGCGTGGTGGTCACCGTCGATCCCAATCCCGAGGCGCCGATCATGGGACGGGTGAAGAAATGAAAACGCCGCTCGGGACCATCCGCGGGTTCGGATCCTTTTGCGGCGCGATGTTGCTGGTCGCGGCGTGCGCCACCCCACCCGCACCACCGGCGGTGGCGATCCCCGCCATCGCGGCGCCGCGGGTGACTCCGGTTGTCTCCAGCGCGCCGCCGGCTACCACCGAACCGCCGCCTTCGCCGCCGCGCACGACGCCGGACGCGCCCTTCCGCGCCGAAGCGCCGCCGCCTGGTCCCGAGCCGCAGTTCACCGTGCCGGCCTTCAAGCGATTCAAGCTTCCCAATGGCCTGGAGGTGGTCCTCGCCGAGTTCCACGACCTTCCGTTGTGCGACTTCAACCTTTACGTGAAGTCTGGCGGCGGCGCCAACCCGCCCGAGCTGCCGGGGCTGGCCGAGATGACGGCCAACATGCTGGACGAGGGAACCACCACCCGCAGCGCGCTGCAGATCGCCGATCAGCTGTCCGTCCTGGGCGCCAACCTCAGCACCGGCAGCGGCTGGGATTCGTCGACGGTGGCCTTGTCCACGCTGACTCGCAACCTGGACGGCGCGCTGGCGGTCTGGGCCGACATTGTCCAGAGTCCGAAATTCGACGAGGCGGAGTTCACCCGCGTGCGCGACAACGTCCTCACGGCCGTCACCCGCCGGAAGGATTCGCCGCCCACGGTGGCACAGCTGGCCCTGGTGCGCGTGTTGTTCGGGATGCGGCACCCGTACGGCTGGCCCTTGGCCGGCGTCGAAGATTCGCTGAAAAAGCTGAGCACCGCCGACCTGAAGAAGTTCTATCAAGCGAACTATCGCCCCAACAACGCCGTGCTGATCGTCGCCGGCGACACCACCGAGGCCGAGCTGCGCGCCAAGCTGACGCCGCTTTTGAAAAGCTGGAAGCCGGGCCGGATCGCCGCCCACAAGCTGGCAGCGCCGCCGGCGCCAGCCGCCACGCCCGCCGGCAGCAAGACGCACATCGCGCTCATCGACAAGGCGGCGGCGCCGCAGTCGTCGGTGCGCGTGGGCCTGGTGGGGATCGATCGACAGAACCCCGACTATCACGCGGTGATCGTCATGAACCTGATCCTGGGCGGCGGGTTTTACCGGCTGGATCTGAACCTGCGCGAGGGCAAAGGCTGGACCTACGGCGCCCGTTCGAGCTTCGACGCGCGCAAGACGCCCGGCCCGTTCTCCGCCGGCGGCGAGTTCGTCGCTGTTCACACCGCCGAGTCCGTTGGCGAGATCCTGCGCGAGATAAACGGCATGCGCGATGCCGACGTCACCGACGCCGAGCTGGCGCGGGCAAAAGATCAGATCGTCAAATCGTTCCCCGCCCGCTTCGCCACCCGCGGCTCGGTGGCCGGCCAGCTGGCCGATATCGCTGTCTACGGCCTGCCCGATTCGTACCTGAAGGATTACACGCGCAAGATCATGGCCGTCACCAAGGACGACGTCCGCCGCGTGGCCCGCAAGTACCTGGAGCCAGCTCGCCTGGCCGTGGTGGTGGTGGGCGACGAAAAATCGCTGCGCGAGCCGCTGGGCAAGTACGGCTCTGTCGAAGTCCGCGACCTGGACGGCAATTTGTTGCTCGCGCCGAACAAAGAATAGCCACGGTGATTGGCCGGCGACGCGGTCACTTCATCAGTGTGAACGACTGTTCGCTGGCGGGCGGACACAGTCCTTCCTGCAGCGCCAGGTTGTGCAGAGCTTTTCGTGCACGGGATCAAGGCGCGCGGCTCGGCGAAAGCGCGCTTCGGCGGAGCCGGTGTTGCCCATGCGCAAAGCCACCACACCGCCCACGAAACGTATCTCAAGCCCTTCAGCGATTTCGCCGTTCTGCCCTGGCGTGATGTTCGCGCGCGCCGATCCCGTTGCACTGACACTGACAAGCCCCACTAAAGATCGCGCGCGCATTCGTCGACACCGTCAATGCGATTGCTTGACACCCCAGGCGGCGCCTATAAGATAGCGGCCACAGAACCATAACCACCCGCCTAAAAGACCCTGCTAGGCACACTAAATCCCACAATCCCACCAGCCCCGGTTCGCAACCGTTTCTGTAAACCCTAAGAGTTCGATTGCGGCGCTAAGCGCACGCGGAGGAAGAGATGCAAGGACTCGCCCAGTTCTTAGAGCAAGGCGGTACCCTGATGTACGTCAACTTGGTGGTGTCGATCATCACCTTGGCGATCATTGTTGACCGCGCCATCTTCTTTCTGGGCAAAGGCTCGGTGAACGCCCGCGCGTTCCTGGAGCAGATCCGGAAGCTGGTGCTGGCCAACAACATCGACCGCGCCGTCAAGCTGTGCTCGGCGACCGAAGCCCCGGTGGCGCAAGTGGCGCGCGCGGGTCTGCAACGCGTTCACCGCGGCGAGATCGCCATCGCTCAGGCGATCGAAGAGACCCTGGTCGACGTCACCCCGCTTCTGAAAAAGCGCGTCCAGATTCTGTGGTCGATCGCCAACATCGCCACCTTGGTCGGCCTCCTCGGCACCGTGGTCGGTCTGATTCGCGCGTTCGGCGCCGTCGCCGCCGCCAAACCGGAAGAGCGGTCGGCCCTGCTGGCGAAAGGCATCTCGGAGGCGCTGAACAACACCGCCATGGGTCTCGGCATCGCCGTCACCTGCATCATCGCCCACGCCTTCTTGTCGTCCGCCTCGAAGAAGCAGGTCGGTGACCTGGAAGCGTTCGCACTGAAGCTGGAGAACCTGCTGGCCGAATCCGCCCAGGGCGGCGCGGCCAAGGCGTGAACAACCAAACGTCCCATCATCTGATGCGACGAGGGCCTTCATGACGCGAAGCCAAGTCCGGGCAGCCACGCGCCGGATGAGAGAACACAACGAGGAGATCGAGGAAGAGGCTGGCGAGCTGAACCTGGTCCCCTACATGGACATCGTCACCAACATCATCATCTTCTTGCTGGCGTCGGTGGTGAACCAGGTGGGCCTGGGCAACGTCAACGTCACGGTGCCGACGTTGTCCAGCGGCGGTGGCGCATCGTCTGACGACCAGCCCGACAAGAAGCCGCTGAACCTGACCGTCTCGGTTGGCGCCAGCGGCTTTACCGTGGCGGCGTCTGGCGGCGTCTTGCCGGTGATCCCCAAGCTTGGCAGCGGCCAGTATGATTACAAGTCGTTGACCTCCAAGCTGCTGGAGATCAAGTCCGACAAGGACAACGCCGAGGAGACCAAGGCCAACTTCAACGCTGACGCCAACATTCCCTACGACGTCGTGGTGGCCACGCTGGATGCCATGAGACAGACAGATGAAGGCAAGGTCCTGTTCCCGGACGTGGCGTTCGCGGCGGGGATTCTCTGATGTCGGGCGGTGACGCGCATACGATGACCCGGCTTCAGGGCAAGAAGGCCATCCGATCTTTTGCCCGCAAGCTGGCCGAGCCCGAGGTCATCAAAGACCTGAACATCACCCCCATGATGGACATGATGACCATCATCCTGGTGTTCCTGCTCAAGAGCTTTGCCTCGTCGACGTCGACCATCACGTTTGATTCGAACCTGCAGGTTCCCAAGTCCATCACCCAGCTCAAGCCCAAAGAGGCGGTCAGCGTGACGGTGACCAAGAAGGTCATCCTGGTCGAGGGCGATGCCATCGCCCCGGTGAACGCCGGCAAGGTTGATCCCGCGGTCAAGCGCGACGGCGAGAACGGCTATTACATCACCCCGCTGGTGGACATTCTGGAAAAGCACGCTCGCAAGGAAAAGAAGGTCGCCGAGCTGACCGGGCAAAAGTTCGACGCCCAGCTGATGCTGATCGCTGACCAGACCACGCCGTATCGCTTACTGACCGAGGTCATCTACTCCTGTGGTCAGGCCGGTTATGCGAACTATCGCCTTCTGGTTCTGAAATCGAAGGATTAGAGCCACGGCTGCGGCGCGCGTTCGCTTTACTTCAAGAAACGATCTCGTTATATCAAGGCGCCCCTCCGAGGGCGCCTTTGTTTTGTCGGCCACTTGGTCTCATCCACAGGGAGATCCCGGACATGCAGCGATCGGCTTGCTCTCGACTTCTGTTCGGCGCCGCCGGCGCCCTTCTGATCTTGCTGGCGGCGGCGCCGCTGGCCCTTGCGGAAGAAGGTGCGCACCACGGCGGTGAAGCCAGCCTGGTGCTTCCTGACCTGGGAAACGTCACCTTTCTGGGCAACGTGGCCGGATCGTCGCTGCTGACCACGGGGCTCATCGTCTGTGTGCTGGGCCTCAGCTTCGGCCTGGTCATCTACATGCAGCTCAAAAATCTTCCGGTGCACAAATCGATGAGGGATATCTCGGAGCTGATCTACGAGACCTGCAAGACGTACCTCATCACGCAGGGCAAGTTCATCCTGCTGCTGGAGATCTTCATCGGCGTGATCATGGTGTTCTACTTCGGCGTGCTCCGGCACTTCGAGGCGACCAAGGTGGCGATCATCCTGTTGTTCAGCCTGATCGGCATCGCCGGCAGCTACGGCGTGGCCTGGTTCGGCATCCGCATCAACACCTTCGCCAACTCGCGCACCGCCTTCGCCAGCCTGAAGGGAAAGCCCTACCCCATCTATGCCATCCCGCTCAAGGCCGGCATGAGCATCGGCATGCTGCTCATCAGCACCGAGCTGGTCATGATGTTGTGCATTCTGCTTTTTCTGCCGCGCGACTACGCCGGGGCCTGCTTCATCGGGTTCGCCATCGGTGAATCGCTGGGCGCCTCGGCGTTGCGCATCGCCGGCGGCATCTTCACCAAGATCGCCGACATCGGGTCGGATCTGATGAAGATCGTCTTCAACATCAAAGAGGACGACGCCCGCAACCCGGGCGTCATCGCCGACTGCACCGGCGACAACGCCGGCGATTCGGTGGGCCCCAGCGCCGACGGCTTTGAAACCTACGGCGTAACCGGCGTCGCGCTGATTACGTTCATCCTGCTGGCAGTGTCGGATCCCCAGGTGCAGGTGCAGCTGCTGGTGTGGATCTTCGCCATGCGCATCATGATGATCGTGGCCAGCGGCCTTTCGTATCTGTTCAACGAGGCGATCGTCAAAGCCCGTTACAACAACGCCGACAAGATGAACTTCGAAAAGCCGCTGACCCAGCTGGTGTGGGTGACTTCGCTGGTGTCGGTGGGCATGACGTACCTGGTGTCGAATGTCCTGGTGCCGCGTCTCGGCCCGGTCGGCAACGAGACGCTGTGGTGGAAGCTGTCCACCATCATCACCTGCGGCACGCTGGCAGGCGCCATCATTCCCGAGGTGGTGAAGGTCTTCACCTCGACGGAATCAAATCACGTGCGCGAGGTGGTGACCGCCTCGCGCGAGGGCGGCGCCTCGCTGAATATTCTCTCGGGCCTCACGGCTGGCAATTTCAGCGCTTACTGGATGGGCATCGCCATCGTCTCTCTGATGGGCATCGCTTACTTCGTCAGCGGCGAAGGCTTGGGCGAGATCATGAAGGCGCCGGCGGTGTTCTCGTTCGGCCTGGTGGCCTTCGGCTTTCTGGGCATGGGCCCGGTGACCATCGCCGTCGATTCGTACGGTCCGGTCACCGACAATGCCCAGTCGGTCTACGAGCTGTCGGTGATCGAAAACATCCCCGGCATCAAAGAGCAGCTCAAGAAGGACTACAACTTCGACGTCAACTTCGAGCGCGCCAAACACCTGCTGGAAGAAAATGACGGCGCCGGGAATACCTTCAAGGCCACGGCCAAGCCGGTGCTCATCGGCACCGCCGTGGTCGGTGCCACGACGATGATCTTCTCGATCATCATGAGCCTGACCCAGGGTCTGACCACCGACCTCGACAAGCTGTCGATGTTGCACCCGCCCTTCCTGCTGGGTCTCATCACCGGCGGGGCGGTGATCTACTGGTTCACCGGCGCGTCGACGCAGGCGGTGTCGACGGGCGCCTACCGGGCGGTGGAGTTCATCAAGGCCAACATCAAGCTGGATAACACCGAGAAGGCGAGCATCGCCGACAGCAAGAAGGTGGTCGAGATCTGCACGCAGTATGCGCAGAAGGGTATGTTCAACATCTTCCTCACCATCTTCTTCTCCACCCTGGCCTTCGCCTGCGTCGAGCCGTACTTCTTCATCGGCTATCTGATCTCGATCGCCTTGTTCGGCCTTTACCAGGCCATCTTCATGGCCAACGCGGGCGGCGCCTGGGACAACGCCAAGAAGCTGGTCGAGGTAGAGCTGAAAGAAAAAGGCACCCCGCTGCACGCGGCGACCGTCGTCGGCGACACGGTCGGCGATCCGTTCAAGGACACTTCGTCGGTGGCGATGAACCCGGTCATCAAGTTCACCACCCTGTTCGGGTTGCTGGCGGTCGAGCTGGCGGTCGGCCTCTCGCGCAGCACCAGCGCGGTGCTGGCCGGTCTGTTTTTCCTCATCTCGACCGTCTTCGTCTGGCGATCGTTCTACGGCATGCGCATCAAGACAGGCGCCGCCGCAACGAAGGCCGCGTAGCCAGCGCGGCGCTACCGGCGAGCGCGCACGAAGCGGACCGCCGGGCCGGCGAACGGAAGCACCGCCAGCGTCAGCAGAGTCGCGGAGAACAAGGCGCCGACGCTGACATCGATCTGCAGTCGGTGAAAGTACGCGCCGAAGTCTCCCCTCAGGTACGGGTGAACGACCAGCGCGCTTGAGGACGTTCCCAAGATCCACAGGCCCGCTGCCGCCACCGCGGCCGTCAACACCCCCCACGTGCGCAGCAGGATCAACCCGCGCAGGCTAGCCGCCGCCAGCAACAGCGCCCCAATGCCCGCCGCCGCAAACAATATCCCCTGCCCGTCGCCTTCCTTGGGCGCCAGCGCGTACAAGATCAAGGTCGGCAAGGACGCCGAGGCGCGGGTGACGGTCTTGCGCAGCCGGGCCACCGCGAATTCGTCCATGCCGTAACGCTCGCGCCAGTTCGCCTGCAGGTCGTAACGGGCGGCCATCGACTTGCCGGTCAACGTCAGCACGATCAAGGCGTGCAAGCCGCCGTAGATGGCCAACTGCGGAAGCCAGCCGATCATCGCCAGGCTGGCGCCCGCCACCATGACCCCGGACCAGCCCAATCCGGCGGCGAACCAGCGACCCCAGAACCACTCGGCGACCACGCCGACGAAGGCGATCAGATAGCAGGCCGCCAGCGCGATGAACGCCGGGCCCCAGCCGGGCGGCGGGTTCAGCGAGACCAGCAGATAAAGCGCGATGAAAAGGCTCAGGCAGAGCCCGGCCACCGCACGCCGGGTCCCTTCGAAGCGGATGCCGTTCAGGCGTTCCATCAGGTCGCGCATCACTGAATTATGAGCCCTGCTGGCCGAACGTGCCACGCGCCTGGCAAACCGCCGCCCGACCCGGGCTATTTGACGACAATCAGGTCGACGCGGCGGTTCTTGGTCTTGCTGGCCGGCCCGATGTTTGGCACCAGGGGCTTCTCCGAACCCATCCCCACTGCCTCGATGCGGCCCTCGGGCACGCCCTTTTTCACCAGATAAGCCTTCACCGCGTCGGCCTGGGACTGAGTCAGGTCCTTGGCCTTGGCGCCGGCGGTGGTATCCCAGTTGGCTTCGATCCGCAGCGTGCGGATCTCGCCGTGATCTTCCATGACGTCCGCGACCCCATCCAACCCCGGCTGCGCTGCCGCTTGCAACTTGCCGGCGGCGTCGAAGCGCAACGGCCGCTTCAGGGCAATGCCAGTGTCATTCAGGGTGACATTGGGGTTGGCCGGACGGTTCCGCAGCGAAATGTCCAGCTGCTTGTCCTGGGCCGCCGCCACGTCCAGCAGCGCCTCCTTGGTCGGAAAGCCCGGCGCTTCTGCCACGACCTTGTACGGCCCGATCGGCAACGATGCCGAGAACAGACCCGCAGCATCCGAGCGGGCCTCGAAGTTGTCCGGGCCCATGAATTTCAACGACGCCTGCAGGCCCTGACCCTTGTCGTCGGAGATCTTGCCGCGCACATTGCCGGTGGCGAGCTTCGGTGTCAGAGCCACCGCCACGTCGATGGGATGGCCAGCGACGACCTTGGCCGTGACCTTGGCTGACTCGAAGCCGGGAGCGGAGACCTCCAGATCAGCCGGGCCCGGGGCCAGGGGCACGCTTTGGAAGGAACCATCCGGGTCGGTGGCGACGCGGGCGCGCGGCCGGCCGGTCACGGCGACGATGGCGCCCGGCACCGGCGCGCCGTCCTTGCTGCTCTTGACCTGGCCACCCACGGTGCCCTCGACTGGCGCCGGTGGTTCTTTCTCGATGGTGACGATCACCGGGCGGCGAAAGGCGTCGATGTCCAGCGGGTACGAAAGGCCGAACACCACGTTGTACGGCGGCAGCGGTGGTCCATAAGGAAAGCCCACCGAACGAATACGAATGTCCACGCCGGCATCCGCGGTGAGGCCTTTCAATACCCGGGCGCGCGCGCCCAAGGTGAACCATTGCTGGTCGCGGTTGTCCTTGCACAGGTTGCCACCCGGCAGGTTACAAGCCGGCGGCATGTAGGACGCGAACGACGAGTCAGCGTCGGCGGTGACGATTTCGGCATGGTATTCGGCGAACGGCTGCAGCGGCACCGGCAGCTTGTCGAACAAGGCGTCCACGCCCAGCGCGGTACGGAAGCGGCTGGCGCCCATGCCGTAGGCGAACTGCGCCACCCACTTCGTGGCCTGCGTGACCGTGGGATCGTTCAGGTCGTGCAGGTTGCGCGAGTTGTCGGCGTAGAAATTGGCGTTGACGTGCACCCGCAGCGGAACCCCGGCCAGCGCGCGCAGGTCCGCCGTCATCAACGGCCCCAGCCAGAACGACGTCGAATCCGCCGAGAACGACAGGTCCGAGATCGACGACAGGAACTTGAAGGCGCCTTCGAAACCAACGCTGATTCCAGTCGCCACCGGGAACGCCGCCTTGCCCCCCAGTACCAGATCGCCGAACGATTTGATCAGCTCGGGATCACGGCGGCCTTCTTCCGAGACGCGACGGTTCCGGTTGCTCGACGACATCAGGCCGCCGAAGACCTCGACGTTCTTGTGGGGCGTGAAGCCAAAGGTGAATTCACCAAGCAGGCGCTTGTCCTGATCTCCGTCCACCAGCAACTGCGACGAGCTGAAGAACTCGCCGTGCAGGGCCAGCCGCAGGTGGTTGCGTGGCCCGACCTCGGCGGTCGAGACGCGATAAAGACCGATCGGTCCCGATAGCGAGGGCAAGTACGAATCCGCGTCGCCGGTCGCCACCGGCATCACGGGGGCCGGCGACGTGGCCAATGTCTCCTCGGCTGGTGATTTCGCCGCTGACAGGGGCTTGGCGTCCTGAAAGTTCGGCGGCATGGGTTCCTCTTCCGGCCCGCCTTGCGCGAAAGCGACGGCCGGCAGAACCGAAAGGACTACAGACAGACCAAGGCCACGCAGCAATTGCATCATCGGTTTATTCACCACAAGTAAGTTGGGACCGCGACCGTCGACTACATTACTCTGCCGCCCGGTTTCGGGAAATCATCCATTTAGGGCTGCGGCCAAGAGCCGGGCCAATTGCAAACTTTGCCGTTGCCATTGCAGTTGGGCTTCAACCGTGGGAAATAACCGCATCCGTGAGCATCCCTACGCTGGACCAGATTTCGGAGGAGCTGAGAGACGTCACGCTGCAAGTGCACCTGGCCCAGGAAAGGCCCGAAGAACGGGACCTGGTGCGCACGGCGCAGGAAGGGGTCGAGCGCCTTTCCAGCCGTTATCGCGAGATGTACGGCGCATTGTCGGCCGGCGAGCAAATCCGGGTCGATCGCACGCTGGGTCGCCGCGTCGTCGATGTCAAGCGACTGGCGTCACTGCTGCCCAAGGTGGCGCAGGTCAGTGGCGAGAGCACGCCCGATCGTCTGGCCGGCACCTCTTCCGTCGGTGAAAGGCGCATCACCGGCGTCTCGTGGAGCCACGGGCGCGGCGTGACCGGCGGCCCCGCCCTGCGCGTAGGCGGCGAAGCGGAAGCCTGGTGCGGCAAGTGCGGCGCCAGCACCACCCACAACATCGTGGCCATGGTGGGCTCCGAGGCCAAGCAGGTCCTCTGTCAGGTCTGCAACTCACGCCACGCCTATCGCACCACGCCGGCCCGCCCGAAGAACACCGAGACCGCCGTCACCGCCGGCGATTCGCGCGGAAAATCCGCCGGCGATCCCGAAGTCGCCCGGCGCGCCGAACTGCAGCGCGTCCTGGTGCAAGAGGTCCAAGCCGCCGCCGACATCCGTCCCTTCGATCCGAAAGGTCGCTACAAGGCAGGCGAGATCATCTCCCACCCCGAATACGGCCGCGGCAAGATAGAAAACGTCCTGCGTTCGAGTTTGCTGGTCCGCTTCACCAACGGCGGATTGAAGTCCGTGATGCTCCAGTGAGCGTCACTCGACCGCGTCGATGTCTTCGAGAAAGCGTTTGAGCAAGCCGTCGACCATCAGGTTGCGACTGGCGGCGTCGTAGCGGCCGGCGCGATAGCCGCCCTGGGTTTCCTCGAACTTTGTGCGAACCACTGCGATCAGCGCGCGGTAAGCGGCCACCTTGGTGGAGATCTCTTTTTGGTTTTTCACCAAATAGCTGACCGCCGACAGCGCGGCGGCGCCGGTGAGGATGATGCCCAGCGGACCGGACAGCGCGTACCGCAGACCCACCCGCAAGGCCACCACGCCGGCCGCGCCGATGGCCGCCCGTTTGAGGCCTGACCCGTCGCGGATCGAATCGGCGGCCATCGACGTCATCTGACCCGACGCGATCACCAGGGCGATGAAGTTTCCGCGCCGGCTTTTCCAGCCGCGGTCGTAATAGTCGCGGATGGCCTGCTTCAGGAAGGCGTCGTAGTCGTCAAACACCTCGGGCTTCGGGTCAGAGTCCTTGTGCTGATCGCGCGCCTCGCTGGACATGCGGTCATTCTAGCAGACCTGCGCTACGCTCCCGGGGTGGCGCGCGGGATCGGGCTTGTTGTTCTGGCCGGGCTGGCCGCCGCCGGTGGCACCGCCGCCGGGCGCCCGGCGATAAACGCCGCCACCCGCGCTGACGCCGAACGCGCCCTGCGCACCGGACGCTATGAGACCGCCTTCCGCCTGGCCGCAGAGCCTGGCAAGGCCAACCGCGGCGACGCCACCGCCACGATCATCGCCGCGCGCGCCGCCTTGGCGTTGGGGCAAGATCAAACCGCGCGCAAACTGCTGGAGGATGCCAGCGATGCTGCGCCCGACAACCTGCCCTTGCGCGACTGCCTGATGCGCCTTTACGAGGGGACCGGCCAGCGGGGTGCGCTGGCGCCGCTCATCGATCGCACCTATGACGATTGGAAAAACGGCCGCGTGGACCAGGCCCGCGCCGCGGATCTGATCGCCGTCGCCACCGCCGTCCGCCTGGACAACAACTGGAAAGACGCCGGCGACGCCCTTCGCGACGCGGTTCGGGCCGAACCCAAGGCCGCCGCCGCCAACATCGACTGGGGTTTTGTGTTTCTCGAGAAGCACGCCGTTGGCGATGCCGAGGCGTCGTTCCGCGACGCGCTGAAGGTGGATCCGGATAACCCCGACGCGCACGTGGGCCTGGCCCGCGTGCTGCTGGAAGAACGTTATGACGTGGCGGCCGCTGGCGCCGAGCTGCAACGGACGCTGGCCGTCAACCCGCGCCACGCCGGCGCGCTGACCCTGCGCGCGGAGATCGCCCTCGACGGTGAAGACTTCGCCGCCGCGGCGGCCGAGGTGGCGGCGCTGCGCAAGGTGAACCTGCACGACGGCGGCGCCGCGCGCATCGCCGCCGCTTCGGATCTGCTGCGCGACGATCGCGCCGGCTATGAACAAGAGCGCGACCGCCGGCTGGCCATCAACGCCATGGACGGCGACTTCTTCGCCTTCGTCGCCGAAGCCTTGAACCACCACCGCCGTTACGACGACGCCCGCGCCGTCGCCGAGGAAGGCGTGCGCGTCGACCCGCAAAGCGCCCGCTGTCTCTCGTCGCTGGGGACAACGCTGCTGCGCCTGGGTGAAGAAGACGACGGCCTGTCGGCGCTGCGCCGGGCCTGGAAGCGCGATCCCTACGACGTGCGGACGTACAACTTGCTCAACCTCTTCGACAAGATCATCCCCAGCCAGTACACGGTGGTCAGCACCGCCCACCTGCGCTTTCGCGTGCCGCTGTCCTCCCGCGTGGCGATTGAAACCGTGGTGGCGCCGTTCTTGGAGCAGACCTACGCCCGTTATGTCACCCGCTATGGATTCACGCCGCGCGGGCCGATCGTTCTCGAGCTTTACGCCGATCCCGCGCACTACGGTGTGCGCACCGTCGGGCTGCCGGCGATCGGCGTGGCGGGCGTGTGCTTCGGGCGGGTGATCACCTCGCAGTCGCCCACCAACCACGCCTTCAACTGGGCCATGGTCTTGTCGCACGAGCTGGCGCACGTGTTCTCCATCGAGCTGTCGCGCTCGCGCGTCCCGCGCTGGTTCACCGAAGGCCTGGCCGAGCTTGAGACCATGCGTGCCCGACCCGAGTGGAACCGGCACGACGACATCGCGATCTGGGGCGCGCTCAAGACCGGTCGCTTGCCGACGTTGGTCAACCTCTCGTCGGCGTTCACCAGTGCCGTGGATCCCGATGATGCCACGGCCGCTTACGCGCACGCCGCGGCGGCGCTGGATTTTCTCGACCGGCGCTTCGGTTTCGCCGCCATTCGCGCCGCGCTGGTGCAATACGGTCGCGGCCAGCGCGGCGCCACCGTGCTGGAAGCGCTGTCGGGAATGAAGATCGACGCCCTGGAGGCAGCGTTCCGCGAGGATTTCGCCCGCCAGACTACGCGTTACGATCGGCAGTACCTTCCCACCCAGACGCTGCGCCGTCCGCTGCCCGAGGCCGAGCAGCAAGCGGCGGTGGCGCCCAAAAACGTCCAGGCGCAGATCGCCTGGGGACTGGCGGCGCTGGCCCACGGCGATCAAAAAACCGCCGCCGCCGCGCTGACGAAAGCCACCACCTTGGCGCCCACCGCCGACGGCGACGCGGCGGCGACGCTGTTCCTGACCGCCGAGCTGGCCTTGAGCCGCCGCGACGCCGCGCCGGCCATCGCTGCCCTGGAAAGCTTGCTGGCGCTACCGGACGGACGCGGCGACGGCTACGACGTGCGCGTACGGCTGGCTCTGGCGGAGATTCATCGCCAGAACCAGGCCCAGGCCGAGATCCACCTGCGCAAGGCCATCGCCTTCGATCCCACCCGCGTCGAAGCGCACGCCCTGCTCACCGAGCTGCTGGGTGACATGGGCCGCGCTGATGACAAGCTCGCTGAACAGGAAGCGACGCTGCGTCTGGAAAGCCAGAACATCGGTGTGGCCAAGCAGGCCATGCTGGCCAGCGCGCGGGCCGGCCGGCTAAGTCGCGTGATCGCCCTCGGCGAGACGGCGACCTTCATCGATCCCGCCGACCCGGACATTCACGCCGCCGTCGGCCGCGCGCTGGCCAGCAGCGGCCAGCCGGCGGCGGCGGCGCGTTTGTTCGAGACCGCGCTGCTGTTTGGCCCCGCCCCCGCCGACGCCGCGGAGATCCATCGTGCGCTAGCCGGTCTTTACACCCGCCTCGGCGACACCGCGCGCGCCGCCACGCACACCACCGCCGCCCGCGCGCCCTAGAGACTGCCAGGACGGCGAAGAGGGCGACACCTACGGCGACTGCTTGACCCAGGGCCCAAGACCGGCG
The DNA here is from genome assembly GCA_036268875.1 of Polyangia bacterium. Classification (GTDB taxonomy): domain Bacteria; phylum Myxococcota_A; class Polyangia; order Fen-1088; family Fen-1088; genus DATKEU01. The sequence continues at coordinate 37,698 of DATATI010000074.1, read as the reverse complement.
GTGCGCGTCTCCGCGGTCCCCTTCGCCGCGTCTGCGTCCGCCGCCAACGCCTCGCTGCCGGCGCGTGCGGCCGGCGCCGCGACCGTCGCCGGGATCAACGGGAACACGATGACGAACGTCGTGCCGCGCCCTATCTCGCTGCTGACGTTGATGGTGGCACAGTGCTCGAGAACGATCTGCTGCACCAGCGCCAAGCCGAGGCCGGTGCCCTTGGCCTTGGTCGAGAAGAACGGATCGAAGATCTTCTCGATGTTCTCGCCCGGGATCCCGGCGCCGTTGTCTTCCACTTGCAAGCGCACGCCCGATGACGGCGCACCGTCGACGCCGGCGGCGCGCGCGTCCAGCGCCACCCGCAAGCGACCGCCGCCCTCACCCTGCCTGGGCATTTCCAGCGCCTCGCGCGCGTTGCGCACCAGGTTCAGCAGCGCCTGTCGCAGCTGGCTCTCGTCGGCCAGGATCTCTGGCAAGGCGTCGCCGACTTCGATCGTCAAGGTGATACCGGCCTGGGTCAGCTCGGCCCGGGCGAACTCGAGCACCGACGTGACGATGGCGCCCAGATCTTCGCGTTCCAGCTTGGCGCGCGGTAAGCGGGCAAAGCGCAAGTAGGTCTCGGTGATCTCGGTCAGGCGATCGACCTCGCTGCTGATCGACGACAACAAGCGCCGCGATTCACCGTCGCTGCTGCCGCCGATCTCGTCACCCAAGAGCTCGGCGTAAAGGCCGATCGACGCCAGCGGGTTGCGCACCTCGTGGGTGATCTGCGCGGCCATGCGCCCGACGGTGGCCAGTCGCTCGGAACGGATCAGCTGCTGCTCGCGCTCTTGCAGGGCGCCGGCCATCGAATCGAACTCGCGCGCCAGATCGCCGATCTCGTCGTGCGACACCACGCCGGTGCGGCGGGCGTAATCGCCCTTGGCCACTTCGCGCACCCGGGCGCGCAAAACCCGCAGCGGCCGCAAAGTTCGGAAGATGAACAAGAACGAAACCAGCGCCAGAAACAACCCGGCCAGGCCCAGGCCTAGCGCCACTTGAAGCGCGGTCTCCTCGTCGTCGCTCAGGCGCTGGGCGATCTGCCCGTTCTCGCCGTGCAGCGGGCGCCGCATGCGGTTCAGGCTGTGGGTCAGGGTGGCGAAGTGACTTTCGAAGTCGGGGCGCGCCTTCGGATCGGACGCCACCTCGGCGGCGCCGAGCTGCCCGGCCAGCGCGTCGGCTTGCTGCTTGAGCACCAGCAACTGGCTGCGCTTGGCTTCAAAGTCCGGCCGCCGAAACGACGTCGGTTCTTTCTCCAAATAGCGATCGATCGCGCCCACCGCATCGTCCAGGTTTTTGCGAGCCATGCGAAAGGCCAGGGCCAGGTTGGGATCGAGGCGCAGATTGCGACCCAGCGATGCGGCAAAGTCGTTCAACGATTTCCAGGCCGCGTCGACCGACCCTTGCAGATCCAGGTAGGCCTCGTTGGCGACCACGCCTTGGCGGGCGCGGTGAATGGTGACGACGGTGAAGGTGGCGTTGGCGCCGAACGCCAGCAACAAAACGGCGAAGGCGAGCAGCACCTTTCCCGACACGCCAAGACGCATGACGCCTGTAACGCTAACACGCCGGCGGCGGCGCCGACATTTGTGCCGGCAAGGCCTTGCGGTGTCTCAGTCAACGCGGCCGTGTCGACGAGCGGTGGATAACCATTGAGGGCAGACAGGGCGGTAATTGACATGATAGAAGCCTGCGGAAACAATGCCGTGTCCAATGACCACACGGTGGAAAATGGCCGTCTTGGCCGCGCTGATCGGAGGGAGCATTTCCCCTGCGCTCGCCGCGCCCCCGGCTGCACCGTCGCCGGCGGCCGCGGCCATCTCGGTCCTAGGCGTGGAGGCGATCGACGTCCCCGACACCGTGGCGCAAGAAGTGACCGAGGCCTTGCGGCAGAAGATCGCCGCCACGCCCGGACTGTTGTTGGTCGCAGGCAAGGATCTGGTCGAGATCAAACTGATCTTCGCCTGCTCCGACGAATCGTCGGCGTGCATGGCCCAGGCAGGCACCACGCTGGGCGCCGCCAAGCTGATCTTCGGCAACGTCCGCCGCGTCGGCGCGGACTACATGATCACCTTGAAGAACGTCGACGTGACCCGGGCGATCGTCGAGGGCGCGACGTCCGACTCGATTCCTATCAAGCGCGCCGAACCAACCGTGTTTCAAACCCGCACCGCGCGCTGGCTGGCCAAGCTGACCGGCCGGGAGACCACGGGCAGCCTGGCCGTGCGCGCCAATGTCACCGGTGCGACCATCACGCTGGATGGCGTGGCGGTGGGGCTCACCGACACGTTGCCGGTCTCGGTTGCCGATGTTTCGCCCGGGCATCATCAACTCGCCGCCGAAAAACAGGGCTATGCGACAACGCGCCAGGATTTCACCGTGGCGGCCGGACAGAACCTGCCGCTGGGAATGACGCTGACACCAGAAACCCTGGGCGTGGTGGCGCCACCCGACGCGGTGGTGGTGCGGCGGACCGACGACGGTGGCGCGGCGAGCGGTGGCAGCGCCTCGGCCAGTCTAGCGCGGGTTGGATTCTGGACGGCGTTGGTCGGCGCGGCGGCCTCGGCGGCGCTGGCGGTGAAATTCGGGACCGACGTCACCAGCGCGAACCGCGATCTGGATCCGCTGCGCCGTTACAGCTGCAACCAGTCGCCCACCGGCCTTTGCAACAAGGATGGCGACGCGGCCAATCCGCTGACACTGGCCGAAAAAGGGACGGTGGCCAGCAAGACCGACGATGGCAACCGCGCCCAGGTGTTGCAGTGGGTGTTTGTCGGGTTGATTCCTCCCTTCGCCGTCGCCGGGGGATATCTGCTGTACAAAGGCTACCTGGACAGCGAGAGCAATGGCTCCTCGACCAGCGCCTCGCGGGGCCTCAGAATATTTCCCACCGCCAGCGCGTCAGCCGGAGGGCTGATGGCGGAGTTCGACTTCTAGTTCGACTTCTCCGGCCCACCGTGGGAGGGTTGAGGTAACTCTTGATTACCCTGATTAATCAGACTGTCGGTAATTACAAGGTCATCAAGCTTCTCGGCGAAGGGGGTATGGGCGCCGTCTACTTGGCGGAACACCCGGTGATTGGCCGCAAGGTGGCCATCAAGGTGCTGCACATTTCTCTGGCCCGCGACCCTGAAATCGTCGGCCGTTTCTTCAACGAAGCGCGGGCGATCCACACCATCGGACACCCGAACATCGTCGAGATAATGGATTTTGGGCAGACGACCGACGGACAGCCCTACTTCATCATGGAGTACCTGTCCGGCGAGTCGATGAACGAGCGCATGAGTCGGGGGCCCATCTCGCCGACCGAGACCGTGCAAATCGCCGACCAGATCTGCCGCGCGCTGACCGCCGCCCACAACAAAGGGATCATTCATCGCGATCTCAAGCCGCACAACGTGCTGATCTCGACGGACATGGACGGCAAGTCGATCATCAAGCTGCTGGACTTCGGCGTGGCGAAGATTCTCGGCGCCACCGACACCGGCGGTCAGTCGGTAAAGACGCGCACCGGATCTCTGATGGGCACGCCGCTCTACATGTCGCCCGAGCAATGTCGGGGCAGCGGAACGCTGGACCACCGGACGGATATTTATTCACTGGGCGTGATGATCTACGAGATGCTGGCCGGGCGCCCGCCTTTCATGGCCGAAGGCGTGGGCGAGCTCTTCGCCAAACACATGCTGGAAGCCCCACCCCCGTTGATCGACTTCGCGCCGGAGACCCCGCCGGCCCTGGCCGCGGCGGTGATGAAGTCGCTGGCCAAGAATCTGGAACAGCGTTTTTCCACGATGGAAGAGTTCCGGGTGGCCCTCGTCAATGGTGCCGCGGGCAACAAGATCCCGACCATCATGCGAACCGCGGCCGTGCGCCCCACCAGCTCGACCGTGCCGCCGCCCGCCGCTCAGTCCACCACGCTGTCATCGGCGTCATCTGAGATCGAAGACGATCTGAAACCGCCTCGCGGCCGTTCGGGCCTGGCGGTGGGCGCGGTGGCATTGGTCGCCGCCGGCGTGCTGGCGGTGGTCTTTCTGAAGCGACCCTCGTCCAATGATGAGCCGACGACCAAGGCCACCACCGCCGCGCCAACGCCAGCTGCGCCTCCGGTGCCGGTCACGCCTCCCCCCGCGCCGGCCACAGTGACCCTCCGCATGGAAGCGACGCCGTCAGGCGTGCACGTCTTCAACGATGAAAAAGATCTGGGCGAGGTGCCCGTCGAAGTGAAGGTGCCCAAAGGCACCAGCAAGATTGAATACGTCTTCAGGCTGGACGGCTATAAAGCCAAGGCGCTGACCATCGAACACAACGGCGACCGCACCCTGCACGCCGCCCTGGAAAAAGAAGCACCCGCCATCATTCCGACGCCACCGCCAACCGCGACTTCCGAGGAAACGCACGCGCCGAAAAAGTCACCGGCGCGCCACATCACCGCCCGTCGCCCCCGCTCTGCCAGCCCCGACGAAGACGGCCTGGCCACGCCGAATTTCTAGCGCCCCAGGCAGATCGGACCCTCACCCCGCAAGCCTTCACCTTGCGGCCTCTCCCAAAGGGAGAAGCAAGGTACTTTGCGAGGGCCCGGTATTCAGCCAGGAGCGCGGGCTCTGCCCGCGCGGCCCCCCTGGCGAAGACCGGGTGGGTTCGTGGGAGGCCCGGCCCCTCCCACGAAGCGAGCGCCGCCTTAAGCCTTCTCGGGATCCGGCAGCGGACGCGGCGGGGCGAAGATGCTGGGGCGCGACGGCGATGCCTTCGGCTTCTCCGTCGTGCGGCTGGACGAGAACGGAACCGGTGGCTTTCGGTCCAGGCGGCGGCCCGAGAAGATGACCTCGATATCGGCGCCGTCGACGGTCTCGAACTCGAGCAGCGTTTCGGCCAACGCCTTCAGCTTGTCCAGGTTTTCGATCACCGCCTTGCGGGCGCGTTCGTAGTTCTGGGTGACGATGCGGCGCACCTCGGCGTCGATCTCGATGGCGGTCTGTTCGCTGTAGTCCTTGCCGCCGTCACCGAAGTCGCGGCCCAGGAAGACCTCGCCCTCTCGCTTGCCGAAGTGCAAAGGCCCCAGCTTTTCCGACATGCCCCAGTCGCAGACCATCTTGCGCGCCAGGTCCGTGGCCACCTGGATGTCGTTCGACGCGCCCGTGGTGAGCTGGTTGAAGATCAACTCTTCAGCCACGCGGCCACCCATCGCCACGGCGATCTGATCATTGGCGCCGTCCAGCGACAAATTCAGGCGATCCTCGGCCGGCAACTGCTGAGTCAGACCGAGAGCCCGGCCTCGCGGGATGATGGTGACTTTGTGAACCGGATCCGAACCCTTCATCATCGTTCCGACCAGGGCGTGCCCCGCCTCGTGAAAGGCGGTGACGCGCTTGTCATTCTCGCTGATGATCATCGACCGGCGCTCGGGGCCCATCAGGACCTTGTCCTTGGCCATCTCGAAGTCGTGCATGTCCAGGCGATCCTTGTCGGCGCGCGCCGCCAGCAGGGCCGCCTCGTTCACCAGGTTCTCAAGATCAGCGCCCGAGAAGCCCGGCGTACCACGCGCGATGACGTCCAGGTCAACGCCGCCGGCGAGCGGAGTCTTCTTGGTGTGGACCTTCAGGATGCCGGTACGTCCCTTGACGTCAGGACGCGGGACCACGATGCGGCGATCGAAACGGCCCGGGCGCAGGAGCGCCGGATCCAGCACGTCGGGGCGGTTGGTGGCGGCGATCAGGATGACGCCGTCGTTCGATTCAAAGCCGTCCATCTCGACCAGCAACTGGTTCAGCGTCTGCTCGCGCTCGTCGTGACCGCCGCCCAAGCCTGCGCCACGATGGCGGCCGACGGCGTCGATCTCGTCGATGAAGATGATACAGGGCGCGTTCTTCTTGCCTTGTTCGAACAGGTCGCGCACGCGGCTGGCGCCCACGCCCACGAACATCTCGACGAAGTCCGACCCCGAGATCGAGAAGAACGGCACACCCGCTTCACCCGCGATGGCTCGAGCCAGCAAAGTCTTGCCGGTTCCCGGCGGGCCCATCATTAAAACGCCTTTGGGGATGCGACCACCGAGGCGGGTGAACTTCTTCGGGTCCTTGAGGAAGGCGATGATCTCCTCGACCTCGTCCTTGGCTTCTTCCACGCCGGCCACGTCGACGAAGGTGATCTTGCGCTGGTTTTCCGATAGCAGCTTGGCCTTCGACTTACCGAAACTCATCGCTTTGCCGCCGCCTACCTGCAGCTGGCGCATGAAGAACAGAAACAGGACCACCAAAATCAGCATCGGCAACCAAGTGACAAAGACCTGTTGCCACAAGCCGTTCTCGTTCTCTTTGGCCACCTCGTAGTTGAGCTTCGCCTTGTCCAGACGATCCAGAAGCTTTTCGCTGGCGATGCCGATGGTGACGAAGTTCTCGCCGTTGGCGTATTGCCCGCGGAACTCAGCGCTGTCCTGGTTCTTCCGAATCTGGATCGCCGAGCTCGGCTTGAATTTCTCCGGATGCAGATCGACGTCCTGAACGAACTGCGAGAACAGCAGGTGATGATCTTCCGGACGCTGGCTATTCAAGAACTGCCAGACGACAACGAATGCGAAGATGAGAATGATCCAGACTAGGAATGTCTTATGACCTTGGCGCACTCGATTTCCTTTCACGAGGGGATGGGACCCGAATCGGCCACATGAGTGGGCGACTTTAGGATCACATGGCCCAAAGTATTGCCTTCAAAGGGACCACCGTCAAACACTGCTTCTCTCTTGCCGCGACAATCCACGCACGTGGACCAAACGGCGGGTGTGTTCGGTTGGGCGTCCCACCTCCGACGGGCGCAGGCCCGGCACAAACAGGACCGTCCCGTCGGCGGCGGCCAGCACCGGCAGCTCGGCTCGCGCCGGCCGCGCGATCTTGGCGTCGATCAACAGATCGGAAAGCTTGCGGCTGCCACGTCCGCCGCGCGGCCGCATTCGATCGCCCGGAAGCCGCGGCCGCAGCAGCAACGGCGCCGGAACCGCATCCGCGTCGAAGGCGCTGAACGCGTCCGACACGGCCGGATCGGCGGATGACCGTTCCTTGATCTCGACGCCAATCGAACCAGCCAACCAATACATGCCTGGTTTTCGAATGCTCACCGGTCGTACGGGATGCAAGTGATGAGGCGCCGATTGCAAAATAGCCGCGCCGGGAAGTCGGGTGGTCTCACCGTAAGCAACCATGATCTGTCCCCCGGCCACGTCGACGACGGCCGTGCCGCCGCGCCCCCGCAGCTCGGCGATCGCGGTGGCCGCGCGGCCGACGTGGCCGATGGGGTCCACGCTGGCAATCGGGGCCAGCCGAGCATCGGCCCCGAGCGCCAGCAACGCCTCGATCACGCGCGGATTCTCCTGGCGCAGCAGCGGCAAAAGTTGATGCCGCAGCCGCGCCCGCGTAAATCGGGAGTCCATATTCGATGGATCGTGCACCACCGGCAGACAGCGCCGTTTGATATACGCCTCGATCGCTGTCCGGCGAACATCCAAGAGCGGTCGGATGAAGACGCCGCGCTGGTAGGGAATGCCGCGCAGTCCGCGCACCCCGGTGCCGCGCAAGATCCGAAACAGGATCGTCTCCGCCTGATCGTCGGCGTGATGGCCCAGTGCCACGCGCGCCCCACCCAAGCGGCCGGCCAGATCTTCCAGAGCCTGCAAGCGCAGGGTGCGCGCCACCGATTGCAACGACCCGCGCGGCCGGCCACCGGCGCGAGCGCCCAGCACATCGACGGCTAGGCGATGGAACGGCAATTCCAGCGCCGATGCTCGCTCGGCGACCAGCGCTGCCTCGGCGGCGGCTTCGGGGCGCAAACCGTGGTCGACGTTGGCGACCTCAAGCCGCAGCAACAACCGCGGCGCCAGTTCCCATAGCACCGCCAGCAGGGCCATCGAATCGGGTCCCCCCGAAACCGCCACCACCACACGATCACCCGCCGCGAACAGCTGTTCGCGGCGAATCGTCTTCCACACCGACGACAACATCGAGCGACGGCAGTTTAGCGCGTATAAGACAGGGGCACATGACCAACGAGGAAGCCGACTCGCCAGACAACGTCATCGCGCTGTCGCGTTACCGCGCCCAGCTGGGACGCGGCAAACGCTTGCGCCGCGCCGATCTGCTGCTGGGCGGACCCGATCCCGAACGGGCCATCCGCGCGCTGCCCGGTGACGAGCTTTACTACGTGGTGCAGGAGCTGGGTCTCCGCGAAGCCGCCGAGGTCTTGGTCCATGCCCGCGCCGAGCAGGTGCAGGCGGTAATGGATTTCAGCCTGTGGCAGCGCGACGAGCTTTTGCCGGAACGGATGGCCGAATGGGTCGAAGTGATATCCGAGGCTCCTTACGAAAAGATTGGCGAGTGGATCGCCGGCCTCGACACCGAACTGGTCGCCTTGCTGCTGACCCAATCGTGCCGAATCTACGATCTGTCGCTCGAGGAACCGCCCAGCGAGGGCGAAGGAATCCTGTATGAGACACCGGACCGTCTGTTCGTCCTGGACGTGATCGGCTTTCCTCAGCATGAACCGACGCCGGCGGCCCCCGGGGCCGAAGGTGAGCCGCCGGAATCGGCGCGGGCGATGGTCCGCATTCTCGAGGGTCTTTATCGCGCCGATCAACAACTGGCTCGCCGGCTGCTGGTGGGCGCGCGTTCCGAGATGACCTCCGGCCTGGAAGAGATGGCCTTCCGCTGGCGCTCGGGCCGCATGAGCGACCTTGGGTTCGCCGATTACTATGAAGCGCTGGAGGTGTACCGCGAGTTGGACCCGGCGTCGGTGCGTCTCGGCGAGATCAAACCCGGCACGCGCCTGCGCCCAACCAACGTCGGGACCACCGGTGGCATGCGCGACGGCAGCGGCACCGGCGACGATTCGCTGCGCGCGCCGGCAGCGTTGATCGAACGGCTGGGCTCGCCGTCACTGTTCGCCCGAACGGCGCGTCGCCTGACCACGCCGGAAGAGGTCGCCGATCTGCACTTCGCGCTGGTGGCGCTGACCAATCGCGTGCTGGCCGCCGATCGCATCACGCCTGGCGACGACGAAGCGGTGGCCACGACCCTGGGCCGGTTGTCGGCGACGCTGGACATCGCCGTAGAATTTTTGGCCCGCGGCGACGAAGACCGCGCCCTGGAAGCGATCAAGACCGTCTCGCTGGTGCGGCTGTTTCGTCTGGGCATCAGCCTGGTCGGCAAGGTACGCAAGCTGGCCCTGGCGCTGAAATCGAAAGGACCGTTCGCTGCCGCCGGCCGGACGCTGTTCGAGCCGGACGACGCCGCAGTCATCGAAGCGGTGACGCGCTTGCGGCCGCTGTTTCCCGGCGTGCTGGAGGATCCGCCCAAGCCCAACGACCGCCCGTTTGCTTCCATGGCCGACATCGCGCGCGCCACGCTGGCCATCCAACGCGCGGGTGCGGCGCAGGCGTTGTTGGTGGGGCTGGGTGTGCGGGCCGCCAGTCTCCTTCCCGATGCGTTGGAAGGAACCAGCGGCGCCGACGCGGTCGCCGTCGACACGGCGGTGCTGGCGCGCACCGCGCTGGTGCTGGGCGTGCTCGACTCCAGCCCGACGATCAAGCTGCCGATATCTTTTCGGCCTCTTCTGCCCGAAGAGATTCGTACATTCGAAAAGCGCGTGTCAGCATCGAAGGGCGACGAGGAGGATCGAATGAAGGCCAGCGAGGTAAAGCGAAAAGCGAAAGCACTCTTGGACGCAGCGTCGCCGAAGGCTCTGGGCGAGGCGGTGACCGAGGTGGTTCGCCGCTGGGTCGATGGCCTGGTCCCGCTCGAGCCGGTGCTGGTCCGCCAGCCGCCGCCGCGACGCCGTCGGCGCTGATTCAGCCGCTTTTGACTGTCGTCACACGAAGCGTTTGACGGCCACGCCCGCGAAGCGCAAAATTCGCCAGGATTGTCAGCGTAATCGGGTGTTTAGCCTGAAATTATTTAAGCTCATTCGAACCGCCACTTGGCTGCTGGCGGCGCTCTTGGCTTCGCCTACGGCGATCGTTCTTGGCGCCACGTCGTCCGAGGTCGAGACGGCGGCGCACGCGCAACAGGGCCGCCGCCACGCCGACGCTGGACGCTTTCACGACGCGATCGCCGAGTATCGCAAGGCGTACGAGCTGAAGGCCGATCCGGAGTTCCTGTTCGCCATCGCCGGTTGCTACCGGCACCTCGGCAACAGCGAGCGCGCGCTGTTCTTCTACCAGCGTTATCTGACCGCTGCCCCGACCGGCGCCAACCACGTCGAGGCCGAGCAGGCCGTTGCCGCGCTGGGTCCGCGCGCGTTGACCGCGCCGCGACCGCTCGCCGATCAACCGCTGGCGCCATCGCTGAGCAACGACGTGGTGCTCGTTCCTCTGCCCCCGCAGCCGCCACCCCGACGGCCGCACGCGGCCTGGACAAGGTGGTGGGTCTGGAGCGTGACCGCCGTGGTGCTGCTGGGCGTCGCCACCACCGCCGTATTGATCTCGCGCGGCAACGACGATCGGACGATGCCGCCCACGGCGCTGGGCAACATGAGATTTTGATGGCGCGCGCAGAGCGATGGCTGTCGTGCGCGCTGTTGATGGCGGCGCTACAAAACGGGACCGGCTGTCAGCGCCATCGCGGGCCGCCCATCCTGCTGCTGGAGGTCAGCGTGCAAGGCTCGCCGCCCCCGGTAATGGCGCTGGCGGTCGTGCTGACCAGCGGCGCCGGCATGATCACCCGCCGCTACGCGCAAGCCGACGGGACAGCGATCGTTTTCCCCACCACGCTGTCCGCCGAGGTCGACAGCAAAGTCAGCGGCGACATCACCGTCGACATCAGCGCCTTCGACGCCCAAGGCGTCACCGTGGCCCGCGGTCGCCAGGCCGGCCTGACCTTGCGCGCCGGGGTCACCCAGACCCTCAGCGTGATCCTGGCCTGCGCGTCGGGAAGCTGCAATCAAGACGGCGGCGCCTTCGATGGTGCGGTCGGTGACGGCGCCGCCGACGCTGTCATCCCCACCTGCGGCAACGGTCGCCTGGATCCCGGCGAGGCGTGCGACACCGCCATCGCCGCCGGCCAGCCCGGAGCCTGTCCCGTCGGCTGCGACGACGGCAGCCTGTGCACCACCGACACCCAGACCGGCACCGACTGCGCGGCCGTTTGCGTGCACACCGAACGCACCGACCGCCTCCCCGGCGACAACTGCTGTCCAGCCGGCGCCAGCAACGCCGACGACCCGGACTGCTCGCCAACGTGCGGGAACGGAACCATCGAGTCAGGCGAGACCTGCGATCTGGCCATCACGCCTGGCCTTCCCGGCGCCTGCCCCACCGGCGATTCGTGCGTGAGCGCTGATCCCTGCACCACCGTGCTGCTGACGTCGGCCGGGACCTGCCAAAGTCGTTGCCTGCATCTTGCTGTCACCACCCCGTCGGGGCAGCAACCGGACGGCTGCTGCCCCGACGGCGTCACCGCCGCGCTGGACGTCGACTGCCCTGCCCTGTGTGGCAACGGCCTGCTGGATCCCGGCGAGATGTGCGATCCGGCGATCGCCGCGCCCCAAGCCGGCGCTTGCCCGCCCAGCTGCGACGACGGCAACCCCTGCACAGCCGACCAACGCAACGGCACCGGCTGCCAGGCCACGTGCACGCATACGCCGATCACTTCGTTCGCCGCCGGCGACGGCTGCTGCCCCAGCGGCAGCAACCGCAACCAGGACAGCGACTGCCCCGCCAAGTGCGGCAACAGCGTGCTGGAAGAAGGCGAGACGTGCGACCCCGGCGCGTCGAGCCCGGTGCCCTGCCCAGCGTCATGCCCGGCCAGCCCGTCTGCCTGTCTCAAACGCGTGCTCACCGGCGACAAGGATCATTGCGACGCCGCCTGCGAGGTGCAGATGGTGACCACCTGCTCGGCGCAAAAAGACGGCTGCTGCCCGGCCGGCTGCAACGCCGCCACTGATCCCGACTGCAGCGCCACCTGCGGCGACGGCGCGGTGGACGCGCACAACGGCGAGCTCTGCGACACCGCCATCGTCGGCGGCGCCGGCGCCTGCCCGACCCGCTGTTCCGATGGCCTGTCCTGCACGGCGGACTTTCTGGTTTCGGCCGGCACCTGCCAGGCGGCGTGCGTATTCATCCCCATCACCACCTTCGCGCCTGGCGACGCCTGCTGCCCGCCGGGCGGACACTTCGCCGTCGATCCCGACTGCGCGCCCGTCTGCGGAAACGGAATCGTGGAGACTCCCGGCGAAAGCTGCGACTTCGGCGCCGACCCCGCTGCCTGCGCCAGCTCGTGCCCGCCGTCGAACGGCTGCAACACCTACGCGCTGCAGGGGTCCGCCAACGACTGCAGCGCGCGCTGTGTGCCCAGCGCCATCACCACCTGCCAGAACGACGACGGCTGCTGCCCGGCCACCTGCGACAGTCTGGACGACGACGACTGCCAGCCCACTTGCGGCAACGGCGTGGTCGAACCCGGCGAGTCTTGCGATCGGGGCATCAGCGCCGGGGTGGCCGGCGCCTGCGTCGCCTCGTGCGATGACGAAAACGCCTGCACCATGGATTTTTCGTCGGGCACGGTGGCGGCGTGTTCGCGGCGCTGCTCGCATGTGGCGGTCACGGCGTGCATCAGCGGCGATCACTGCTGCCCCCCCGGCTGCGCGGCGGCCAACGACAGCGACTGCGGTGGCACCTGCGGCGACGGCCTGATCGGCGGCGGCGAGACCTGCGATCCCCCGACCAGTTGCCCGACCAGCTGCCCGGACGACGGCGATCGCTGCACCGACGAACGGCTGATCGGCGACCCGGCGCGCTGCACCGCCGCCTGCGGACACCTGCCGATCACCGCCTGTTCGGGCGCGATCTCCGACGGTTGTTGCCCCACCGGTTGCGACCCGCTCAGTGACAGCGACTGCTAGGGGGGGCATTTTCCTGGGGAACGCCGGCTTGACAGGGTTGGACGCCTTGTCGTAGGGAACCCAGGAGTCTTGCGGCCATCACCGGGAACGGGAATAGTCCCCAGCCCTCGGCGATTCAGGGTGCCGAGACTTTTCCAACATGAGGCGTGAATGTCGGATGTGATGATAGAGGTCGAGAGTCTGACCAAGGACTATGGCCCCACCCGCGCGGTCGACAAGGTCACGTTCAACGTCCACAAGGGCGAGGTCCTTGGTTTTCTTGGTCCGAACGGCGCCGGCAAGACCACCACGATGAAGATGCTGACCTGCTTTTTGGCCCCCACGTCCGGGCGGGCCAAGGTGGCTGGCTTCGACGTCTTCGACGAATCGTTAGAGGTTCGTAAACGGATCGGCTACCTGCCCGAAGACACGCCCATCTACCGCGACATGACGGTGCGCGAGTACCTGCAGTTCGCCTCCGAGATGCGCGGAATGAACCAGGCCGGCAGCGAGGCGCGCATCAAAGAAATCGGCGGCCGTTGCGGCCTGGCCGAGGTCGCCGGCAAGCTGGTGGGCGAGCTGTCGAAAGGCTTTCGCCAGCGCGTCGGCCTGGCCCAGGCGATGTTGCACGATCCGGATATCTTGATCCTGGACGAACCGACCAGCGGTCTCGACCCCAATCAGATCGCCGAGATTCGCACCCTGATCAAAGAGATCGGCCGCGAGAAGACGGTCATCCTGTCGACGCACATCCTCCCGGAAGTCCAGGCCACCTGCAGCCGCATCTTGATCATCAGCGGCGGGCGGTTGGTCGCCGACGGCACGCCGGAAGCGTTGCGCGCGCGCGAGAAAGGCGGCCGCTACCGGGTGGTGGTCGAATCGAACGGCGTCAGCAAGGACGCCATCCGCGATCGCCTGGCCAGCCTGGGCGGCGTCTCGCGCTGCGAGACGGTCAGCGGCGAAGCCGGCGCGCACGCCTTCGCCATCGACGGTGCGGCCAGCGACGATCTGCGCAAGGCCATCTTCCGCGCCGCCGTCGACAACAAGTGGCCGCTGCTCGAACTGGTGCGCGAATCGGCCAGCCTGGAAGACGTGTTCCGCAACCTGACCACTGGAGAAGAAGCCAAATCATGAGCCCCGCGCTGGTCATTTCGAAACGCGAGATCCGCACGTACTTCAACTCGCCGGTCGCCTATATCGTGGTGACCGTCTTCACCATCATCACCGGCTACCTGTTCTTCACCCAGCTGTTCATTGAAAAGCAGGCCGAGATGCGTGGCCTGTTCGGCGTGATGCCGCTGCTCTTCATGTTCCTGGTCCCGGCCATCACCATGCGCCTTTTGGCCGAAGAGAAAGGCTCCGGCACGCTGGAGCTGCTCATCACCCTGCCGGTGCGCGACTGGGAGATCGTGGTCGGGAAGTTCCTGGCCGCGGTGGCACTGGTCTGCACCGCGCTGGCCTTGACGCTGGTCTTCGCCCTGACGGTCAAGAGCATGGGCCCTCTCGACAAGGGCCCGACCATCGGCGGGTATGTCGGCCTGGTTCTGATGGGCGGCGCGTACGCGGCCATCGGTTTGATGGCGTCGTCGTACACCCGCAATCAGATCGTGGCCTTTATCGTGTCGTTCGCCATCTGCTTTGCGCTTTACCTGCTTGGGCGCATCAGCCAGTTCGTGCCCGAGCTGCTGCAGCCGCTGTTTGTCTTCCTCAGCATCGACACCCACTTCGAGAACATCAGCCGCGGCGTGATCGATTCGCGTGACGTGATCTATTACGTCTCGGTGATGGTGGTCTGCTTGCTGCTGGCCACGGTGTCCCTCGAATCGCGAAAGTGGAAGTGACCATGTCCAACGATTCGAACTCAAAGAAACGCGCCTCGGCGTCGAACGCGCTTTTGTACGCGGCCTTCGTCATCGGCGCCGTGGTGGTCGTCAACCTGCTTGGCACCCGGGTGTTCGGCCGCCTGGACCTGACCGAGAGCAAGGTCTACACGCTGTCACCGGCGTCGAAGGACATCGTCCGCAACCTGCCTGACTACCTGACGATCAAGGCCTACATCTCCAAGGATCTGCCGCCCGAGCTGGCCAGCGTCAGCCGGTACGTGCGCGACCTTTTGGACGAGTACCGAACCTATTCGAAGGGCAAGCTGCACTTCGAAGCCGCTGATCCGGGCGCCGACAAGAAGATCGAAGACGAAGCCACCGCCTGCAAGGTGAACAAGCTGCAGATCCAGGTGATGCGCTCGCAGAAGTTCGAGGTGGGCGCGTACTACCTGGGCCTGTGCTTCCAGTACGCCGGCCAGACCCAGGCCATCCCGGAGATCGCCCAGGCCGAAGGCATGGAGTACCAGGTCTCGTCGCTGATCAAGCGGATGACCCAGAAGAAGCGCAAGGTGGCCTTCACCACCGGCCACGGCGAGCTGGACCTGAGCCAAGGGCTGCAGGCGCTCAAGCACGCCATCGAGCAGGAATACGACGACATCACCGTCAACCCGTCGACGACGGCCATCGCCGACGACGTCGACGCGCTGGTGGTGGCCGGCCCCAAGCAAGCCTTCGACGAGAAGGGACGCCGCGAGATCGACAAGTTCCTGATGAAGGGCAAAGGCGCCATCTTCCTCATCGACGGCATGGTGATGAGCCAGCCGCGCGGCGGGGCCGATATGCCCGGCATGCCCAAGGTCGGGCAGCCGAATGATTCGGGCCTGACCGAGAACCTCGCCGCGTACGGGTTCAAGATCGGCGGCGACTTCGTTCTCGACAAGCAGAACGCGCCCGGACCGATTGATCTCGGCGGGCGGCGCATGCTGGCCAACAAGGAAGTGTTCGTCGGCGTGGAGACGCCCGAGACCAAAGATCCGAAAGAGCAGTCGCTGCTGGGTGGCGTGCGGGCGCTGGTCTTCCCGTTCGCGAGCTCGGTCGAGCTGGTGGGCCCGCTCAAGGGCGGCAAGCCGGCGCAAGGCACGCTGTGGACGCTGGCCAAGTCGTCGGACCAGAGCTGGAAGGAAAGCGGCTTCTTTTTCTTTTCGCCCGCCGCCCAGCTTGAACCGAAGAAAGAAAAAGGTCCGTTCGGCCTGGCCTACGCGTATCTGGGGCCGCTCAAGAGCGCGTTCCCGTCGCCGATGCCGGCCGCGCCTGGCATGTCCACCCCGCCCGACCCGAGCCTCACGCCGTCCGAATCAGTCAAACCGGTGCGGTTGATGGTGGTCGGCGATTCCGATTTCGCCTCCGACGAGTACGTGCAGCTCGCCCGCTATATGCAGCTTTATCAGAACGGTGCCCAGCTGCTCTTCAACGCCATCAGCTGGACGCTGGAAGATGAAGCGCTGACCCCGGTGCGCGCCAAGACCATCACCGCCCGGCCGATCCAGATCGAATCCGAACAGAAGGTCGCGCTGGCCAAGTGGGGCAACATCTTCGGTCTGCCGGTCATCTTCTGCGCCTTCGGCATCCTGCGCTGGCGCGTGCGCCGGGCCAATCGCCAGGGTCAGAAGCTCTGACGATCTGCTTCGCCGACACTGACGCTGTTCCCTCGAATCCAAACAAGGACGTCCTTCTGCCATGAATCGCAAGACACAGATCGCCTTCGCCGCCTTCGTCGTCCTCGGCTTGATCACGTTCTTCGCTCTGCGCCAGCCCGAAAAGGGCGAGGTGGTAGGCGAGCGTCCGCGGCCGGTGCCGCGCCTCAAGGCCGGTGACTTCGACACCCTGGCAGTGCTGAAGGGCGGCGTCACGGCGGTGATCAAGAAGACCGGCGACAGTTACCAAGTGCTGCAGCCGACGAACTACAAGGCCGACGAGACCGCCGCCAAGCAGGCCTTCGAAGGCCTGGAGAAAATGGAATTCAGCAGCATCGTCAGCGATCAGAAGGCAAAGCAGGCCGAATACGAGGTCGCTGACAACGGCCTGCGGGTGACGGCGAAGAAAGGCGACACCGTGCTGGCCGACCTCATCATCGGCAAGGGCCAGGGCGCCGGCACCATGGTGCGGGCTGTAGGCAAGGACCAGATCTGGTTGATGGCCGGCGCGGCCAAGTACACTTTCGACAAATCGGCCACCGACTGGCGCGACAAGAGCATCATCACCTTCGCAGCGGGCGACGCCGAGACCATCGACATCAAGAGCAAGACCGGCGGCACCATCAAGCTCAAGCGCGGGGCAAAAAAAGATGGCGGCGCCGAGGAGCCGTGGACCATCGCCGAATCGTCGGTGAAGATCGACAAGCCCGACAACGGCGTCGCCGGTACGCTCATCTCCACCTTGTCGTCGCTGAAGGCCAGCGACTTCGCCGACAACGCCACGCCGCAGGAGACCGGCCTTACCAACCCGGCTCTGACCGTCACCGTCGGCCTCAAGGGCGGCAAGACCGTCACGGCGCTGGTCGGCAATAAGAAGGGCGAAGACGATTACTACGTGAAGAACGGCACCGAGCCGCAGGTATTTCTGGTGAAGAAGTACAACATCACCAACGTGTTCAAGCGCCCGATCGACTTCAAGGACAAGACCGTCTGCGACATCGTCGATCCCGACTTGACCGAGATCGTCGTCTCCCACGGTGCCGAGTCGTTTACGCTGGCCAAGGACAAGGGGGTGTGGAAGGCGACCAAGCCGGCCAAGCTGGAGATCGACGGAGCGAAGGCCACCAACGTGGCCGCCACCTTCAAAGATTTGAAGGCCACTGGCTTCGCCGACGATCCTTCGCCCAAGGCCACCGGCCTCAGCAAACCGGCCGCCACCGTGGTGGCGAAATCAAAGACCTCCGTGTGCAGCCTGAAGATCGGCGATCAGACCACCGACAAGCAAAGCTACAACGTGCAGTCGATCGCCTCGCCCGACACGTACCTCATACCGAAGTGGTCGCTGGATCGCGTGCTGGTGAAGACCACCGAACTCAAGAAGGCTGACGCGGCGAAGAAGTAGCCGCCCCGCGGCGAGCGCGGGCGACGATCAGCGTCGACTGGCGCCGCAGCTCGTCCGCGGCCTGCCGGCGACCGCTGGATTCTTCGAAGTCGGCGTAAGCTGCCAGCGTGCGGCCAAGCTCGAGCTCGGCGCCAGCGTTGCTGAGGACCTCGACCGCGCGGTCAAACATCTCGCGCGCCCCGCCCAGGTCGGATTCGCCGGGGGCGCCCAGGCGCACGGCGGCGGCGGCCACGCGCAGGGCCGCGCCCGCCAGCGGCGGCGCCCCGATGCGTTGGGCCAGGTCGAAGGCGGCGCGCGCCTCGTCGCTGGCGCGGATGGCGTTGCCCAGGGCCAGCTCGGACTCGGCCACGCCGCGCGCCGCTTCCGACAGCAGCAGCTTGGCGCCGAAGCTGCGCGCGATGTCCTTGGCCAGCAGAAACTCGCGCAAGGCATCCCGTGGCTGGCCAGCGTCCAGGTGGCAATCGCCGATGGCCATGTTCAAGCTGCACTCGAACAATCGCTCGCCAAGGTCGCGGGCCAACAGCCGGCCTTCCTCCAGGAACACCAGCGCGTCGTCCAGGTGCCCCAGGTCGCGTTCCAGGCTGCCTACGTCCAGCAGCGAGGCCACCACGCCCTGGCGATCGCCGATCTGCCGGCGCAAGGCCAGCGCCTCGCGCAGGTGCGCCGCGGCCGCGCCCAGCTCGCCACTCTCGTGCTCGACTTGCCCCATGCGGGCCAAAGCCAGCGAACGCCCGCGCTGGTCCCCGAGACGCTCGCGCACGGCCAGGGCGGCGCGGTGGCACTCCAGCGACTGTTCCGGTGCGCCGTTCAAGAAATGAACCCGACCGATGTCATCTAGCGCCGAAGCGATCCCTGGCAGGTCGCCGGCGGCTTGAAACAGCGTGCGCGCCAGCTCCAGGTGGGCCACGGCCTGGTGATGCTCTCCCAGCGTGCTGTGCAAACGGCCGATGCGATCGTGAGCCACACCGCCCTTGGCCGGCAAATCCAGCCGCCACGCCACGCGCAGCATGTCCTGGAAATGCACCACCGCTTCGCGCGTGCGCCCAAGGCGGGCGGCCAGATCGCCGACCGCGTGCAGGGCGTCCATCTTCAAGATGGCGTCATCCATCTCCAACAGGCGAATGGCATTGAGATACAGCAGCCGTGCCCGATCAAGCTGCGCCGCCTGGCGAGCGCGCGCCCCCGCCGTGACGAAGCAATACGCCGCCCGGCGCACGTCGCCGGATTGCTGATAGAGATGCCCCAGGGTCTCCAGCCGTTCCTCACGCCCGTCGCCGGCGCGGCTTTCCAACCACTGCGCGGCGAAGCCCCGTCGACGGCGCATCAGCTCCGGATCGACGCTGCCGTCGACCAGCTCGTGTTCCAGGTTGTGACGGAAACCCCACTCGGTGTCGCTGGGCAGCGACGACGACGGCTGGCGCACCAGATAGTTGCGGCTGGCCAGACCGTCCAGGATCTGGCGAATCTCGCTGATGGCGGCGTCGGGGCCGAAGACGGCGGCGGGATCCGCCGGCTCGACGCGCAGGCGTCCCAGCGCCACCACGCCACCGGTCCAAAACACCGGGCCGAAGGCCGCGCCGCGGGCCAAGACATCTCGCTCGGCGGGGGTCAGCTTGGCGACGCGGGCGTGCGCCGCTTGCTCGGGCGACAGCACCATCGATTCGTGCGCCGCCCGATCAAAGTCGAACCACCAGGCGTCGCCGGTCGGCGCGGCCAGGATGCCGTGCTGGTGATAGACCCGCAGTAGCTGTTCCAGGATGAACGGGTTGCCGCCCGACTCGGTGGCCGCGCGATCTAGCAGCGCCGTCGCCACGTCGTGGGCGTCGAGGATCGACTTTGTCATCACGTCCAGGTCGGCGCGCGACAGCGGGCCGAGATCAAGGCGCGCGTGGCTTCCTTTGTGGCCCCAGTCGGGGCGGCGCACCAGCAGATCGGGCCGAGCGGTGGCGATGATGACGATAGGCGCCTCGCCCAGCTCGCCGGCCAGACTGCCGAAAAGTTCAAGTGATGCTTCATCTGCGCGCTGCAGGTTCTCGACCACGATGCACAGCGGTTGGGCGGCGGCGTCCTGTTCGAAGAAGCGACCGAGGACGGCGCGCGCCAGGTCAGCGCCCTGCTCTGGCTTGCCGGCCAGCGCGCGCGACAGCGGGCTTTCCGGCATCTCGAAGCCCAGAAATCCGCCCAGCAAGGCCGCCACCTCGGCAACGCGGCGATCGCCGAACACCCGCTGCAATTCGCTGCGGAAGTGCGCCACGGCTTCGTCGCCGGTGAGGTCCGCCGTCAGGCTGAAGCGATCGCGCAGCAGCGCCGCCAGCAGGCTGTAAGCGGGTGTGTCGGAGCCGGCGTCGTCGGCCGCGGCGGCGCTGACCACGCGCAGGCCGGCGCCGGTCTTGCCGGCCAGCCATTCGCGCAGCAGGCGGCTTTTGCCGATGCCCAGCGGGCCAAGGATCGTCACCATCTGCGGCGCGCGAAACTTCGCCGCCCGGGCCAGCGCCGCGTCCAGTTCTTCCCGCTCCCGCCGCCGCCCCACAAATGCCGCCCCACAAAGCCCCTTCATGGATAGCCCAGCACTCTCCACCATGAATTCATCTAACCACCGTGGGAGTGGACGTCCAGAAAACGCCCCTCGCCGGTCGGCGAGACGATTTGTGTGCTTACCTACCTCGCCCGTCAGTGTGACGAGCCGGCACAGGCTCGGACGGCTCAAGAAGCCCACGGCGCCGCGGCTACACGATTTTGCCGATGTCTTGGCGATGGCTGTCGATCGTTCTGGCAGCGGCCACAACGCAGGGGTGCTGCACGGTTCGATTCCGTGTCCCCCCTAGCGAGGTCGAGCGGCTGGCTGAGTTGCCGGCCGCCGACCGGGGATTCCGAGTGCGGGTGGTCCCCTGGGCGACGACGCCAGCGCCGACGACGATTACACCGGCTGTCGATCTCAGCGTGGGCGCCGGGAAAGACCGGTCTTGGTGGTAGCCGCGGTCGCCGTGGTCGCTGCCGTCGCGACCGTGGTTCACTCTGAGCCAAGGACACGGCCTTCGCGCGTGCCTTCGCCGGCTGGATCAGCGTCAGTCCCTGGCAAAAGATCCAACTGCAATATGGCAGCGGCGCGGTCGGCGAAGTCCCGCTGACAGAACTGGTTCCCGCCGACGCGGTTGGTATCCGGTCTGCCCATCTTACCGACGCGGACGGATTCGTGAGGCTGTTCAGCCGCGCCAATGCGACCCCAAGGCTCAGGCTGGCAGGGGTACTCGCCCGCGCCTAGAAATCGATGATCACGACGCCACGCTCGCCTTCGTCATTGGCGTCGTCTTTTTTCTCTTCGTCCTCGGCCGCGGGGCGTTTCCATCGTTCGTCGTGAAGCGGGACTTCCAGTTGCGGTCGCTCGTTGCGCCTCCGCTCTTCTTCCTCGCGGCGTCGGATCTGTTCAATGATCCAGGGCTCGAGCATCGAAACAAACCTCTAGTTAAATGCGTGCAATATCCTCGACCTATAGTCAAGTTCGGCATGTCGGAAAACAAACATTAGAAACGCTCTTCCCCAGCCGCAGCGCCGGGTTACCGGCGATTCGACACGATCAGTCGGGATCGACGATGGTCCAGGCGCCGTCCTCGCGAACCAGCCGCACGACGTGGTCGCCGTACGGCATGTGCGCCTCGTCACCTAGCTCGACGATCGGTGCTTCCAGGTTGGCGCGCAGCTCGGCCAACAGCTTCTGATTGTCCGCCTTGTGCTCGCCTTCCCACATTTGCCGCAGTTTTTCGGCGGTCAAACCGGCGCGATAGCGACCGGGTGCGAAGCGCACCAACACGTCATAGCGCCGCTGCTCCAGCGCGCGCACGAATGATCGCAACGCTGCCCGCGGCGTCCGGCGTGGAAAAGGCTCCAGGGACGGCGCATCCAACCGCCAGGTGCCGCCCTCTTGAACCAGCGGCAGTGTCTCGCCGTCGGCCAGGTCCAGGGTCACGCGCGCAAGGCCGGGCGTCCGCGGGGCGAAGCGCTGGGCCAGCGAACGACCGTCGACCGCGCGCGCGTCGAGTTCGAGCCGGAAGGCCGCCACCGGAACACGTTTTTGGTAGTCCGCCGACGTCAGCGCGTACGCGGTCTTGTAGTCGCCCCTATCGGCGGCGGCGGCGAAGGCGGCGACGCTGGCCGCCGGTCCGGGCGGCGGATGGGCGCAGCCGGCAACCAAGAGACAGATGACCGCGGCCAGCGGGCGGGCGATGCCGCGAAGCCGACCGCTCACGGCGCCACCGTCAGCGTATAGCGATCGCGCGGGTTGGGCGCCGCAGATTTGGCGGAGGCATCGCGAATCTGCACCAAGCAGCAGCCACTGCCGCTGGTGACCACCGCCGTGGGGATGGGCGTGGCGCCCGCGACCTTGAAGCGCCTGAGCTCGTGTTCATCGGCGGCGAGGACGCGCACGTCCAGGATCAAGCCGGCCACGCCGGTGACTGTGACCGTGGCGCTGGCGGCTCCTGCGGGTAACGCTGTCTTCCAGACGTCGACGTCGCCGCGCGGGAAGATCAAACCGTTGCCCGCCAGACCGACCGGCAATGCCGTGGCCGTGGCAGTGGTCGCATTGGGCTCGTGCTCGGCACCCGGCTCCGGGGCGCGGCTGCTGATGGTCAAGCGGTATGGCTCGTCGGTGTTGCCGTCGCTTTTGCCGGCGGAGAGACGAATCAGCAACGCGCCGCCGCCCGGCGAAAAAAGATTGGGGATGCGTTCCGCCTCGTGGCGCTTGCCGGCGTCGGCGCGCACCAACAGCAACTCGCGTGGACGGAGCTCGGGCTTAGCCCGAGCGGAGTCCGTGGCGGGAGGGTTTGGGAACCTTCCCAGGGTTCCCATCTGATGATCATCCGCCGCGCGCAGCACCTCCAGCTTGGCGTCGACCCGTTCCGGCGGCGCAAGCTCGATGTCCAGTTCGGCCGGCGTGGGCGGGGCAGCGTAGCGATAGACATCAATGTCGCCGCGGCCGAGAAATCCCAGCGTCTCGCCGTCGGCGATGGTCTGCGCGTGGGCGGGATCGTCGTTCGGTTCCAGCTCGCTGCCGGTCTTGGGCAGTTCGGTGCGCAGGCGGAGATCGTAACGCACGGAATCACTGCGCCCGGCGTCGGTGCGCACGACGACGTAAAGCTGCGGATCGCCGGCCGCGATCTTCACGTTGCGGACGGCCACCCGCTCGTCGCCGCGGCCGCGCGATTCGACCAGCTTGCGCTCGGCGGCGTCGAACACCAGCAGCGACGCCGCCACGCCGGGGACCGCTTCCAGATCAACGCCCAGGACGCTGCCCTCCGGGACCCCGGCCAGCGCCACGCGGTACCAGTCCTGGTCGTGGCGCCAGCCGTGGTACCCGACCAGCTCGCCGGTCGCGGGCGCATCGGAGGCCAGCGCGGCCTTGCCGTTCGGTTCGCGCTCCTCGCCGTTTTCCAGCGGAAAAAGACGGGCCACCAGCCGATAGCCGCCGCTGCTGCTGGCGCTGGCGGCGCGCACCCGCACGAAGTAAACCCCGGGCGCCACCGTCAGATTGGGAAAGCCGTCGGTCTCGCCGGGCCCAGCGCCGCCGGCGGCGATCAGGGTCTGGCCTTGATCATCCAGGGCGTCGACGATCACCGCCAGCCCCGGCTCCGGCTCGACGGTGACCGACAGCCGACGGCGCAGCAGCGCCGGCAAGGCGTCCGCGGCGACGGGCGCGTCGTTGCCGGGCGCCGGCGCGATGGTCAGGCGGAATAAATCGACGTCGTGGGATTTTCCCGTCGGCGGTTCCAGGTGGCCATTGATTCCGATCGGGGTCAGCGCGGCGTCGAACGTCAGCTTCTGGGCCGCCGGCAGCGTGTCGTTCGGTTCGATCTCGGGCGCGAAGGCGACGCCTTGATCGCCGGCGGGCGCTGCCGGGGCCACCACCACCGCCGCGCCGTCCGAGCGGGGCAGCAGCGACGTTCGCCGGCAAGCGATGGCCCCTGCCCCGCTTGCCGCGATGACGCCCAGCCCGAAAAGGAGGCTCTGTCGCATCCGACGCCTCCCGTCCGCGACCATCGCTAGGCGCCGGAGCCGTCGTCGCCGCTGGCAGCGACGGCGACCACGGCCGCGGGACCAGTCGGGCGCGGCTGGATGCTGGCCATGAATTCGGCTTCAGCCACCACCACGTCCCCTACCTTGGCTTCGCCGCGCATCTTCCAGATCGCCCCACCCTTGCGCAGCGGCGTCACCTCCAGGCGCAGCGAATCACCAGGGACCACCGGCCGCCGGAACTTGGCCTTGTCGATAGCCATGAAATAGACGACCTGCTTGTCCGGATCGAACTTCACCAGGCGCGCGGCATAGATGGCGCCGGTCTGCGCCAGCGCCTCGATGATCAAGACCCCCGGCATCACCGGATGGCCGGGGAAATGGCCCTGAAAGTGGGGTTCGTTGCGCGTGACCTGCTTGACGGCAACGATGTGCTCGTCGTCCAGCTCGTCGACTCTGTCGACCAGGAGGAACGGATAGCGGTGCGGGAGAATCTTCTCGATATCGCGGATGTCCAGCACGCGGCGCAGCTTTCTTGGCGCCGGCTTACTTCTTGGCCGCGGGCGCCGCTGCCGCCGACTTGTCCGCGCCTTCGCCGGCGTTGTAGCGGCGAATGAGATCGTTGGTCAGATCCAGATGCGACTTGGCGTAGACCACGCCCGACTGGGTCTTGTCCAGGATCATCGTGAAGTTCTCGGCCACGGCGATCTTGTTGATGATGCGGGTCATGCGCTCGAAGATCTTGGCGGTGGCTTCTTGCTCTTTGCTTTGAAGATCCTGCTGGTGGCGCATATACGTCTGCTGCACCTTCTGCATGCGGCCCTGCAGCTCGGCTTCCTTGTCGCGCACCTTGTCGGCGGGCAGCAGGGTTCGCTTCTTGTCCAGGTCGTCGATGTCCTTCTTCAAGGCCTGCTGCTGCTCGTCGAGCTCTTTTTGCTTCTGATCGAAGACCTTCTTCAGAGCCTCTTTGGCTTTGCGGCCGTCGTCGGTCTCGTTCAGCGCGCGCTGCAGGTCGACGTAGCCCAGCTTGACGTCCTCCGCGTGCGCCAGAAAGGGCTTTGACGCCAACAGCAAGAAACCGAGTGCCAACCAACGTGCCATGTGATCTCCTTTTTCGCGGCCTTGCTTAGCAGAGGTTAGAAAAAGTTGCCAATGGTGAACTCGAAGACGATCGGCTGCTCGCCAGGCAACGTCTTGAACGGAATGCCCCACTCGAACCGCAGCGGCCCGATGGGCGAGAACCAGCGGAACCCGAACCCCCAGCTTTCCCGGTAGGCGCCCAGATTGAGCGGATTGCTGCACGGATCTTTGCTGGCATCGACCCCGTGCGGGCTGAGCTTGCAGTACTGGTCTTCCAGGTTGAAGGCGTTGCCCATGTCAGTAAAGACCACGCCACGAATGCCCACCTTGTCGAAGATGGGGAATTCAATTTCGGCGTTGGCCAGCACCTGCATGTTGCCGCCGATGAGAAAGTTCGACAGCGACGCGTCCTGCGACTGGCTGCTGGGCGCCAGGATGGTCGGCCCCAACGACCGGGGGGCGAAGCCGCGGATATCGTAGATGCCGCCCACGAAGTAGCGTTCGAAGATGGGCACGCCGCGCGGATCGCGGCTGGCGATCAAGCCGCCTTCCAGTTTCATGCGCAATACGAACGGTCCCCAGATCGGATAGAAGAAGCGACCGACCGCCTGATAGCGGGTGAAGACGTTCTCCGACAGCAGGAAGTGGTCGGCGACCTCGGCCGACAGCGTGTTGTAAAAACCTTTGGTGGGAAACAGCCGGTTGTCGCGCGAGTCATAGGACAGCAGCGCCTGCCCCGCCGAGGTCACGCCCGACCGCAGGAGGTTGGCGATCTGACCCACCGGCGTCGGATCGCGCTGACCGCCGCTGAAAAGACTGCGAAAGCCACCCGTCGACACGCTGACGTCTTCCAGCGTGTACGTCAGCAGCAAGCGCAGGTCTTCGGCCAGCAAGTAGCCCCAGGTCAGGCTGGCGCCATTCGACGACCGGGTGAACGAATAGAGATAGCGGTCCTGCTTGAACAGGTTGAAGCCGAAGGTCCAGTTGGTGTCCAGGAAGTACAGATCCTGAAACTGGAGGAGAAAGAGCTGCCGCAGGCTGGAAAGCTGCGCCTGCAACGTCAAGAGCTGGCCGCGGCCGAGCAGGTTGTTCTGCGAGATCTGCGCCTGGGCGATGAAGTTCTCCACCGACGAGAAGCCGGCGCCGATCTGGAACGTGCCGGTGGGCCGCTCCGACACCTCGACGTTGACGTCCATCTGGTTGTCGGTGTCCCCGCGCTTGGTCGAGATGTCGACCTTCTCGAAGTAACCGAGCGCGTTCACCCGGCGCTTGGAGGCGTCGATCAAGGTCTGGTTGTAGGTCTCGCCTTCATAGATGCGCAGCTCGCGACGGATGACCTTGTCACGGGTCTTGCTGTTGCCGCGGATGTTGATGCGGTCGAAGGAAACCAGCTCGCCCTTTTGAATCTCGAAGATGACGTCGACGGTGCGGGTCTTGTCGTTGACCGGCGTCGACGGGCTGGCGTTGACGTAGGCGAAGCCGCGGTCCTTGTAGAAATCGGTCAGGCGCTGCAGGTCTTCGGACAGCTTTGACCGGTTGAAGATCTCGCCCGGCCTCACCGAGACCCGGCTGAGAAAGAACTCCTTCGACTCGAGGAGATCGCCCTGCACGTCGACCGAGCCCAGGGTGTACTGCGGCCCTTCGTCGATCGTGATGGTGATGTACATCGACTGCTTGTCAGGCGACAGCTCCAGCAGCGGCGAGCCGACCTTGACCTGCACATAACCGCGGTCCCAGTAGTACGCTTGCAGCAGCAAGAGGTCGCGCTGGAAGACGTCTTCCCGATACGTGCCGGCCTGGTTCAGGATCGACAGCAGGCTGCCCTCGTGGGTGATGATGATGTCGCGCAGGTCGCTGTCGGGGACGGCGCTGTTGCCGACGAAGTTCACCCGCCGCACCTCGACCTTGGCGTTCTCCCGGATGCGGAACCAGACGTCCACCTCGGCCGGGGCGTTGCGCTTGAGCTCGTACGTCACCTCGGCCATGTAGAAGCCTTTTTCGACGTAGAGGTCTTTGATCTTTTCCTGGTTCTTTTTCAGCTTGGACAGGTCGAGGATCTGCTCCTTCTTGATGTCCAGGACCTCGTTGATCTTCGACAGCTCGACGGCTTCGTTGCCGGCGACGTAGATCTTGTTGATCGACGGCTTCTCCTTGAGGATGAAGACGATCGACATGCCGCCGCCCTTGACGTCGGTGGCCTCGACCTGCACGTCTTCGAAGTAGCCCATCTTCCAGATGGCCCGCACATCGTCGCGCAGCATCTCTTGCGTCAGGGTGACGCCGACCTTGGTCTTCAAGTTGACCTTGATGGCGTCGTCCTCGACCTTGCGGTTGCCGCGAAACTGCAGCTTGACCACCTTGCCGGTGTCGACGGCCGGCGTGGCCTCGGCGGCGCCATCGCCGGTGCCGGCAGCAGCAGGCGCATCCGCCTTGGTGTCCGCCGCGGACGGCTTGTCGGCGGCGACGGCCACCGGCGGCCGCGCGACAAAAATAAACATGGCGGCCAGCGCGGCCGCCCGAGCGATCCCTGCACAAGAAGTCATCGGGTTCGCGTCAGGCCTCGTCCGTGATCCGACCGTCGGCCATGCGCAGCTTGCGCGGCGTCTGAGCAGCCAGCTCGTTGTTGTGGGTGACGATCAGGATCGTCATGCCGAGCTCGCGGTTCAGCTCGAAGAAAAGTTGGTGCATCTCGCGCCCGGTCTTGGTGTCCAGGTTGCCGGTCGGCTCGTCGGCCAGCAGCAAGCGCGGCGACAGCAGCAGCGCCCGGGCCAGCGCCACCCGCTGCTGCTCGCCGCCCGACAGTTCGCCTGGCCGGTGAGTCAGCCGATCGCCCAGGCCCAGGCGCGACAGCATGGCGCGCGAACGCGCCACGCACTCGGCGCGCGGCAGCCGCAGGATCAGGCCCGGCATCATGGCGTTTTCGAGGGCGGTGAACTCCGGCAGCAGATGATGAAACTGGAAAACGAAGCCGATCTCCCGGTTGCGAAACTCGGCCAGGCGCGCCGCCGACATCGCGGTCACCTCGGTGCCGTCGAACGAGATGGCGCCCGACGTCGGCGCGTCCAGCGTGCCCAGCACTTGCAACAGCGTCGACTTGCCCACGCCCGACGCGCCCACCACCGAGGCGATCTCGCCCGGTTGCAGCTCGAAATCCAGGCCGCGCAGCACGGGGATGACCCGCCCGCCCAGGTGAAACTCCTTGGACAGGTTGCGCACCACCACGTGCGCGCCTCCGCGGCGGTGTCGATCCACATCACTGTGGCCGACAGCCGCCAGCGCAGGCACGGCAGGCGTTGCGACCGGACTCATAGGGGCCGCCAAAGTAGTCGCCGCCCCCCCAGGTGTCAACGCCGACAGTCTCACGACAAGCATTGAGACTTGGCGGACTTAGGACGCGTTGCCCACGATCTCTATTCGTAGCGCAGCCCGGCCACCGGCCGCAGGCGCGACGCCAGCCACGCCGGGTACAGCGTGGCCAGGCAACACAGACCCAGGGCGGCCAGGGCCACGCCGGCGATCTCGCCCCCGCGCATCACCACCGGCAGCTTCTGGATGTAATAGACGTCGGGATCCAGCGGCAGGCCATAGCGGCCGATCACCAGGCAGCCGCCGATGCCGCAGGCCAGGCCCAGGGCCAGGCCCAGCAGCCCGATGTAAAGGCCCTCGGCGAAGAACACGCGCAGGATCGCTCCGTCGCGGGCGCCCATCGACTTCAGGATGGCGATCTCGCGGCCCTTCTCCGTCACCAGCATGATCAGGTTCGAGACGATCGAGAACGACGCCACCAGGGCGATGAAGGTCAGCACCACGAACATGGCGATCTTTTCCAGCTTCAAGGCCATGAACAAGCTGCGGTTCAGCTCTTCCCACGAGCGCACTTCGTAACCTGGACCTAACACCGCGCTGATGGCCTGGGCGATGGCCGGCGCCCGGTCTGGGTCGCGGGTGCGGATCTCGACGCCGGTGACCTCGCCTTGCATATCGAGAAAACGCTGCACGTCGGCCAGCGGCGCGTAGGCCAGCTTGGAATCGAACTCGTACATGCCGGTGTAAAAATGCCCGGCCACCCGGAACGGCCGCATCTTGGGAATCGGTCCGGTGGGGCCGACGCCGCACATCGGGCAGGCCACGTCGACGTCGCTGCCCATGTAGACGCGCAGCGTGCGGGCATAAAGCTCGTCGCCCAGAAGAATCCCCGGCAGCACCGGGCGCGGCGCGGGCGCCAGCTTCTCTTTGCTGGCCTTACCCGCTTCGCTGCCACCTTGGCCGTCCTTGTCCGGTTCGTCCAGCGGGCGCAGCAGATCCGGATCGTCGGTGGCGATCTGTTCGGGGTGCAGCAGGTACTCGACCTTGCCTTCCACCAGCGTGCGTCCCAGGTCCAGCACCTGCATGGCCCGGCGCGGTTCGATGCCGCGCAGGATGATGCCCATGCCGGCCGGGTTCGAGACGTGTTTGACGATCACCTCGCCTTCGACGTAGGCCATCGAAGCCACCACGCCGTCGACGGATTTCACCTTCGCCTCGACGGCTTCCCAGTCCTTGAACGGGTGCTCGTCGTCGGTGCTGACCACGATGTCGGCCTTGGTGGCGCGGATCTTCGACTTCAGATCGGCCTCGAACCCAGACATGACAGACAGCGCAATGATCGGCGCGCCAGTGCCGAGGAAGACGCCGAAGATCGAAAACGCAGTGAACACCGTGAAGCTGGCGAAGAGCGCGCCCAGGATCGACAGCAGCAGGCCGGCGCCGACGGCGATGAAGCCGCCGATCTTCACGTTCTCGGCCAGCACGGTCTGGCGGCTGGACAGAATCTCCATGGCATCGCCCACGCGCACGGTGAACAGCGACGGGGCGAACCGCACCAGCGCCAGCGCCGCCACGCCGAGAGCGATGGTCGTCAAGCCGATGAACAGCGTCTTGCGCGATTGTCGATCCGGATCGCGCAGGTGGCGCCAGGCCACGAACCATTCGAACCCAGGCGCCAGCATGACGCCGTTATCCGTCGCGCTCGGGACGCATCAGCGGAAACAAGATGACGTCGCGAATCGACGGCTGGTCGGTCAGCAGCATGACCAGGCGATCGATGCCGATGCCCTCGCCCGCCGTGGGAGGCATGCCGTACTCCAGAGCGCGGCAATAGTCTTCGTCGTAGTCCATGGTCTCTTCGCGGCCCTTGGCCCTGGCGTCGACCTGGCGCTGAAACCGCGCCCGTTGGTCGGCCGGGTCGTTCAGCTCGGAGAAGGCGTTGGCGTGCTCGCGGCCGACGATGAACAGCTCGAAGCGGTCGACCTTGGTGGGATCGGCGTCGTTGCGGCGGGACAGCGGGGATGTCTCGGCCGGGTATTCGGTGACGAAGGCGGGGCGATCGGCGGGCAAGGCCTTTTCCCCAGCGTAATCGAACAAGGCGCCGACGCGTTCGCCGTGACTGTCGGATTTGCGCAGCACCGCCGCCAGCTCGTCCTTGCCTTCGGTGAGCCCGTGGCCCGCCAACCACGCCGCCAGCGCCGCCTCGTCGTCGAGGACCGGCCGCTCCAACCCGCGCGGCAGCAGGCCAGCCGCCGACGCGCTGACGATGGCGTCCTTCATCGGGATGCGGGGCCAGGGCGACGCCAGACTGATCGGCTGACCGCCGTAGCTGATCGCTTCGCCGCCTGACACTTCGCGCGCGAGCTCGCGGAACAGTTCTTCGGTCAGGTTCATCAGGTCTTCGTAAGTCGCGTAGGCCTGATAAAACTCCAGCATGGTGAACTCCGGGTTGTGCTGGCGCGACAGGCCTTCGTTGCGAAAGTTGCGGCCGATCTCGTAGACGCGATCGAACCCGCCAACCACCAGGCGCTTCAAGTACAGCTCGGGCGCGATGCGCATGAACAGGTTCAGGTCCAGCGCGTTGTGATGGGTGGCGAAAGGTCGCGCGGCGGCGCCGCCCAGCACCCCGTGCATCATCGGCGTCTCGACCTCCATGTAGCCGCGCCCGTCCAGGAACTGGCGGATGTGTCGCACGATGGCCGTGCGCTTGCGGAAGACCTCGCGTACGTCGGGGTTGACGACCAGGTCGACGTAGCGCTGGCGATAGCGGATCTCCACGTCGGATAGCCCATGCCATTTTTCGGGCAGCGGCCGCGTCGCCTTGGTCAACACGGTGACCGAGTCTGCCAGGATCGACAGCTCGCCGGTCTTGGTGAACATCGCCCCGCCCGCCGCGCCGATGAAATCGCCGCGCTCGACGCGCTTCCAAACTTCGAACGCCTGATCGCCGATGGCGTCCTTCTTCACGTAGACCTGGATGACGCCCGACCGGTCAGCGATTTTGACGAAGGCCGCCTTGCCGAACCCGCGGTAGGCGACGACGCGGCCGGCGACGGTGAACTTTTCGTCCGACAGAAGTTCCGGCGCCCCGCCTCCAGCGTGCCCGTCCGCTGCGCCGGCGACCGGCGGCGTGCGGTCGGCGAACTTCGCCACCACCTCGCCGATGGCGTGGGAAGGCACGAAGCCGTTGGCGTAAGGATTTCGTCCCGCGGCACGGATCTCGACTGCTTTCTTTTCGCGTTCCGCAATCAACTCGCGTTCGTCAGCCATGTTTCTCCACGGGATACCAACAGCCGGCAGCGCCGCAACTAGCAGTGAATATTCAATGAATCAAAATCTGTCCACAGATGTACGAAAATCTCCCATGTTGGAAGCCGATTACAGGTCGTCGTCCTCCGGCTTTGTCACCGGCGCGGCAGAGGGGTCACCTGCCAACAACAAAAGCTGGGCGACCATGAACTGATCCAGATCGCCGTCGAGGACGTCGTCCACCTGGCTGACCTTCAAGCCGGTGCGGTGGTCGGAGACCAGTCGGTAGGGCGCCAGCACGTACGAACGAATCTGGTTGCCCCACTCGATGGCTTTCTTCTGGGCGTGGATGCCGCCCATCTTGTCTTCCATTTTCTTTTGTTCGACCTCGAACAGCTTGGACCGCAGGATGCGCATGGCCGTGCCTCGGTTCTTGTGCTGCGACCGTTCCGACTGGCAGTGCACGGCGATGCCGGTGGGGATGTGGGTGATGCGCACCGCGGATTCGGTCTTGTTCACGTGCTGGCCGCCGGCGCCCGACGATCGCATGACGTCGATGCGCAGATCCTTGTCGTCGATCTCCACCTTCACCGTCTCGTCGATGTCGGGGTAAATGAACACGCTGGCGAACGAGGTGTGGCGGCGCGCCTGCGAATCGTAGGGCGAGATGCGCACCAGCCGGTGCACCCCGAACTCGGCGCGCAGGTAACCGTAGGCCCACTCGCCCTCGATGCCGATGGTGACGCTCTTGATGCCGGCCTCGTCGCCGGGCTGCAGATCAAGCTGCTCGACCTTGTATCCTTTGCGCTCGGCCCAGCGCGAGTACATGCGCAGCAGCATCTCGGCCCAATCCTGCGACTCGGTCCCGCCGGCGCCGGCATTGATGCTCAGCAAGGCGCCCTGCCGGTCGTACGGACCGGTCAGCATGCGCGCGAACTCCATCTTCGCGACCACGTCCTCCGACGCGGCCAGCGTGGCGGCAGCTTCAGCAGCGGTCGCTTCGTCCTTGGCCTCGTCGGCCAGGTCGACCAGGATCTGCGCGTCCTCGATGGCGCGCATCTGCCCTTCGTACCCGTCGACGGTCGACTTCAGCCGCGCCTGCTCGCGCAGCGTGGCCTGGGCTTTGTCTGCGACGTTCCAGAACTCCGGCGTGCCCGCCTCGTGGTCCAGTTCGCCTATGCGCCTGCGTTTGCCGTCGATGTCAAAGATGCCCCCGGAGAATCGCCAAGCGGCTTTGCAGCTTGCTGATGCGTTCTCGCAGGGGGCTGATTTCCATGGGCGGTGAGTGTACACGCCGCTGCGGCGTCGTGCTACCGCGGCATCGCTTCTTTGATGCCGCCATCGACGGTCAGCATGCCGCCGGTGGTGAACCGCGCCCGCGGCGAGGAGAAGAACAGCGCCGCCTCCGCCACCGCCGAAGGTGGGATGGGCCCGACCGACAGCAAGTTGCGCCGCCGGTATTCGTCGGTTTGCTGCGCCGGCGAGATGCCTTTTTGCGCCGCCCGCTGGGCGATCAGCTGGTTCATCAGCGGCGTGTCGACGAAGTCAGCATTGATGTAATTCACCCGGATGCCGTGCGGCCCCAGCTCCGTCGCCAGGTTGCGGGCCAGCGCCGCCACCGCCGCCTTCGAGCTGGCGTAGGCCGCGTTGTCCGCCGTCGGCGCGAACGCGCCCTTCGAGGCGTTGAAGACGATGGCCCCCCGCCCTTGCGCCTTCATCACCGCCACCGCCTCGCGCACGGCCAGAAAATAACCGCCCACGTTGACCTCGAAGTGACGGGCCCAGTCGTCGGGCGCGATCAGGTCGATCGGCCCGGCCTGGATGAACCCGGCGTTGCAAACCAGAATGTCCAGGCCACCGAAGGTCAGCACCGCCTCGGTCACGGCGTGAGCGGCGTCGGCGGCGCGGGTGGCGTCGGCCTCGACGGCGATCACCCGCTGCGCGTCCTTGCACAGCTTGCCGATCGCCGCCGCCGTCTGGCGAAGGGCATCGCCGGCAATATCGGTCAGCACCAGGTGCGCGCCCTCGGCGGCCAAGCGCTCGGCGATGGCTCGCCCGATGCCGCTGGCCGCGCCGGTCACCAGCGCCACCTGCCGCGACAGCTCTTTCTCGGGCGCGTTCAGCTTGGCCAGCTCCAGCGGCCAGTATTCGAATTCAACCGCATCCGCTTCGTCCAGAAATCGAAAGCCACCCAGCGATTCGGCGGCTTCCATCACGCGCATGGCATGGCGGTAACAAAGATTGCCAACCACCGCGTTGGTTTTGTCTTTCATCGCTGTCACCAGGCCCAGGCCAGGCAGTAGCACAACCCGCGGCGTCGGCTCCAGCATCGGCGCGGCGGTCCGATCCTTCTGGCGTTCGTAAACCACGCGCGTCTCGGCGGCGAAACCGGCCAGGGCGTGCGCCAGCGCCCGGGCAGCGTCGGCCACCGGCAGCGACGCCAGGTCTTCTTTCACCGCCAGCGCCACCCGCCCGCAGCGCAGGATGTGCTCGGGCGTGACCATTCCGCGGGCCGCCAGCGCCGCCGCCTGCGCCGAGCCGGCGAACGACGTCGCCTCGTCGGAGCCGTCCCAATGCAAGATCGGGTAAGCGATCGGCGGCCGCTGCGTTGCCAGGCCGGCCCGCAGCAGCGGCAAGATCTGCCGCGCCGTCGCCCGTCGCTCTGCGACCGGCGGCACCGGCACGCGCACCTCGATGAACGGTCGCGAGCCGCGCTTTTCGGCGAGGAATTTTTCGCTGCGATTGATGAGGGCGAACAAGCTGTCATAGCAATCCTTGGCCGTGTGGCCCCAGGCGATGAGGCCGTGCCGACCCAGCACCAAACCCTTCGCCTCGTCGGGCAGCGGCCCCAGCTGCGACACCGCATGCGCCAGCGGAAACCCCGGCCGTACGTAATCGATGTACGCCACCGCGGAACCCAGCGCCTCGCGCACCAGCGCCTCCGGGCGCGGCGTGTCGGTCAAGGCCTGCGTGGCGAAGTCGTGCGTGTGCACGATGAACCGATGCCGCAGCACCGAGTGCAGCGGCGTCTCCACCGACGGCGCCGGCTCGCGCGCATCCAGCATGCACGCGCGCATGAACGCCATCATCTCTTCGTCGGACATCCGATCGCGCCGCCGCAGGAAGCCCAGATCGTTCATGCGCAGCCCGGTGAATCCAGCCCTCCCGATGGTTCGCAGATCGGTGCCGCTGCCCTTGACGCGCAGGACGTCGACCGTACGTCCGGCAAAGTCCGTCTCCTGCCGCTTGACCGAGCTGTTGCCGCCGCCGGGTTGGGTCAGCGTCGGATCCGTCCCGACCACGTTCGACAGATAGATCAGCTGCGCCAGGTCGTCGCCGTGCTTGGCCGCCTCGTTGTCATTCCAGCGATAATCCACGCGCGGAAACTAGCACCTCGGCGCCGCCCGCGGCGAGGGCCGGCGTTGCAGCGGGCTCTAGGGAATCGCCGCGTAGAGATAGTTCAGGCACATCTCGTCGGTGGTCTTCTCGCCCCAGCGCAGATCGGCCGGCGTCAAGGCCACGCCGTTGACGACCGGTTGGTTCTCCGGCGAGTTGTCAAACGTGCAGGAGATGCGCACGGTGTCGCCCGGACCGACCATGGTCGGCTGCTGGTAGTAATAGAACTGCTGCCAGTGGAAATCCCATTGCGGGATATCGATGGCGCAGTCCGTGCCGCCGCCGGCGTGCAGGATGTCGACCTGGATCTTGGTGCCGTGCAAGTGCATGTGCGGCACCACACCCCACAAGGCCGCGTTCGATTTGATCGCCAACTGCCCGACCACCGTCTGCGATTTCGTCCCCGCCGGCACATCAAAGGTCAGGTTGGCCACCGCGAAGATCGCCGCCGGCTTGGCCACCGGGGTGGCCGAGAAGAACAGATCCGCCGTCGTGCGATCGGTGACGTCCTTCTGCACCAGCAGGTTGTAGTGAATCTGCATCACGATCTGCGTGCCAGCGGCCATCGGGATCCCAGTCGGTGCCGGGAACGCCGTGGCGCCCGCGCCGGGCACCCAGCCGCCGACGGTCTGCGCGCCGGTGACGCCGGTGCCGCCAAAGCAGGTCCATCCGATGCCCACTTCGCCGTCGTCTTTCGTCTTCGCTTCGGTGACGCTGCTGGCGGGGATCGCGTACAGCAGTACGTGGTGCACGGCCGCCCGCACACCCGGGTGAATATCGAAGCCGATCAGATCTTTCTGCGCGGCGATGGCCGGATCGATCAGGAAGCAGTGGTAGTCATCGGTCAGCGCGGCGTTGGCATGATAGGTCGCGCCGGGATCGAGGGTGGCGCCGGGCGTTCCCAGATTGGCGCCAGCCGGCACCGCGCTGGGCGGGGCGTCCGCGACGTTGCCGGCGGGAGCGCCGGCCTGGTTCCAGGCGGCCAGCGTCGCCACTTCCAGATCGGTGAGTCGGCGGCTGTCGCGAAAATCACCGCAGCCGGGAGCGGGCAGCCAGGGCGGCATCACGCGGGCGGTGGTCTGGGCGGCCATATCGGGCGCGTGCATCTTGGCGTCGTCGTAGGTGAGCAGCGCGAACGGCGCGATGCCATTATCGGTGTGGCAGGTCTGACAGCGCTTTTGCACGATCGGCTGCACGTCGCGGTAGTAGGTCACGTCGCCCACCACCACCGCGGGTCCGTCGCCGCCAGCGTCGGCATTGCCTGCGCCGCCACCACCGGTGCCCGTGGCCGCGCCCGCGCCGCCCGAACCAGCAGCGGCCACTCCACCTGAACCGCCGGCGCCGGCGTTGGACGTGACGCTGCCGCAAGCGGCGAATCCCAGCGCTACAACCAGCACGCTGAATCGCGCCGCCGCGCTGGTCATCGTTGATCGTTCCTCAAGGCGTCGCATCGATAGTTCTCCTTCAGGCGAGCGTATTTCCCGGCCAGGGCCCGATGAAAAGCCTCGTCAGATTCGTCAAGATGCTTGATCACCCGCGCCGGCGCGCCCAGGACCAAGCTGCGCGGGGGAATGACCGTCCGCTGCGTGACCAGCGCCCCGGCGCCGACGATCGATCCCTGGCCGATCACCGCCTCGTCCAGGATGGTCGACTGCATGCCGATCAAGCAGCCGTCTTCGATCCGGCAGGCGTGCAGCATGGCGCGGTGGCCGACCACGATCTCCGCCCCGACGATGCAGGGCGAATCGTCGCCGACGTGAATGACCGCACCATCTTGAATGTTCGTGCCGCGCCCGACGACGATGGGCGCCAGATCGCCGCGCAAGACCGCGCCATACCAGATAGACACGTCGTCGCTCAGTTGCACGTCGCCGACCACGGCGGCGCCGGCCGACAACAACACACGCGCACCGATCGTCGGCAGCGCCGCCAAGTATCGATCGACGATGGCGCGTGGAAACCGTTCGCGCAGCGCGCGGACGCGGGCGTCCAGCGCATCTGCTTCGGGCAGCGGTCCAGGAATGACGGGAACGGAGGTCGCGACTGTGGCCATCCGACAATTATGGACACCGCAGCGGCCAGAAAAGCAAAAGCGCCATGATTCACGGCCATGAACGCATGGTAGCGTTGCGGCGTGCGGGCCGTGGTGGTGTCGATTGAAGGCGAATTCAGGCGATACCGGGCGCTGGCCGAGGGCGCCTTCCGGCAGCTCAGCGAGGTGCAACTGGGACAGATGACGGGCGCCGGCGACAATTCGGTGGCCACCATCACCTGGCACGTGGCCGGCAATCTGCGCTCGCGCTTTACGGATTTTCTCACCGGCGACGGCGAAAAACCGGACCGCGATCGCGACAGCGAGTTTCTTTCCCGTCAGGTCACGCACGCCGCGCTACTCGCATTTCTGGAGCGGTGGCTGGGACCTCTTGTTCGCGGCGCTCGCTGATCTGTCGGACCTCGATCTCGCGCGCACAGTCACCATTCGCCAGCAGCCACTGTCGGTGACCGAGGCGCTGCACCGT
Source organism: Polyangia bacterium (assembly GCA_036268875.1). Taxonomy (GTDB): domain Bacteria; phylum Myxococcota_A; class Polyangia; order Fen-1088; family Fen-1088; genus DATKEU01. The sequence goes on along the minus strand of DATATI010000074.1, from coordinate 335 downwards.
TCGCTGGCCCATGCCAGCTATCACGTCGGCCAGATCGTGTTTCTGGCCAAGCAACTCTGCGGGCCAGCCTGGGTGTCACTGAGTATCCCGCCCGGCCAATCCGCCGCCTACAACGCCTCCCCCACCCGCGACCGCCCTCCCGGCTCGTAGGCTCCGGGACTCCGACGCTTCTATTTCAGTGACGGAGTGGGCCCGCGGGAGGCTCAACATTCGTCACATTTTCGTAGACGAGCCCGTTACGCGCGGGGCGAAGGTGAACAACCGATTGGAGGGCGGCTTTCGCGCGTTTGCGCTCCTCTGACGAGGGCGCTCTTTGACGGATCCCAAAAAAGGGC